>NZ_JAQGLV010000011.1 GCF_028292705.1 Collimonas fungivorans | reverse complement strand
ATAGCTTTACAAGCTGTAAGGAATTGCAATATCGGGCGACTAGATGACTACAGTGTTGCCCATCCCTCTTGCCGAGACCGTACATGAAAAGATTCCTTGCCTATTTCGCCTCCCACCTGCTGGCTGTTGCCATTGGTTTTGCCGGCGGCATCTATCTATTGCCGATTCTCACCGCCGGCGCCGGCCCGAGCCCAGCCGAGCTTAAACAGGCAAGCAGCGCGGCGCGCCATAGCGGGATGTTCAAGAAGGATTTGCCGGGAAGCGATTTCCTGCATTGGGCGCAAGGCACGGTGACCCTAAGCGACGACGCCATCGTCTTCGAAGGTAGCATCGCCCCCGGCCCCGACTACAAGGTATATCTGACATCCGGATATATTGACAACAAGGCGGATTTCCTCAAGCTCAAGGAGCGCTCCCTGCGCGTAGGGGAAATCAAGACCTTCGACCGTTTTATCGTCAAGCCGGCGCAGCCGCTTGACCTGGACAAATACAACACGGTCGTCATCTGGTGCGAGACCTACTCGCAGTTCATCAGCGCCGCGCGGTTCCGCTAGTTCCTGGCTACGCCAAGATAGGCGCTGGAGGCCACCAGCAGCAATGCGCAGCCCAGGCCGCCGAAGGCGATGCTCAGGCTGCTGGCATGCGCCACGAAGCCGATCAGGGCAGGACCAGCCAGGATGCCGGCGTAACCGATGGTGGTGATGGCGGCGATCGCCAGGCTGGCCGGCATCGCAGACTGGCTGCCGGCGGCGCTGAACAGGATAGGCACGATATTGGATGCGCCCAGCCCGATCAGTACAAAACCGAGCAAGGCCGCGCCGGCGGTCGGCGCCAGCACCGCCACAAAAAAGCCGCCGGCGGCGCACAGGCCGCCCAGCAGCAGCACACGCTTGCCGCCGAAACGCCTGACGATGCGGTCGCCGCTGAGGCGGCCGCTGGTCATGGCGATGGCGAAGGCGGCGTAACCGAGTCCGCCCTGGCTGGCGTCCAGGCCGCGGGAGGCGGTCAGGAACAGCGCGCTCCAGTCGAGGATTGCGCCCTCCACCAGGAATACGATAAAACACAGCACGCCGATAAAGATCACCGCGCCATGCGGCAGCACGAACAAGGCCCCGCGTTCGCCCGATTCCGGCTCGCGCAGCAAGTGCGGACCGGCCACCGCCAACACCAGCGCCACGATGGCGGCCGCAACGACACTTGCCCATTGCGGGCTCAAACCGCTCCACAACAGCAGCGCCATGCCGCCGGCGCCAAGGAATCCGCCGACGCTGAACAGGCCGTGGAAACCAGACATGAGGGCGCCGCCGCTGGCTTTTTCCACCATCACGGCCTGGATATTCATGGCGACGTCGAGGGTGCCGATAGCAGCTCCGAAGATGAACAAGGCAAGCGCCAGCTGCAGCGGACTGGCCGCCAGCGACAGGCAAGGCAGCAGCAGGTAAGCCACGCCGCCGGCGACCAGGACCACGCGCCGGCAGCCGAGGCGCGCCGCCAGCACGCCGGTGAGCGGCATGGCCAGCAAGGAGCCGACGCCCAGGCACAGCAGCAGCAAGCCAAGCTCGGCCTCCTCCAGTCCCAGCCGCGCCTTGACGTACGGCACCAGCGGCGCCCAGGCCGCCATGGCCAGGCCGGCGCTCAGGAATGCCAGGCGGGTGGAGAGACGTTGCTTCGGACCGATAGGGTTCATGGTTGGGCTTTCAGGTCAGTCAGCGTTTGCGTACAGCAGTTGCACACCTTGCCGGGCAAAGCCGTCGGCCTGGTGGCTGTCTGTCTCGGACTCAAGCGCGAGGTAGGTAAGATGGGCGGCAGGCAGCACCGCATAGGGCGCCGCGGTGCCGAATTTTTCGCTGATAGCCGCCACCAGCACCGACTTGCTGGCCGATGCCAGGCTGCGCTTGAATTCGGCTTCTTCGTAGTTGAAACAGGTAATGCCGGCCGCAGCGTCGAGGCCGCAGCCGCCCAGGAAAAAGATATCGGGCCGCATGCGTTCGGCGTCGCGCAAGGCGGCGGCGCCCAGGTTGGCGCCGCTGCGCCGGTTAACCCGGCCGCCGATCATGATCAGTTCAATCGCCGGCCGGTCCTGCAACGCCAGCGCGACTGCCGCGGCATTGGTGACGACCGTCAGCGGCAGTTGCGGCAGAGCAGCGGCAATCGCCAGGTTGGTCGAACCGGCGTCGATGAACAGCACGCTGTCTGCCACTACCAGCGAGATTGCCGCCTGCGCCAGCCGTGCCTTGCGCTCCGGCGCCTGGCTCCGCCTTTCAGCCAGCGGCCCGGCTGCAGGGGGCGGCGGCAGCGCGCCGCCGTACACCCGGGTGCACAAACCGGCGGCCGCGAGGTCGCGCAGGTCGCGCCGGATGGTGTCTTCCGAAACGTTCAGTTGCTGCGCCAGATCGAGCGCCAGCACCCGGCCGTCGGCCAGCAGGCGCTCTTGGATAAAAGCGTGACGCTCTTTAAGAAGGAGGTTGGCAGTATTCATATCGCTTCAAATCATGCATAAACACGTACAAATATACATAAACATGGATTCATGAGCAACAGAAAACCGAAAAAGCTTCTTTGCAGGATTTAGCCTTGGGACAGAACGGGGTAAAGAATCACGGCCCAGGTAGCGACAGCCAGCACGCAAGTCAGCAGCACCGCGGCGCTGCCGAAATCCTTGGCGTTCTTGGACAGTGGATTGCGTTCCAGCGAAACCCGGTCCACCACCGCTTCAATCGCCGAATTGATCAGCTCGATGATGATGATCCAGACCAGCACTGCGATCAGCAGCAGTTTCTGCAGCGGCGTCACCGGCAGCAGCAAGGCGACAATGATGCCGGGAATGACGATCATCAGTTCCTGGCGGAATGCATGCTCGTTTTTCCAGGCCGACTTGAAACCTTCCGCCGAATAGAAGAACGCTGAAAAAATCCTCTTGAACCCGCTGGTGCTCTTGAATTCGCTGATCGGCTGCTGCTCTTGCGACTGCGGTGATTGCTTGTTTTCGCTCATGCTGTGCTAGGCCTGGCTTGCTGTGATGGAAACGCCGGTTTGCGTTAGCGAATTTTAACAGCCTTGCTGCGCTGCACGCCAAATGCTTTTCCTATGGCCTGCACCAGCGCGCCGGCTCGTGAATGCACTCTAATCGGCGACAATAACAAAGCATAACTTTTCACATTATGATATAAACATTCCATTGCAATGCACCATTACGCCAATGAAAACAGCTACTACCGACGACACCGATAAGATTTCGATCCAGGTTATCGAGCGCATGATTTCGCTGCTTGATACGCTGGCGCTCTACCCTGATCCGGTCAGCCTGAAAGAATTATCGGCCGTCACCGGCTTGCATCCGTCGACCGCGCACCGGATCCTCAACGACCTGGTGGTAAAACGTTTTGTCGACCGCTCCGAGCCGGGCAGCTACCGGCTGGGCATGCGCCTGCTGGAACTGGGCAATGTCGTCAAAAGCCGGCTCAACGTGCGCGAAGCAGCGCTAGACTTCATGCGCGGCTTGCATCGCAAGACCAACCAGACGGTCAACCTGTCGGTGCGCCAAAGCGATGAAATCGTCTACATCGACCGTGCATTTTCAGAACGCTCAGGTATGCAGGTGGTGCGCGCCATCGGCGGCCGGGCGCCGCTGCACCTGACCTCCACCGGCAAACTGTTCCTGTCCATCGACGATCCGAAAATGGTGCGCGCCTACGCCACCCGCACCGGACTGGCAGGACACAACAAGAACTCCATTACCGACCTCAGCAAGCTGGAGCGCGAACTGAGCCTGGTACGCGCGCTCGGTTATGCGCGCGACAACGAGGAACTGGAACTGGGCGTACGCTGCATGGCGGCCGGCATCCGCGACGATTCCGGCAAGATGGTGGCCGGCCTGTCGATCTCGGCGCCGGCCGATCGCCTGCAAGAGGAATGGGTGGAGGACCTGATCAGCACCGCGAACCAGATTTCCGCCGTGCTGGGATATACCTCGCAACAGTAAACACAGCATCGCAGCGAGACATAAAAAACAGGGCATAAAAAAAACAGAGTTTATTCATTGCGAATAAACTCTGTTTTTTTTATGCCGGATGATAATCCGGTCTGCTTAGTCTACGTCCCGGGGTAGATCCTAGGTCTGGCCGTCGGCGATTTTTACCCGCGTCAACGTGGCAGGATGCGCATCGGCCAGCCATTTGCGGACCCGGTCTGCATCTGCCTGGCGCGAATACTTGCCGCGCGAATCGAGGAACACCATCACGATCTGGCGGCCGTCAATCGTGGTCTGCATGACCATGCAACGGCCCGCTTCGTTGATGTATCCGGTCTTTTGCAAACCGATCTGCCACTCAGGATTTTCGACCAGGTGATTCGATGTCGAGTATTGCAGCGGACGGCCGCCCGGCTCCACGACATATTTGGAATCGGTCGAATACTGGCGGATGACAGGATGCTGGTAGGCAGCCATCACCAGGCGCGACAGATCGCGGGCGCTGGCGACATTCAAGTGCGACAGGCCGGTTGAATCGACATAGTGGGTTTCGGTCATGCCGAGCGCCCGGGCCTTGGCGTTCATGGCCACCACAAACGCCGGCAAGCCGCCAGGGTAGGAGCGGCCGAGCGCAGATGCGGCGCGGTTCTCGGAGCTCATCAAGGCGATGTGCAGCATGTCGGCGCGCGTCAGCTGCGAACCTATGCGCAAGCGCGAGCTGCTGTGCTTTTCGCGATCGATGTCGTCATCGGTCACGGTCAGCACTTCATTCATGTCCTGTTTCGATTCCACCACCACCATGCTGGTCATCAGCTTGGTCAGCGACGCGATCGGCAATGCGATGTGGGAATTTTTATCCAGCAGTACTTCCGAACTGTTCTGGTCCAGCACCAGCGCCACGCTCGATTTCAGCTCGAGCGGATCGCGCGTCAGGTTCAGTCCGGCCTGCTCGCCGGCAGACAGTACCGGCGGCAAAGCCGGCACCATCGGTGCGAATGCGATGCGCTGGTAAGTCACTTTGCGACGGCCGTGGACCATCACTACTTTCTTCACCAGCTTTTCATTTTTATTGAAAGACGCGGTATTGCTACGGCCGCGCGCCGAGATCACGACACGTTTCCTGGAACCGGATTTGGCTACGGCTTTTTTACTGGCGGAAGCACTATCAGCCGCAGGTTTTTTGGCGGCTTTTTTGGCGGTGCTGTGTTTAGTTTGAGCTGAAGCAAGGGCAACGGGCGCGTTCGCGAGCACGAGGAAGAGTGACAAAAAAACAATTAACGCGGATTTGCCCATTTGCGGCTCCAATATGCGGCGATCTATAACTTTGTGGCAGTGTAGGCAAATATCCGAAAAATCGCAAGAGAATTAGAGGGTTAGCGCACTAAATTAAACGACTTTCGATGTCTGGACCAGAATTTGCGAGATAGATTTTACCGCAACTCCTGGCCCAGATATTCTGACTATTTGTAACATTCAAGCTGCACCACGTCTATCGAAAACGAGTAATCGTCCTGCAGCTCGAAGTAAGCCGATACTTCCGACGGCGCACTGTCCCACAACGACTTGATCGCCGCCACCCGTTCCGGCGGCGTACGCATCCGCACCACCCAGGTATCGAACTGCAAAGGCAGCTTCCAGCTTTTATCCGCGGCAGGACGCAATCCGGCCTGGGTCAGCAACTGGCGCCAGCCCGACACGCTGCGATTGCGCACATGCGAGGTGTCGCGCAGCAACTCGATGGACTGGAAATAGGTGTCGCTCAACACATCCTCCGGCGCAGCGGTATCGATCACGATGCAGGTGCCGCCCGGTTTCAACACCCGCGCCATTTCAGCGAGCGCTGCCGGCAGCCTGGTCCAATGATGCGCGCTAAATCGCGTACACACCAGCTCAAAAGAGGCATCGGCAAACGGCAGGCGGTCGGCGCTGCCCTGCTGCACGTGGAGGTTTTTCAATCCGCGCTCGGCGGCGGCGTGCTGCACCACATCCAGCATTTCGGCGGCGAGGTCGTAGGCGATCACCACGCCGGTATGCGGCGCAATGGCGAAAGCTGCGTGGCCTGCTCCGCATCCGACGTCGAGTGCCTTGCCTTGCGGGAATTTACTGGCGTAGGCGGCCAGTTGCTGCAAGTCCGCCCCCTGGGCGTGGACGGTGCTGGTCAGGTAGGCGGCGGCGGTGCTGCCGAACTGCTCGGAAACTACTTTGTCGTGATTGCGGGCGACGCTCATCGGTTTTTTCCTCAGAAAATAGGTAATAGGTAATGTCGTTCAAGGCAGGACCCAGTGTAATTATTTTTTATCCTGTTACAAGACTAGTGCTTATACTAGTACTACGAATAACAGGATAAACATGGACCAGACCGGCAAACGCAAAGCACTGGGCGAATTCATCAAGACCCAGCGCACCCAGCTCCCGACCGCGGCATTGCGGCTGGGTGGCAGCACGCGCCGCCGCACGCCCGGCTTGCGGCGCGAAGAAGTGGCCCAGCTGTGCGACATCAGCGTCACCTGGTACACCTGGATAGAACAAGGGCGCACCGTGTCGGTATCGGCGGCAGCGCTGGCAAGGATCGCCGAGGCTTTGCAGCTGTCGCGCGCCAAGCGCGCTTACCTGTTTGAACTGTCCGGCAAAAAAGACCCGCAGGCGCAGAATGCTCTGGGCCAGGAAATCCCGGCCGAAATACTGGCGGTCACCGACACTATCAAGACCCCGGCCTACCTGCTGGACCGCCACTGGAATGCGGTCGCCTGGAACCGCGCCGCCAAGACCCTGTTCGTCGGCTGGCTGGATAAAAAGACCGCCAGCAGGAACCTGCTCGAATACACCTACTGCACGACCGACGCGGTAAACCTGATCAGCGACTGGGAACAGCGCGCCAGCCGGCTGGCGGCGGAATTCCGCGCCGATTGCGGCATGTACCTGGATGAACCCGAGATTGCCGAACTGGTGGCGCGCCTGAGCGCCGCCAGCAGCGCGTTCAAGCGCGCCTGGAACCTGCACGATGTGGTGGAAAAGGAAGGCGGCGAACGCCGCTTCAGCCATCCGACGCTGGGCCAGCTGTCGTACCGGCAAGTCAACCTGCGGGTGGCCAACCGGCCTGAGCTTAAACTGGTGATGCTGCTGCCGGTTTAGGACTGCTTATTTTTTCATGACAAAAACCACGCCCAGTATCGCCACCACCATGCCGGCGATGCCCAGCAGGTTGAAGACTTCGCCGAACATCAGCCAGGCCATCAGCGCCGTGGTCGGCGGCGTCAGGTAAAGCAGGCTGGTGACGCGGGTCGCCGCGCTTTTGCGTATCAGGGCAAACAGCAGGAAGATCGCGCCTATCGACAAGGCCAGTATCGACCACAGCAAGGCGCCGATGAAACGCGGCGTCCATTGCACCGTGTCCAGGCTTGGCCCCAGGTGTTCGTAGAAAATTGCAAACGGCAACAGCACCACGATCGATGCCGCAAACTGGATGATGGTGCCGGTGCGCAGGTCGAATTGCGGGCAGTTGCGTTTCTGGTACAGCGTGCCGAGCGTAATCGAGAGCAAAGCCAGCAGGCACAATGAAATGCTTTGCCAGGACAGGCCGATCAGGCTGACCTTGGCCGCCACCACCAGCCCTACCCCGCAAATCCCCAGCAGCAGCCCCAGCCATTGGCGCGGCCGCACCGATTCGCCGATCAAGGGCGCGGCGAATGCTGTCAGGATCGGCTGCATGCCGACAATCAGGGCCGACACGCCGGCCGGCATGCCAAGCTTGATGGCGCACCAGACACCGGCCAGGTAACCGCCTTGCAGCAAGATCCCGGCTAACGCGATATGCCGGACCTGGCCTGCGGGCCATGGCGCCCGCATCAATAACACCAACGGCAGCAGGACCAGCAGCACGCCGGCGAAACGCAACAGGAGAAACGTCAGCGGCGGCGCGTACGGCAAGCCGAATTTCGCCACCACGAAGCCAGTGCTCCACAGCAGCACGAACACCATGGGCATGGCCGCCAGCAGGCGGTGGGCTGGCGGTGCGGCGGGAAGGCTGGCTGAATGCATTGATTATCCGGGTTGGGTAAGCAGCTAGGCGCCCTGCTGGCGCGCGAAGTGTGCTGCGAGCGAGATAGTTTGCAGGTGGATCGCCACCGTGTCTTGTATATTCTTGCCATAACCGCCGGCCATCGCGATCGCCACCGGTATCGCATGGCGGCCGGCGGTCTCCAGCAGTATGGCGTCGCGCCGCGCGAGGCCGTCGAAACTCAGCTTCAGGCGTCCCAGTCGGTCGCCTTCATGCGGATCGGCGCCCGCCAGGAAAATGATCAGCTGCGGCGTGAAGCGTTCCAGCATGGCCGCCAATGCATCCTGCAGCGCGCTCAGGTAGGCCTGGTCGCCGGTGCCGTCCGCCAGCGCCACGTCCAGGTCGCTGCATTCCTTGTCAAATGGATAATTGCGTTCGCCATGCAGCGACAGGGTGAAAACCGAATCGTCGTTGGCCAGGATGGACGCCGTGCCGTTGCCCTGGTGGACATCGAGGTCGACGATGGCGACCCGTTGCACCCGCCGCTCCGCCTGCATCAGCCGGGCCGCGATCGCCGCATCGTTGAAGACGCAGAAACCGGCGCCCTGGTCGGCGAACGCGTGGTGGGTGCCGCCCGCCAGGTTGACTGCGATCCGTCCGGGGTCCGTCAGCGCGGCGCGGCAAGCGGCGATGGTGGCGCCGGCAGAGCGCCGTGAACGCTCGACCATCTGCGGCGTCCATGGGAAACCGATGGCTTTTTGTACACTCTCCGGCAAAGTGCCGGCGCTGGCTGCGCTTATATAGTGCGGATGGTGGGCCAAGGCCAGCACGCCGTCGCTGGTGGTGGGCGCTTCATGGAAATCGATATCGCTGATGGCCGCCAGCGCGGCCTCATGGATCAGCCGGTACTTCTGCATGGGGAAACGATGGCCGGCTGGCAGGGGCAGCACGAAATGGTCGCTGTAGAAGGCTTTCAAGATAGGCGCCGGTCCAGTAAAACGGTCAGTCTAACATCAGGGAATACACACGGCAGAGTGCTCAAAACGGCAACAAACAATGCGCTAATAAATGGACGCTAATACATGGATTTCATAAGCTTTGTCTTAATCGATATAAACAATATATTGCAGCGCACAAAAATTCTCTTGACACAGGTTCAGAATAATTTAAAATGAAATTGTTGCGTCGCACAATGAGCTTTCAAAGCCCTGGCAGACGTAATCAACGGCTAGATTTTAGCCACCCCCTGAGTCGCCCTATTTGTCGTTTTTACAGTATCGAATCCTAGGAGAAGCCATGTCTACCGTTGCAGAACAATTTTCAGCCGCCGCCAAAGCCAATTTCGAATCCAACCTGGCCCTGTTCACCGATTTCACCACCAAGGCGTTTGCCGGCGTGGAAAAGCTGATCGACCTCAACCTGAATGCCGCCAAGGCTTCGCTGGAAGACTCGAACGCCACTACCCAGAAATTGTTTTCGGCTAAAGATCCACAAGAATTTTTCTCGCTGAGCGCCGCACTGGCCCAGCCGAACACTGAAAAAGCGATTGCTTACGGCCGTCATTTCGCCAGCATCGCCTCCAGCACACAAGCTGAGCTGACCAAGTCGGCTGAAGCGCAAGTTGCTGAAACCAAGCGTAAAGTCATCGAATTCGTCGACCAGGCTTCGAAGAACGTGCCTCCTGGCGCAGAAGGCGCAGTTGCTTTCGTCAAGTCGGCCATCGGCAGCGCCAACGCCGGTTACGAACAGTTCGCCAAGAGCACCAAGCAAGCTGTTGAAACTCTGGAAACCAATGTCAACAACGCTGTCGACCAGTTGTCGCAAGCGGCTACCAAGACTGCTACTGCTGCCCGTTCGAAGAAGTAATCTGCAAAGCTGGCGCGCTTGGCGCGCCAAGCCTGAATCTCCTCGGTACCTTGCAATAGCGGTATCGTTATTTACCCCGGCTGACCGGGGTATTTTTTTGCCCGGCCGCTTTGTCCGCCGCAGGCTTGACCTGGGCCACCAGCTGCAACAGCCGCTGCAGCGTCGCCTCGTCCATCGAGGCCGGCAAGTCGCAGATATGCAACAGCTGCTGCTCGATATTCTTCGCCGCCCCGCCCGCCTTCAACGATGCCTGCAACACCTCGACCTGCAATTGCAGGCGTTCGCGCGACAGCGCCGGCGGGCTATCGATGCCGGCCAGGATTTCAGCGCGCAGCAACTCTTGCTGCAATACTGGGCGCTGGCTTTCGAGCGTGGCGGCATAGCCGCTGGCATTCTGCAAGGCACGCTCGAAACGCGCCGCGACGACTTTTTCAAATGCAGGCGCCAGCTGCGGCAGAAGTTGCCAGCGATTGCGCCAATCGGCTTCGGCCGGGATCTCGGCCGCGGTGATGGCGGCTTCAATCTGCTGGCACAAGACCAGCTTGTCGCGCAAGGCATCGGCTTGCGCCAGCGCTGCCTGGCGCCGCCCCTGCTCCAGCCGTGCTTGCAGAGCGCCGAGCGCCGCCTGGAAACGTGCTTCAACCTGGGCTTGGACCGTACGCGGCACCTGCCCGCCATGCGCCCATTCCTGCTGTGCCTGTTGCAAGATTTTCGGCAACTCGGCCTCGGGCTGGGCCAGCGCGGCTTCCAGCGCGGCGCATTGTTCTTCGCGCAAACGCAGGTTGTCGCGCCGTTCGGCATCGGCGCTGGATGCGGCTTCCTTGCGCTGGGCAAAGATGGCGTCGCAAGCGCTGCGGAAACGCAGCCACAGTTCTTGCTCGTCCTGGCGCGGCAAAGGCAATGCCTTGGCCTGCTCTTGCCAGCGTTGTTGCAATTCCTTCACACGGTCGGCGGTATCGCGTTGGTTGGCAGGCAGTTGCGCCGCTTCGGTAATCAGTTGTTCGCGCCTGGCGATTTCGCCGGCCTGCTGCTGCGCCAGCGGCGCCTGCAAGGCTTGGATGGCGCCGGCGAAACTGCTGTCGAGTGTCTTTTTTTCGCTACGGTTGATCGGCCCCAGGTTTTTCCAGGCCTGCTGCTTCTGCTGGCAAAACTGGGCGATCGCTTTCCAGTCCTGCATAGTTTCAGTCAACAACGCTGCCTGCGCGTACTGCTGCACTTCATCGATCAGGGCGCGCGCGTTGCCTTGGTTGGCATGCCGTTGCTCGGCCTGTTGCTGGAAATGCGCCGCCACTGGCGCATAAGCGCTGGTGCATGCGCTGTCAAAACCTTCCCACAAGGCTTTCGGCGCCGGCCCCGAACTGACGTCCAGGGATTTCCAGCGCGCCCGCAGGCTGCCGATCTTTTTTGCCAGTTCGGCCGGCGCCAGCGCTTGCTGCTGCAACTCTTGCGCCGCCTTGGTCAATTCTTCGCGCGAGACATTGCCGCCCCAGCGCGCCCAGCCTTGCAGCCGGGTCAGCTCGGCGCGCGCCTGGACCAGGCGGCTGTTCTGCGCCGCGCTTGGCTTGTGCTGCTTGAAATCGATGGCCCGCAGCGTTTTGTCGAAGTCCATCGCCACTTGCAGCGCACCGTCTTCCAGCGCTTTTTCCAGGCCGTCCAGGGCTTCGTCGATTTGCGGGCGCTCGCTTGCCTCGGTCGCCGGCGCCCGGGTCTTCTGAGGTTTGCTTGGCGCGACAACCGCATGTTGTTTGAGCAGCGCCTGATAGCGCTGCTCCAGGCTATCGTCGAGCAAGGCCGGCGGCAATTTTGGCAAGCCCGACCAGCCTGCTTTCAGCGTATCGGTAGTCAGCGTATCGGTAGTCAGCGTCTCGCCAGCGGTTTCCCAGCTTGCCAGCAAATCGCTGCGCGCCTGCAAGGCGGATTGATGTTGCTGCAGATCCGACAGCAGCTTGCGCAGCGCCTGCGCTTCCTGTGCAAATTCGGCCGCCAGGTGGCGCGGCAAGGTCTGCGCCTCGGCGTCGCTGGCGCAAGCCGCCATTTGCGATTCCAGCGTATCCAGTTGCTGCTGGCTGTGCGGCTCGGCCGCCATCGCCGTCTTGATCTGCTGATGCAATGCGCGCACGCTGCCCAGCGCGCCGATGGCGCTGCGCTGCAGGTCGGCCTGGGCTGCCAGGCGATCGGCAAGCATGGCGCGCAGCTGGGAAAACTGCTGCTGCAATTCAGCCGGCACATCCTTGGCGTCCCAGCCCCGGTCCAGTTCCGCCACCTGGTTCGGCATCAGCTGCTGCTCTTGCTGCAAACGCTGTGCCTGGGCCACGGATGCGGCCGCCTTGCCTGCGATCAGCTGTTGCTGGCGTTCGCTGTCCAGCCGCGCCTGCATCAGTTTGGCGACGCGCCGGTCGGTGTTGCGGCATGCTTGCAGCACCTGTTCCAAACCCGCTTGCGACTGCACCAGTTGCGCCGCACACAAGCGGGCATCGGCAAACGCCGATTGCAAAATGAATGTCACTGCGGCGGCTTCATCAGCCAGGCCTTGCGCTTGCTGCAGCTCCTGCTGCCGGGCATCGTCTGATACTTGCCTGGCTTCGGCGCGCAGCGCGGCCTGGGGAGCAATAACGGGTTGCGGCGCATTGCGCTCTGCGCGTTTGAAAAGGAATCCGAACATGTGACGCCAATCAGATAGAAGCGGATGGTCGCCGACAGCTGGCGGCAAACGCTTTGGTTAAGGGTAAGAAATGAACAGGAAGCGAACCGGGAACACTAGGCCGGCCGGTACTCTGCCTTTAACTGGTCGAGGCCCGACAACATCTTCTTGAACGCTGCCGCGCTCTGCACCGGCTCGCCTTTTACGCCGAGGTCAATATGACGCCTGGTGTCGCCATCGCCAACATGCGGCAGGCTGAATACTTTCACCAGCGGGAACTCCGCCTCGATGGCTTCCATCAGCGGCGTCAGCGTCGACTCCATGGCTTCGAACACCAGCACCGACTGTTCCAGTTGCGGATTCTGGTGGAAACGGTCGGCGTAATAGGTGTCCAGCACCCATTCGAACATGGGCCAGGCCATCACCGGGAAACCCGGCGCAAAATAGTGGGCGCCGGCGCCCTTGTGCGGCACCGAAAAACCGGGGATCTTGTTGAACGGGTTGGGAATGATCGCGGCGCCCTGCGGAAACTCGCCCATCTTCAGCCGGTGCAGGTTGTCGGGCGTCTCGTAATTCAGCTCCAGCCCGGCGTCGCGCGCGGTGTCGGCGATCCGTTCGCGGATCTTCTCGCGCGCTTCAGGATGCAGCACCAGCGGCACGCCCAGCGCCGCGGCGGCGCACTGGCGGGTGTGGTCATCCGGCGTGGCGCCGATGCCGCCGGTGCAGAACACGATGTCGTCGCTGTCGAAAGTGCGTTTCAGGGTGGCCGTGATGCGGGCCGGATCGTCGCCTATGTATTCGGCCCAGGCCAGGCTAAGGCCGCGGGCAGTGAGCATTTCCAGTATTTTCGGAAAGTGCTTGTCGACTCGCCTGCCTGACAGGATTTCGTCGCCGATGATGATAAGTCCGATTGCCATGGGGATCGCCGTTTAGCTGAAGATGGATAGAAGTATTTGGCAGAAAGACAATGAATAACGAAGGCATTCCATGCAGATCTTAACTCCGAATCTTTACCGGCATATGAACCCTACAATTGCGGCGTATCTGACAACTGGTGGATCACCTGGCCATCCTCGCGCCCAGCCATAATGATAGCAGCCTGGCCCGCCGCCCGATATTTGGCCAGCGCCGCCAGGCAATAGTATTCGAACCACAAGCCGGTAAACACGAACACCAGCACATACAGCCAGATCGAGCCGGCCGCCAGCAAGGGGAACACCACCAGCCATAAGGCGCCGCCCAGCCACAAGACAGTCGGCGCCGCGCCCAGCGCGCCGGCGATCACGCCGATCAGCAGCAGCGGCCAGCGATGGATGCGCAGCAGCGCCCGCATTTCGTCCTTGTCGGCATGGGCCGCCAGCGCTTCATAGGCGAACACCCGATAGGTCAGCCAGCCCCACAATACCAGCGGCACCAGGAAGGCGAACGGCGGGATCAGCCACAGCGGCAAAGTCACCAGCCACAGCACGCAGAACAGCAGGAAGGCGGTAAACGACGTCCAGGCGCTGCCGAGCAGCGAGCCGCCATGGCGCATTTCGAGGTCGGGGAAATGACGGCGGCCGATGTGGCGCGCGGTGGCCGGCAAGGCAAACGCGCCGACGAACAGCAAGGCGGTCAGGATCATCAGCGGCAGCAAGGCCCACAACGCCAGCCACGGCACGATGACCGTCTTGAGCGCGCCCAGGCCGAGCCAGCCCGGGACATAATTGGCAATGCCCCAGCCGTCGTTACCGGCAAAATAATTCTTTTGCAGCCAGTCGATCATCGGCTGCAAACCCCACCACAGGGCCAGGCCCCAGATCACGATAGACAGCACGAACGGCAGGAATGTCAGCATCAGCATGCGGTAATGCAGCTGCGACAGCAAAGCCCGGCCGAAGGCTACCAGTACCGGGCGCATCAGCGGGACTGCCTTCTGGAAAATTCGACCATGCGCTTCAGGCCCAGCCATTGCTGCGACCAGAAGCCGCGGCCGTAGTCGCGCGCCGGCCGGCTTGCCGTCGGCAGCTGGTCGCGCACGCCGGTATGCTCGAAGGTCTTGCCGAAATAGGCGCTGCGGAACAGGACATCCCAGAACGCAAACAGCACGCCGAAATTATGGCCGCCCAATGTGCCTGTGCCCTTGCTTTCATGGCCGATGCCGATCGCATGGTGCCAGCGGTGAAAGCGCGGCGAGACGACGATGGCGTCGCCCAGGCGGCCGAAGTGGATCCGCACATTGGCATGCTGCAGGCTTTGCAGCATGCGGGTGATCGACACCAGCAGCACGTATTGCGCCGGCTCGACGCCGATCGCCAGCGCCACCAGCGCCATGACGACGTCGTGGATCAAGCCGTCGAGCAGGTGGTTGCGGTCGTCGCTCCACAGGTTCATGTTTTGCTGGCTGTGGTGCAGGCTGTGCAAACCCCACAGCCAACCGAAACTGTGCTGCGCGCGGTGGTAAAAGTATTCGCACAGGTCCAGCACCAGCAGGTACAGCAGGAAGGTCAGCAGCGGCCGGTCGCTCATGCCGGGCAGCAGGTTTTCCAGGTTGAACGGATTGATCCCTTGCAGGTGCAGCAGCTCGGTGGCTTTCGCCATCAGCGGATCGACCAGGAAAAACACGAATACCGAAAAAGCGCCGAGGCGGTACAGCACGGTATAGAGGAAATCGATCCAGCGCGCGCGCCGGTCGCTGAAGCTGTGCACCGGGATCAAGGCTTCCAGCGGCCGCAGGATGAGATACAGGACGACCAGTTCGAAGACGCCGATCAGGAACCATTCAGTGCCGTCGAAAGCATCTTCCAGGTATTCGCTGAAACCGGCATGGAACATGAGCGGCTGCACCACGGACTGGAACAGCCATGCCTGGGCCGCGGCGAACCAATCAACCAAAGTATTCGTCATGATGCCCTCCCCTTCCCGGCTTTGACTTCCGCGACGGGTCCCTTGAGGTCGCCCTTGTAGGCCGGATGGTCGCGCAGCGTGGCAAAACAGAAACCCTTTTTCTCCAGACCGCTGATCAGCGGCTCCAGCACCGCCGGCGCCCAGGGATCCTTGCGCGACCAGATGCCCAGGTGCGCCATGACGATATCACCGTCCTTGAGATTTTTCAGCGTGCGTTCCAGCAGCAGCTGGTTCGGCCATTTGTCGCTGGGCAGCTCGTCGCCGGAAAAACCGGCCGCGGCCCAGGCCACGTGCTTATAACCGCAAGCCTCGCCCGCCGCCAGCGTATGCGGCGTCAGGTGGCCCCCGGGAGTGCGCCAGAAACGATCGATATGCTTGCCGGTCAAAGTCTGGAAGCGCTGGTCGACGCGGTTCAGTTCATCGCAATATTGCTGAGGCGTCCAGGCCAGCAGCTTGCCGCCGTTGGCGCCGAACTGCGGTTTGACTTCGATCTTGCCGTCGGCCAGGTCGCGCTTGGCGTACACATGGTCGAAAGTATGGCTGCCGAAGGCGTGGCCGTCAGCCACCAGCGCTTTCCAGAACGGCGCCCAGCTCGGATCGAGGGTGTAGTCGCCGTTCACGGTTTTTTCATTGGCCATGAAAAACGTGGCCTTGATGTGATGCCGCCTCAGGGTCTGGGCGATGTACTCGGCTTGCGACTGGCTGCCGGTGTCGAAACTCAGGTAGACCGTGCCGCTGCACGCCCGGGTTGGCTGCGCCAGCGACAGCGTAGCCGGCGCCAGGGTAACCAGCGCCAGCGCCGCTGCCAGCAGATGATGCCTGCTTGCGGAGGACATCGGCATCACAGCTCGGAAGCGCGATTGTTGAAATAGATGCCGTGCGGCGAACGCCCCACTGCAATCGTCTTGATCACTTTACGCGTGGCCAGGTCGACTACCGAGACCCGCTTCAGCCAGCGCTGGGTGACCCACATGGTCTTGCCGTCGGCAGTCACTTCCATGCAGTCCGGACCGCCCGGAACGGCGATGCTGCCAACGCTTTCCAGCGTATTCAGGTCGAGCACGTTGATGCTGCCGGCAACCCGGTTGGAGACGAACACATGGCGGTTGTCGCCCTGCGGACGGAAATTGTGGGCGCCGTCGCCGGTCTTGATTTTCTTGACGATCTTCTGGGTGCGCCAGTCCACCACGGCGACATAATCGCTACCCATCACGCCTACCAGCAGGTATTTGTTATCGGGCGTCATGTAGACGCCGGCCGGCTGCTTGCCGATCGGCATGGTCCATTTCACCTTTTGCGTCGCCAGGTCGACCGCGGCCAGTTCATCGCTGCCCTGCAGGGTGATGAACGCCAGCGCGCTGTCGGCGGTGAACGCCATGTGGCTAGGCATGGACGGCAGCGGCAGGCGCTTGGCCAGTTTCAGGTTCTTGCCGTCGTAGCCGTAGATATCGATGCGGTCAAGACGCAGGCCGTTGGCGATAAACCATTTCTGGTTGGGTGAAAATCCGATCTGATAGGGGTCGACAATGTCCTTCACCTGGCTCTGCAGCTGGCCGCTTTTCGGGTCCAGGAACAACAGCGAATTGCCGGTGGCGGCCGCCACGATCAGCGACTTGTTGTCCGGCGTCGGCATCAGGTGGTGCGGCTCCTTGCCGACCGGAAAAGTATTGATTTCCTTATAAGTTGTCTGGTCCAGCAGGGTGATGGTGGCGTCGCGCGAATTCAGCACAACCACGGTATTGCCGATGGCGGCGGCAGGCGCTGCCGCGAAAGTGGAAAAAGCAGCCAGCAGGCCGCAAGCGGCGATAAGGGAACGACCAACGAACATAAAGAAACTCGGAGAAGCGAAAACAACTATTTTACCGCGCATGAATCACACCTATAGATTTAAATGACTTTGCCAGGCCGAAGCAACACACTAGATTGCCCCTCAGCACGGGTTACCGGCCGGATTTTGGTTTACACTGCTCTACTTGGCTAGGCGGCTGGTTACGCCGCCCGGCAACTATTGACTATTTTGAAAAGGACTCCCATGTCGACCACCACTACCGTTTCCGGCCTGCAGTATGAAGATGTCATCGTTGGCGACGGCGCTGAAGCAAAAGCCGGCGACCATGTGACCGTGCATTACACCGGCTGGCTGCAGAACTCCGACGGCAGCGCCGGCAAGAAGTTCGACTCCAGCAAGGACCGCGGCGACCCGTTCGAATTCCCGCTGAACGCCGGCCACGTCATCAAGGGCTGGGATGAAGGCGTGCAAGGCATGAAAATCGGCGGCACACGCACACTGATCATTCCGGCAGCCCTCGGTTACGGCCCGCGCGGCGCCGGCGGCGTGATTCCGCCAAACGCCACCCTGATTTTCGAAGTCGAACTGCTGGGCGTATAAGTCCAACGGCGCCTCGATGAAACATTTCAGCCTGTCAGGCCTGATCCCGCTTCGCCTGGCTGCGTCGCTGCTGCTTGCCGTGCCGCTGCTCGGCGCCTGCACGGTGGTCAGCGTGACCACCAGCGTGGTCGGCGCCGGGGTCAGCGTCGGCAGCGCGGCGGTCAGCGTTGCTTCTACCGTAGTTGAAGGCACAGTCAAGGCGGGCTCCGCGGTAGTTGGCGCGGTCACTCCCGACTGATTCGATTTTCTCCTCGATTTTCTCCTCTTTTTGATACGAGACTCTCATGACCCTCCAAGCCCAGTTCGAACAAGCACAAGCCGATTCCAAGAATTTACCGGAACGCCCTGACAACATGACTTTGTTGAAAATATACGGGCTGTACAAGCAAGGCAGCAGCGGCGATGCCACCGGCGATCGCCCCGGCATGACCGACTTTGTCGGCCGCGCCAAATGGGATGCATGGAATGAGCTGAAAGGCAGCACTCAGGAGGCCGCCCAGCAGCAGTACATCGACCTGATCGAAAGCCTGAAAGACTAAAACGGGATCCGGGTCCGCTCAGCTAAGCGTAGCCCGGCTAAGCGTAACCCGGCCCAGCACTTCAGGATTAAGCAGGTTCGGCGGCCACTTGCGCTCTACCGTCGGCAGCAAGGCCGCCAGCAGGTTGGCCGCGGCACAGTCGGCCATCGCCCGCCGGGTAGGTTCGGAGGCGCTGGCGATATGCGGCGTCAGCACCACATTCGACAGTTCCAGGAAACCAGGATGCAGCGCCGGCTCGTTCTCGAATACATCGAGTCCGGCAGCGGCGATTTTCCTGTCGCGCAATGCCGCGATCAGCGCCAGGTCGTCGACGATGCCGCCGCGCGCCAGGTTGACCAGGGTCGCGCCCGGTTTCATCAAGGCCAGCTCGGCAGCGCCGATGGTGTGATGCGACTCTTTGGAATACGGCAGCACCAGGATCACATGGTCGGCCGCCGCCAGCAATTCTTCCTTGCCGGCATAACGCGCGTTGTTGGCGCGCGCCTCGAGCTCAGGCGCCAGGCGTGAGCGGTTGTGGTACAGCACCTGCATGTCGAAGCCCAACGAACGCCGCGCAATCGCCTGCCCTATGCGTCCCATGCCGATGATGCCGAGCGTGGCGCCATGCACATCCGCCCCCAGGAAACTGTCGTAGCGCCACTGCTTCCAATGTCCCGCGCGCAGCCAGTGCTCGGACTCCGTGACCCGGCGCGCAGTCGCCATCAGCAAGGCCCAGCCGAAATCGGCGGTGGTTTCGTTCAGCACGTCCGGCGTATTGGTCACCATCACACCGGCTTTGGTGGCTGCCGCGACATCGATATTGTTATAACCGACCGCCTGGTTGCAGACCGCTTTCAGGCGCGGACAGGCCTGCAGCAATTCGGCCGAGATGCGTTCGCTGGCGGTGGCGATCACACCATCCTTGTCGCTCAGTTTTTGCGCCAGTTCGGCCGCGCTGAAGATGCGGTCGTCCTGGTTGCTTTCAACTTCGAAATGCTGCTGCAAGCCGGCGATCACTTCCGGAAACACGGCGCGCGCCATCAATATCTTTGGTTTCATGGTTCTGCCACTAACGGGAAAAAATCAACGGAAAAAAATAAAAGTCATCACTACAAACAATGGCAACAGTACCACGCATGCCCAACCCATGTAGCCGAAGAAGGAAGGCATGCGGATGCCGCGCTCTTCGGCGATGGCTTTCACCATCAGGTTAGGCGCGTTGCCGATGTAGCTGTTGGCGCCCATGAACACGGCGCCGCAGGAAATCGCCGCCAGCGTCGCCGCCAGCCGCGTCATCAGCTCACCCGCATCGCCGGACGCGGTATTGAAGAACACCAGGTAGGTCGGCGCATTGTCAAGGAACGACGACAGGATGCCGGTGGCCCAGAAATACATGATGTTGTTGGGCTGGCCGTCGGCGCCGGTGACAGCGCTGACCACCAGGCCGAAAGCGCCCTGCTCGCCGGCGCGCAGCATGGCGATCACCGGGGCGATGGTGACGAAGATCCCGGCAAACAGCTTGGCCACTTCAAGGATGGGTCCCCAGCTGAAGTCGTTGCCTTCACGGGCGATCTTGGGCGTCAGCCAGAGCGAAGCCAGGATCACGACCACCAGCAGGCCGTCGCGCAGCAGGTTCTGCAGTTCCACCGTAGTGCCATAGATGTTGTAGCTGACACCCGGTTTCCAGAAGCCGCTCATCAGCACCAGCAGCACCACCACGGCCAGCAGGACGAAATTGAATTTCCCTTCGAAACGCAGCCTGGCGTCGTCCGGCGTCGGATCGAGCGACGGTGCAAATTCTTCCTCGCGCTTATGGAAATAAAAACGGTCCAGCAAATAAAAAATAACCAGCAGGGAAACCCACATGAACAGGGTTTCGCCAAAAATGTTCTTGAGGGTCCAGGAAAAATCCACGCCCTTCAAGAAACCCAGGAACAGGGGCGGATCGCCAAGCGGAGTCAAGGCGCCGCCGGCATTGGCCACCAGGAAAATGAAGAAGACCACGATATGCACGACATGCTTGCGATTGTCGTTGGCGCGGATCAGCGGCCGGATCAGCAGCATCGAGGCGCCGGTGGTGCCCATCAGGCTGGCCAGCAGGGTGCCAATCGCCAGCAAGCCGGTATTCAGGGCCGGCGTGCCGTGCAGGTTGCCGCGCAGGCAGATGCCGCCGGCCACCACGAACAAGGCGGTCAGCAGGATGATGAAAGGAAAATACTCGGCCAGGAAGGCATGCACCACGCCGGCGGCGGCAGTCGCCGCGCCGAACCCCAGCGCGCAGGGAATCAAGAAAGCCAGCGACCACGCTACCGCGATCTTGCCGAAATGATGGTGCCAGAAAGTCGGCGCCAGCAGCGGACCGAGCGCAATCGACAGCAGCAGGCCCATGAACGGCACGCCCCACCAGACCGACAGCTGGGCCCCGTCCAGTTCTGCCGCTTGCGCAGCCAAGGGCAGGAAGGCAATCAGGATAGCGAGTATTTTCTTATGCAATGTAGTCTTCCATGTAAGGTGATCGATCGAAAGCGGACTATTTTAGCTCGAAATTGATATCAAACAAATAACAAAGACACTAAGTTGCGGCGGCAACCGGCTCCGCAATCTCGAAAACCTGGCGCAGGTAATTCAGATAGGCCTGGTCGTCGCACATGTTCTTGGACGGCGTATCCGACAGTTTGGCCACCGGCTGGCCGTTACAGCGCACCATCTTCATGACGATCTGCAAGGGCGTGTAGCCGAGGTCGTTGGTCAGGTTGGTGCCGACGCCGAACGCCACCCGGGTCCGGTCCTTGAAACGCAGGTAGAGCTCGTTGACCTTGCCGAAATCGAGGCTGTCGGAAAACACCAGCGTCTTGGTCGAGGGATCGACGCGGTTGTCCTGGTAATGCTTGATCAGGCGCTCGCCCCATTCGAACGGATCGCCGGAATCGTGGCGGGCGCCGTCAAACAGCTTGCAGAAGTACAGGTCGAAATCGCGCAGGAAGGCCGCCATGCCGTAAACATCGGACAAGGCGATGCCAAGATCGCCGCGGTATTCCTTGGCCCACATTTCAAAGCCGTAAATCTGCGAATCGCGCAGCCGCGGGCCGAGCGACTGGCAGGCTTGCAGGTATTCATGCGCCATCGTTCCCAGCGGCGTCATGCCGTACTTCATGGCGAAATGGACATTGGACGTGCCGACCAGGTGCTGCGCAAAATCGCGCTGCAGGGTCTGCACCACTTCTTCGTGCCAGCTGCGGGAAAAACGCCGGCGCGTGCCATAGTCGGCCACCTTGCAGCCGGCCATGGCGGGATTGTCGCGGATCAAGGCCATCTTGTCTTGCAGGCGCTTGCGCCCTTCGGCATGATCCGGCGCGGTCTGGGTGGCGCGGAAATAGACTTCATTGACGATCGCCAGCACCGGCACTTCAAACAGGATAGTGTGCAGCCACGGTCCCTTGACCGTGATATCGATCTCGCCGTTGTCCGCCGCCGACGGCTGCACGCTGATGTATTTCTGCTGCAGGTGGAACAGGCTGAGGAAATCGATGAAATCGCTCTTGAAGAAACGCATGCTGCCCAGGTAGGCCAGTTCCTGTTCCTGGAAACGCAGGCGACACAGCCCGGCGATCTCGTCGCGAATTTCGTCGACATAAGGCCGCAGGTCGATGCCCTTGTTGCGGCACTTGTAGCGATACTCCACTTCCGCTGCAGGGAAATGATGCAAGACCACCTGCATCATCGTGAATTTATACAGATCTGTGTCGAGCAGCGAAGTAATGATCATGGTCTTTGCTTACATGGCGGTGAGTGGTTAGCGAAACCCGGGGCTTGCCTGAACCGGTCTCGCATCTTACAACGGCAGCCTGATCAGCTGCAGACGGCGGAATAGCGCGTTTCCAGCTCGCGGCGCTGGCTGCGCGGCTGTTCCTTCGACGATCCGAAAAAGAAGTCCATCAACGATACATTGCTGCGCTCCTTGTTCGGCTCGGCATAGTTAGGCCTTGCCCCGTTGGGTTCGCGATTCGGCTGGCCGGGATAGGTCCGGGACAGGTCCGCATTCGGATAAAAATCGGGAGCGATGATCGGCTCGCGGTACGCCACTCCCTTGAGTTGCTGTTCCAGCCCCTCGCAGCGCTGCGCCTTGTTCATGGCCCGGCTGCGGCTGCTTGCCGTCGACGGCGAGTCCTGTTCCGGCGCGCCCAGCAAGTCCCTCCGGTCTTCGCGAGACAGATTGTTAAAGCTGTTGCGGATGCCGGCGGCATTGAAGTGGACCGCCGGATCGGCGGCGGCAGGCAAGTCGGCAGCCAGCACCGGCTGTCCGGCGGCGCCGATCAAAACGATCAGTACGATGAATGGAAAACGCGGAAACGACGGAAAGTGTAGGTTCATGGCAATCCAATATGGCAATTTTATTTGTTGCATTCGCTGTGATAGCGCGCTTCCAGCTTGCTGCGTTCATCGTATTGCAAGACGTTGCCGCCCGCCGGCTGATAGCGCCGGTTCGGATCGTTGCGCGCTTGCCCCGCCGGATAGGTATCGGCCGCCGCTGCCGGCGCCGCCTGTTGCGCACGCGCGATTTGCTGCTGCAGTTCCTTGCAATAGCTGTTGTCTTTCAGATTCAGGCCGGCGCCAGCCGCGTTTGCCGGCGCATCGCCGTCGGGAGCCGCCAGCAACTTTCTTCGGTCTTCGGCCGACAAGCTGTTGAATCCATTGCCTGAACTTGCGGCATTGGACTGGATTACCGAATTGGGAACCGTGAGCGGCCCGGCGGCATGCGCCAGGGGAAACATGGCGGGCGCGAGGACCAGCGACAGAAACTGCAGAGAAAATCGTGACAAACGCCGACTCATGGCAATGCTCCCTAATGAAATGATCAGGCATCGGCCCCCGATACCCCGTAGATTTGCGCTGCGGCATAACAATCTTCGGTTGGCGGTATGGCTGGCAAAGCTTGCGACATGCATCTGCTGGAGATGACAGCGTGACAATTTTATCGCACTCGTCACATTGCCACGGATTTTTTTATATGGCCTCTTCAGCGGCCGCCGCATGGTCCGGCTCGAAGAAACACCAGTGCACCTGCGGCCAGCGCTGCTGGATCCCGGCCTCGATGCGGTTGATGGCGTCGACCAGCGCCACATCGGTAGGCTGCGGCCGCATCACGGCTTGCACCGCGATCATGACCTGCTCGCCCCACTGCATGGAAATCAGGTTCCTGACGGCCGCCACGTCGGCGTCGGCTTCGATATGCGCCTTGATGGCGGCATGCACCTCGGGCGCCGCCGACTCGCCGGTGACCATGGCCTTCACTTCGCGGATCACCATCACCGCGACGATCATCAGCAGCAGGCCGACCGCGATCGTGCCGCAGGCGTCCCACAGCGGGTTGCCGGTCACCACCGTCAGCAGCACCGCAGCAAACGCCAGCGCCAGCCCTGCCAGCGCGGCGATGTCTTCGCCCGCCACCACCATCAGCTCCGACTGCCGGGTTTCGCGGAACCACTGCATGAACGGCTTGCCGTCTGAAATCTTGCGGATTTCCACCATCGCACCACGCAGGGAAAATGCTTCCAGCACCACCGATACGCCCAGCACCCCGAGCGCTACCCAGGGAGTGCTGATGGCCTGGGGATGCTTCAGGTGCTCGATGCCTTCCATGACCGAAAACGCGCCGCCGACAAAAAACAGCAGCAGCGCCACCATCATCGCCCAGAAATACACCACCCGCGCATAGCCCATGGGATGGGAAGAGTTTGCCGGTCTCTTGGCTTCCTTCAGGCCGATCAGCAAAAATACCTGATTGGTGCAATCGGCCAGCGAATGGATGGCTTCCGCCAGCATGGCGCCCGAGCCGGTATAGATCGAGGCGGCAAACTTCGCCAGCGCGATGCCGCCATTGGCGCCCAAGGCGTAAAAAATGGCTCTGGTGGAGCTTTCGTTGGAAGATGACATAATTATTCCGTAGCAACAAAGGCGTCCACGATAGCCATTTTGCCAAGCTGACGCAAGCAATCCTGTGGCAGCCTCGAAAAGCTTGCGGCGGATGTGGTAAAACTGCGGAAATACCGGCAATTGCCGCTAATGTGAATTTCACATTTGCTTATATGGATTCTATATAACAGCTGTTTGTGGGAAAACCCGAATTACCTTAAAATACAAGGCTTTGCGACAGGGTATATATCAAGGGCAGCAGTTGCTCCGAGCCGCCGGTCGCCGCCTCAATATCCGCTTCAAGAACATTATTTACAGATAGGACTGTTGTTATGACCCACGTTGTGACCGAATCCTGCATTCGCTGCCGCTATACCGACTGCGTGGATGTATGCCCGGTTGATTGCTTCCGCCAAGGCCCGAATTTCCTGTCGATCGACCCCGACGAGTGCATCGATTGCGCGGTTTGCGTCGCCGAGTGCCCGGTCAACGCCATCTACGCTGAAGAAGACGTGCCGGCCGACCAGCTGCATTTCATCAAACTGAATGAAGACCTGTCGCGTCACTGGCCGTCGATCACCAAGACCATCGCTCCTTTGGCGGAAGCCGAGGAATGGAAAGACGTCAAGGAAAAATTAGACTTCTTGCAACGTTAAGCTGGAAGCCGCCCTTTGCCGGGCGGCCGATGCAGCCAGCCGTCAATGTAAGCCAGGCCATTGCCCCCAGCCATACAGGAATTCGCGAAAATTTAAATCCAAGCGCCGTCGCAGCCACTACTGGCATGGCGTTTTGGGGGACCCAACTGAAACAGGAATCAGATCGTCGTATGGATACCACCGTCAAACTTGCAGCAGCACCCAACTCCGTCAACAGCGTGATCGAAACCGACGCCGTCATCGTCGGCGCCGGCCCGGTAGGCCTGTTCCAGGTCTTTGAACTCGGCCTGCTGGAAATCAAGGCCCATGTCATCGACTCGCTGCCGGTAGTCGGCGGCCAGTGCGTGGAGCTGTACCCGGACAAGCCGATCTACGACATCCCTGCGGTCCCCGTCTGCACCGGCCAGGAACTAACCGACAACCTGCTCAAGCAGATCGAACCGTTCGAACCGACCTTCCACCTGAACCAGGAAGTGACGCTGGTAGCGCGCCGCGAAGACAACCGCTTCGACCTGGAAACCTCGGCCGGCACCCGCTTCATCACCAAGACCATCTTCATCGCCGCCGGCGTCGGCTCGTTCCAGCCGCGCACCATCAAGGTCGACGGCATCGACCAGTTCGACAATACGCAGCTGTTCTACCGCGTCAAGGATCCTGTCCAGTTCCACGGCAAGAACCTGGTAATCTGCGGCGGCGGCGATTCGGCGCTGGACTGGGCGCTGGACCTGGTCGGCAAGGCTGAATCGGTAGTGCTGCTGCACCGTCGCGAAGAATTCCGCGCGGCGCCTGCTTCGGTCGCCAAGATGAAGGCCTTGTGCGAAGCCTACGAAATGCAGTTCCTGGTCGGCCAGGTCACCGGCCATGAAACCAAGGACGGCAAGCTGAGCGAGATCAAGGTCACCGGCCCGGACGGCGTCACCCGCCGCCTGCCATTGGATACCTTGCTGGTGTTCTTCGGCCTGT
>NZ_JAQGLV010000004.1 GCF_028292705.1 Collimonas fungivorans | reverse complement strand
GCGCCGGCAATCGCCTGGCCGACTACCGTGCCCAGCGACTGGAACTCGGGAATCGTCACGAACTGGATGCCGGTGTAAGGCACTTTCTGCAGGGTGGCGTCCTTGGTGTCCGCCGACTGGATCGCGTTCAGCACGAAGTCAGAGTAGGGCGCGGCCTTTTTATACTCAGGCGAAGCGTAGGTAGACATGCGGGTGCCTGGCGGCACCAGCCCCCAGCCCTTTTCCTTGGCGACCAGCTGCACGTATTCCTTGGAAGTTGCCCAGGCTGCGAATTTCTTGGCGGCGTCCTGCGATTTCGACGATTTCGGAATCGCCAGCGACCAGATCCACAACCAATGCGAACCCTTAGGCGTGACCGCTACCGGCGATGGCGCAAACGCTACCTTGCCGACCACTTTCGATTCCTTGCTGCTGTAGATCATGCCGGCCGCCACCGTGGCGTCGATCCACATGCCGCATTTGCCGCTGGAGAACAGCACCAGGTTTTCGTTGAAGCCGTTCGAGGTGGCGCCTTGCGGGCCGTATTTGCGCAGCAGGTCGACATAGGTAGTGACCGCGTTTTTCCACTCGGGCGAGTTGAGCTGCGGCTGCCATTTTTCATCGAACCAGCGGGCGCCGAAGGTGTTCACCATGGTGCCGACCAGCGCCATGTTCTCGCCCCAGCCAGCGCGGCCACGCAGGCAGATGCCGGCGATGCCGTTCTGCTTGTCGGTCAGCTTTTCAGCGAAGCCGGCGATATCCTGGAACGTTGGGTGCTCAGGCATTTTCAAGCCTTTTTCCGCAAACAGGTCCTTGCGGTAATAGGTCATCGAGCTTTCGGCGTAGAACGGCAGCGCGTACAGCTTGCCGCCTTCGGTCAGGCCTTCGCGCACGGTCTTGATCAGGTCGGCTTCGTCGTAGTTGGCAGGCAAGCCTTCCATCGGCGCCAGCCAGCCTTTCTTGGCCCAGATCGGCGCTTCATATGCACCGATGGTCATCAGGTCGAACTGGCCGCTGCCGGTGGCGATGTCGGTGGTGACGCGCTGGCGCAGCACGTTTTCTTCCAGCACTACCCAGCGCAGCTTGATGTCGGGGTTGGCTGTTTCGAAATTTGTAGAGAGTTTTTGCAGTTCGATCATGTCCGGATTGTTGATCGTTGCGATGTTCACGGTAACTGGTGCGGCCCAGGCGCTGCCGCAGAACATAGCCAGCAGGCTGAGTGGGGCCAGGGCGGCTGAAAACGAGCTTGCGCGAATGCTGCGACGTTTCATGTTTGTCTCCATTGTAGGAATGATTAATACGCCATGCCGACTTGCGCGGCTTCGCGTTATCACTTTCTCAGGCGGCGTTGATTGTGGGTCGCCCGGAAAATTCTTTAACGTTGTCTTTTGCATCATGTCTTGCTGTTTCAAATATCGAGCAAAAGACTTTTCGTTGAGCAAATAATCATGCATGATTCAAAGCGTGTCAAGATTTAGTTCTGCTGCATTGCACTATCTGGGACAATTCCTGGGTCGAATGCCAAAAACAAGGCAGTAGCGGCCCAGGCGATGCATGTTGCGCAGACGCATGCCGGGCACTGCCCAAAAAAGGAAATCAGATGGCAAATGAAAAACTGGACCTCGCCGCGCGTGCGGCGTGGATGTATTACGTGGCCGGCAATACCCAGAACGAAATCGCCGATCACCTGGGAATCTCGCGCCAGATGGCGCAGCGGCTGGTGGCTTATGCGCGCGAATCGGGGCTGGTCAAGGTCAGGGTGGAACATCCGGTGTCGACTTGCCTGGAGCTGGCAGCCGCTTTGCAGCAGCGCTACGGCCTTGAGCAATGCCATGTGGTGCCGAGCATGGGGGCGGGCGACAACGTGGTCGACGACGCCGGCGTGCAGCAGATGCTGGCGGTGGTCGGCGCCGAGGTGATGGAACGCTATCTGCAGCAGGAGACGCCGCTGGTGGTCAATGTCGGTTCGGGGCGGACCTTGAAGGCTGTATTGGAAGCCGTCACCGAAATGGAACGGCCGCAGCATCGGATCGTGTCGATGGTGGGGGCGATTGCGGCCGACGGTTCATCGAATCGCTACGACGTGGCGCTTACCGCCGCCGACAAGATCCAGGCCCGTTTCTTTTTCCTGCCAGCGCCGCTGGTGGCCGACAATGCCGAAGACATGCGCCAGTGGTGCAGCCACCGGGTATATCGCATCGTGGCCGACCTGGCGCAGCATGCCGACGTCACCTTTGTCGGCGTCGGCACCATCGCGCCCGGCTGTCCGATGCACGAAGATGGCTTCATCACGGCTGAAGAAGTCGCGCAATTGCAGGGCTACGGGGCAGTGGGAGAAATGATCGGCCACGCCATCGCCGGCGACGGCCGCCTGATCGCATCGCCGCTGGAAGACCGCGTCACCAGCCTGCCGTTGACTTCGCCGCCGACGCGCCCGGTGATCGGCATGGCAGGCGGCGTCAAGAAGGCAGAAGCAATCCGCGCGGTGCTGCGCGGCGGGTGGTGGTCGGGCCTGATCACCGATGAATACTGCGCACGCTACGCACTGCAGGACGAGTAGTTTATTAGGGTCAGAGTCGAATTAATTCTCAAACATTAATTCGACTCTGACCCTGATTAACGGCCTGAATAATTTGACTCTGACCCTATTTAACGGCCTACGGAGTACATGCGCTGGCATGAAAAGAAACAGCGGGCAGATCGATTATTCGCGCGCACGTTCATGGAACTGCAGCGGCTGCTCATCCGCCGACGACGCCGAACCGCAACCGGTGGCGCACGAGCCGCATCCGCTATCGCATCCTCCCGCCGCGGCCTCCGGCTGCAAACGCTTGCCGATCGCGCGCAATGCCGCAGGCCGCGAGGCGTTACTCAGGGAACTTGCCAGCGCTCCCTGCCAGCGCTGGCTGGTAGCCGGCATCAGCCGCCGGCAGGCATAGACCAGGCTGGCGGCTACGGCGACGCCGATCACGATGGCCTGGATCACGAGAAACGGCGTCATGTCAGCAACCTCGTAATCTGATAGGTGAGGAAAGCCGCCAGGTAAGCCAGGCCGAACAGGTAGGCGGTGGCGACCGCAACGATCTTCCAGGAATTGGTTTCACGCCGCATCACCGCCAGCGTCGACATGCATTGCGGCGCAAACACATACCAGGCCAGCAGCGACAATGCAGTCGCCAGCGACCATTGATGCGCAATCACCTGCCCGAGCTGCGATGCGATCGCGTCTTCGCTGCCGGACATGGCATACACGGTTCCCAGCGCCGATACGGCCACTTCGCGCGCCGCCATGCCGGGCACCAGTGCAATGCAGATCTGCCAGTTAAAGCCGATAGGCGCAAACACGTATTCCAGCAAATGGCCGATGCGGCCGGCCAGGCTGTAGTCGATGGCTGGCAAGGCTGCGCCAGGCGGCGGGCCGGGGAAGGTCGACAGGAACCACAGCAGCACTGTGAGCGACAGAATGATGGTGGTGACCCGGCGCAAGAAAATCAGCGCCCGCTCCCACAGGCCGATGGCGATATTGCGGGCGCCGGGTAAACGGTAGGACGGCAGTTCCATCAGCAATGCATGCTCGCTCTTGTCCTGGCGCACGCGCTTGATGATCCAGGAGACGGCCAGCGCACTGACGATGCCGGCCACGTACAGCACGAACAGCACGATGCCCTGCATGTTGAACAGGCCCCACACGCTGCGGTTCGGAATGAAGGCGGCGATCAGCAAGGTGTACACGGGAAGCCGCGCCGAGCACGTCATCAGCGGCGCCACCAGGATAGTGGTCAGGCGGTCGCGCGGGTCCTGGATGCTGCGGGTGGCCATGATGCCGGGAATCGCGCAGGCAAAACTCGACAGCAGCGGAATGAAGGAACGGCCGGTGAGTCCCGCCTTGAACATCATGCGGTCGAGCAGGAAGGCGGCGCGCGGCAGGTAGCCGGATTCTTCCAGCACCAGGATAAAGAAAAACAGGATCAGGATCTGCGGCAGGAACACCAGCACCGTGCCCAGGCCGCCGAAGATGCCGTCGCTGATCAGGCTGCGCAGCAGGCTCTCCGGCAAGGCTGCGGCGACCCAGGCGCCGACTGCGCCGACGCCGGCCTGGATGCCTTCCATCAGCGGCTGCGCCCAGGAAAAAACCGCCTGGAAAATGAAGAACATGATGGCCGCCAGCAGCGCCAGACCGAACACCGGATGCAGCACCCAGCGGTCGATGGCATCGTCGATCATCGATGTATTGCGCGGCATGGTCACGGCTGCCGCCAGCATGCTGCGCACCTGGGCATGCAAATCGTCGTCGACGCCGCCGGTTGCCTGCGCCGGCGCGCCCGCCTGGTCCAGGTGCTGGATCAGTTCGCGTGCGCCGCCGCTGCGCACCGCCACGGTTTCAATCACCGGAATGCCAAGGCGGCGCTGCAGCTCTTCGCGGTCGATGGTGATGCCGCGTTTGCGGGCAGCGTCCATCATGTTCAATGCCAGCACCATGGGCCGGCCCAGCCGTTTGACTTCCAAGACAAAACGCAGGTGCAGGCGCAGGTTGGTTGCATCGGCGACGCAGACCACCAGGTCCGGCAGCGCTTCACCCGGCATCTGGCCGAGGCAGACCTTGCGGGTGATCATCTCGTCCGGGCTGGTCGCTTCCAGGCTGTACGCGCCCGGCAGGTCGAGCAGCTGGAACACACGCCCGGAGGGCGCGGTGAAACGGCCTTCCTTGCGCTCTACCGTGACACCGGCGTAGTTCGCCACTTTCTGGCGGCTGCCGGTCAACTGGTTGAACAGGGCGGTCTTGCCGCAATTGGGGTTGCCGACCAGGGCGATGCGGAGGGAGGAAGCGCTAGACATGATGCCGGGATTCAGGACGCTGGATTAGCAGGGTTGACGTGGACCCGGTGCGCTTCGGCGCGACGCAGGGCAAAACGGGTGAAGCCGATCTGTATCATCAGCGGATCGGCGCCGACCGGGCCGCGCGCCACCAGGCTCACGGCTTCGCCATGGACGAAACCAAGCTCGCGCAAGCGTTTGGCGATCGGGTCCTGCTCCAGCACGTCTTCTACATATTCAATCACTGCGGGCGTAAACGGCGTCAAATCACAAAGTCTCATACAAAAGCCATGATCAATAATCATTCTCATTATATATACATTCACGGCTGCGGCTTGGCGAACAAAACAAGGGCGACCATGCTGGCTTGGCTTCATTCTTGCTAAGTTTTTCGCTTATCTTGCCTGGATGCCACTTTATTACCTTGCTGGTTGGAAAAAAATAGTGTGGCTTGCTTGACAGCATTGCTCCCTTTGCGTTTTACTTGGCGCAATTTTCTGCGCCGCAACAAATTCTTCGATGGTTTTCGGTAGCGCTAACATCGGATGTGGCGAATTTGCAGTCGAATTTGCAATATAAGTAACTTATTTAAACGAACAATCGGATTCCGTATGCGACTTCATAAAATTCTTGTCCTGTCATCCTTGCTGCTGGCAAGCGCATTCTGCCGCGCAGAGAGCGGCGTCACCGCCACCACCATCACTCTGGGGCAATCGGCTGCGTTCAGCGGTCCTGCCAAGGAACTGGGCAAGGGCATGCATGACGGCGCGCAAGCGTATTTCGACCAGGTCAACGCCAGCGGCGGCGTGTTCGGCAGGAAAATCATCCTCAAGACCCTGGACGACGGTTATGAACCGGACCGGGCGGCGGCGAATACCCGGCAGTTCATCGAACAGGATGACGTGCTGGCCTTGTTCGGTTATGTCGGCACGCCGACCTCGAATGCCTCGATTCCAGCCTTGACCAAGGCCAAGGTGCCGTTCTTCGCGCCGTTTACCGGCGCCCAGTCGCTGCGCGAACCGTTCAACCGGAACATCTTCAATATCCGCGCCAGCTATTTCGCCGAGACTGAAAAAATCGTGCAGCAGATCACCACCTTGTCGTTGAAGAAGATTGCGGTCTTTTATCAGAATGACGCCTATGGCAAGGCCGGCCTGGAAGGTGTGACGCGGGCGCTGAAGAAGCGCGGCATCGAGGTTGCCGGGCTGGGCACAGTCGAGCGCAACAGCGTGGATGTCAGCGCCGCCGTCGCCAAGATCCGCCAAAGCCAGCCGCAGACGGTGATCATGGTCTCGGCCTACAACTCCAGCGCGGCCTTCATCAAAGCCATGATCGCGGCCGGCAGCCCGCCGTCGTTCTGGAATATTTCCTTCGTCGGCAGCCAGCAGTTGGTGAATGCGCTGGGCAAGGACGCCAGCGGGGTGCAAATTGCGCAAGTGATGCCAGCCCCTTGGGATGAAGTCAACAGCATCGTCAAGGAATACCGCAAGTACTACCTGCAAGACGGCAAGAGAGAGTGGGATTACGTCAGCATGGAAGGCTTCATCGCGGCCAAGGTGCTGGTGGAAGGCCTCAAGCGCGCCGGCAGCAGCCTGTCGCGCGAAAGCCTGGTCAAGGCCTTGGAAACCATCAACCATTATGACGCCGGCGGCTATTTTGTCACCTTCAGCCCGAGCAACCATAACGGCTCAGAATTCGTCGACCTGACCATGGTCGCCAAGAGCGGCAGGTTCCTGCACTGATTTATCCGGGCGCCGCCATGACCACGTGTTTTATTTCCTGAAACGTGTGAAGGCCCCAGGGTCCGAGTTCGCGGCCCAGGCTGCTTTTTTTCATGCCGCCCCACGAAGCCTGCGGAAAAATTACCTGGGGGCTGTTGACCCAGACCAGGCCTACCTCCAGCGCCGCCGACACGCGGTTGGCGCGTTCGGGATCGGAAGTCAATACGGTTGCTACCAGGCCGTACTCGCTTTGATTGGCGACCGCGACCGCTTCCTGTTCGTTGTCGAAAGTATTGATGCACAGTACCGGACCAAAGATTTCCTCGCGCCAGAGCGGGCTGTCGACGGGCACGTCGGCGAAGATCGTCGGCGCCACGAAATATCCCTTGGCCATGTCTGGCGGCTGCGTGCCGCCGGTAAGCAGCTTAAGTCCGGCGGCCACTCCCTGCTGGATGTATTGCTGCACTTTCTGATACTGCCGGCGGCTGCTCAAGGGACCCATTTGGGTTGCGGGATCCATCGGATCGCCGACCTTGATCGATTCGACGCGCAGCTTGAGGCGCGCCGTGAAATCCTGGGCAATGCTGCGTTCGACCAGCAGCCGCGAGGTGGCCGAGCACATCTGGCCTGCGTTGAAAAATATCCCGCCGCAGACAATCTCCAGCGCCAGTTCGATATCGGCGTCGGCAAACACCAGCGCCGCCGATTTTCCGCCCAGCTCGAGGCTGATCCGCTTGAGGTCGTCCGCTGCTGTTTTCATCACCGTCTGGCCGACTGCGGTGCTGCCGGTGAAGGAAACCTTGCGTACCGCCGGATGGGAAACCAGCGCCGCGCCGGCCTCGGCGTCGCCGGTGACCAGGTTGAAGACGCCGGCCGGCAATCCGGCCTGATCGATGATCGCCGCCAGCGCCAGCTCCGGCAGCGGCGTGATCTCGGACGGCTTGAGCACGACCGTGCAGCCTGCGGCCAGCGCCGGCGCCACTTTCCATGCAGTGGTCACCATCGGGAAATTCCAAGGCACGACCAGGGCCGCGACGCCGCAGGGTTCATGCCGCAGTGTTGCGTTAAAGCCGGCGCTGGGCAGCGCCACCGGCTGGTCCTGATGGTCATCGAGTTGTTCGGCCAGTTCGGCGTAATAACTGAACGTGGCGATCACATCGCCGACGTCGATCAACGCTTCGCTCAGGGGTTTGCCATTGTTGGCGGTTTGCAGCTGCGCCAGCTGTTCCTGCTGCTGTTGAACCCCATGGGCGATGGCGCGCAAACAGGCGCCGCGCTCGCGGCCGGAGCTCTTGCCCCAGGCTGCCTGGGCAGCCGCGGCTGCGGTGACGGCGTCGTCGACATCTTGCGCCGCGCCGAAGGCGACATCGGCCAGCGCTGCTTCGGTAGCAGGATTGAACACCGTTTCCACCCGGCCGGAACGCGCATTGCGCCAGCGGCCCGCGATGTATAGTTGATGCGGCAGTTGGTTCAACATCATTGCTCCTGGCCAGTCCATTCGATTTCTGAAATTTCAATCACGGTTGGCCTGCTGGCCGATGCCGCCAGTTGCAGGGCGTCGGTCAGTTCCGCCGCTGTCGCCACGTGCCGCGCAATGCAGCCGAAACCGCGCGCAATCGCCAGGAAATCCGGCGTGTAGATATCGACGCCGACCGGTTCGATAGCCCGGTTTTCCATGTATTTCTTGATCTCGCCGTAGCCGTTGTTATTCCATAGCAGGATGATGACCGGCACGCCGGCTTCCACCGCGCTGGCCAGTTCCGGCAAGGTGAATTGAATGCCGCCGTCGCCGATCAGGCACAGCACCGGCCTGCCGGCCACGGCCAGTTTGGCGCCTATCGCAGCCGGCAGCGCATAACCCAGCGTGCCGTATCCGGTCGAGGAGTTGAACCAGCTGCGCGGCTGCGCGGCGTCAAAGGTGATATTGCCGGTATAGACAGGCTGGGTAGAGTCGCCGACACAGATCGCATCCGGCAGTACGCTTGCCGCCACCTCCAGCATGCGGTGCTGCATGCGCGCCGGATGATCGAGGCTGGCGTCGACTTCGCGCCGCAAGGCGGCGGTCCGGCTGCTGCCCCATAAGACATTGTGCTGAACTTGCCCTGGCAGCTGCTGCAACAATCCCTGCAATGCGCTGGCGGCGTCCGACAGCAGCGTCAGCGACGCCGGATAGTTGCGCGCCAACTGCTGGGCGTCGATATCGACCCTGATCAGCTTGCCGGGGATGCGGAAGCCGCCGTCGAACACGGTGTCGTAGTCGGTTTCCCCGAGTTCGGTGCCGATCGCCAGCACCACGTCGGCTTCGCACACCAGTGCGCGGGTCGCCGCGATAGACTGGCTTGAGCCGAGCAGCAGCGGATGCCGAGGCGGCAACAGGCCCTTGGCGTTGATGGTGAGCGCGACGGGGGCTTGCAAGCGTTCCGCCAGTTGCTGCAGTTCAGCGCCGGCGTTGACGGCGCCGCCGCCGGCCAGGATCAGCGGGCGTTTGGCCTGTTGCAGCATAGCTGCCGCACCGGTTACGCTGCGCGGGTCGGCATGAGGTTTCGCGCTGCGCGCCGGCGCGGCGATCGACAGATGCGCGGCAGGAGCGACGATCACGTCCAAAGGAATTTCGATATGGACCGGACGCGGTCGGGCGCTGTCGAACACGGCGAACGCGCGCGCCAATACCGCAGGCAGTTCCTCGGGGCTCATCAAGGTATGCGAGAACGCTGTCATTCCGGCAAACACGCCGCGCTGCGACGGCAACTCATGCAGCATGCCGTTGCCGTTGCCCAGATGCCGGCGCGCGTTGACGCTGGAAATGACCAGCATCGGGATCGAGTCGGCATAGGCTTGCGCCATGGCGGTAGCGATATTTGTCATGCCGGGGCCGGTGATGATGAAACAGACACCGGGCTTTCCGCTTACCCGCGCATAGCCGTCAGCCATGAAGCCGGCCCCCTGTTCGTGGCGCGGCGTGATGTGGCGCAGGCCAGACTGCGCCAGGCCGCGGTACAGTTCCACGGTATGGACGCCGGGAATGCCGAACACCAGCTCGACCCCGTAATTTTCCAGCAGCTTGATCAACACTTCGCCACAGCTGCTTGCCGGGTCGGCAATCGTCAGCGATCCCGTGCCGGTGTCGCCGGTCTTGCCTATTTCAGTACTTTCAAGTCGTTTCATTTTTTGTCAGCGATGGTGTTGCGTTATAGATCGGCGGGCAATGGCAGCCGCAGCCATTTTTGCGAAATCTTGTTGAGGCTGCCGTCTTTCTTGGCTTGCACGATGGCCTGGTTGAGTTGCTGCGTCAGGCGCGCTTCGTTCTTGTTGAAGCCGACGTGATCGGGCGAGCTGAACAGCTGGAATTTTTGCTGTATGCCGGCAGCCGGATTCTTGGCCATGATGGTGGCGCCGACATCGTTGCCGACTACCATCAGCTGCGTCTGGCCCGACAGGAA
>NZ_JAQGLV010000407.1 GCF_028292705.1 Collimonas fungivorans | reverse complement strand
CGTCCAGCGTCAGGCCGTATTTTTCCAGCAGCGGATTGAGCTGCAGCAGCAGCGGCGGCGGCAGTTCCTGCGCCAGCGATTTGCCGTTGGCGTAGATGCCGTATTTGGTCATCAGGTCGGCCAGTCCTTGGGCGTTGCCGGGATCGATTTCCAGCGCGATGGCCGATGAGTGTTGCATCGCTTGCAAGACTTTGTCGTCGAAAGGATAAAAATCGGCGCGGCCGACGTGAATGGTGCCAAATACATAAGCACTGTGGCCGGCGCGCTGTATCTTGAACATGGCCCCGCCCTGGCGGGCGGGTGCCGGCGCCACTGTGGCACCGGCGGTATCCACGGCGTCGGCCTGGGCCGGCAGCGCCAGCAGGCTTAACGGCAACCAGCACAATGTCACTATAATCTGACGAAGCACACACTCTCCTTGATAAAAACCAATGCACGGCACAATGGCAAAGAATACTACAGCGCTTTGGCTGTTCGACCTGGACAATACCCTGCACGACGCCTCGCACGCCATTTTCCCCGCGATCCACCACAACATGAACGCTTTCATGGCGCGCACCCTGGGCAGCGACGGCGTCGACGCCGACGCCGCCACGGTGAATGCCGCCCGCGAAATGTACTGGCGGCGTTACGGCGCGACCTTGCTAGGCCTGGTCAAGCACCACCAGGTGCGGCCTGCGGATTTCCTGCGCGAAGCGCACCGTTTTGACGATCTGCTGGGCATGATCCGCGCCGAGCGCGGCCTGATCGACCTGCTCAAGCGCCTGCCGGGGCGCAAGATCCTGCTGACCAACGCGCCGCTGCGCTACTCGGGCGACGTCTTGCGCCACCTGCGCCTGCAGCGCCATTTCGGCAAGCACATCTCGATCGAATCCATGCATGTGCATCGCCAATTGCGGCCGAAACCGTCGCGCCACCTGCTGCGCCAGCTGCTGGCGCGGGAAAAGGTCGCGGCGCGCCGCTGCGTCCTGGTGGAAGATACGATCGCCACGCTCAAGGCAGCCAAATCGGTCGGCATGTGCACGGCCTGGGTCACGCAATACCTGGCCGACCAGTCAAATGTGATAAAGCGCCCCAAATACGTCGATGTCAAAGTAAAATCGGTGCGACAGCTGGCCAGGAATCTGCACCGCCTGCGTTAGGCGGCTGGGCCCGGCTGGCTCGGCGCCGGGCAGGGAGCAGGCATAGTTTTTTTACCTCCATCATTACTAAAATAAAAATCATGGCAACTACTAAACCCGGCGAGCGCAAACTCCAGATTCTCCAGACCCTGGCGACCATGCTGGAGCAGCCCAAGGGCGAAAAGATCACCACCGCCGCGCTGGCGGCCAAGATCGATGTGTCGGAGGCGGCGTTGTACCGGCATTTCGCCAGCAAGGCGCAGATGTTCGAAGGCCTGATCGATTTCATCGAGACCAGCGTGTTCGGCCTGGTCAACCAGATTACCGAGCAGCAGGAAAAAGGCTTGCACCAGGCGCAGGCGATTGCCCTGATGCTGCTCAATTTCGCCGAGCGCAATCCAGGCATGACCCGAGTCATGATCGGCGATGCGCTGGTCAATGAAGACGAACGCCTGCAGTTGCGCATGAACCAGTTCGTCGACCGCATCGAGCTGGCGCTGAAACAGGCGTTGCGGATCGCTGCCTCGCAAGGGGAAGCGAATGAAGCGGAAGCGGCCCTGCGCGCCAATATCCTGACCAGCTTCGTGCTAGGACGCTGGCAACGTTTCGCCAAAAGCCGTTTCCAGCACAAGCCGGGCGACGACGCCGCACAGCAGATCGCGCTGATGCTGGTTTAAATTCTTTGCTAACATCTCTCGGCAGAACGATATCAGCGTTGCCGGGAGACGTCGGCGCTAAACCTACAATGGAGCAGTTCAGATGAAAAAAGCATGGTTGGGGACTTCCGTTTCCGCAGCATTGGCAATCACCCTGGCCGGCGGCAGCGCGTATGCCCAGATCAAGGTCGGCGTGAGCGTTTCCGCGACCGGTCCGGCGGCCTCGTTGGGCATCCCGGAAAAGAATACTTTCGCCCTGTTGCCGAAGGAAATCGCCGGCCAGAAGGTGCAATACATCGTGCTCGACGACGCCACCGACAGCACCACGGCTGTCAAGAATGCACGCAAGCTGGTCAGCGAAGAAAAGGTCGATCTGCTGATCGGCTCGACCGCCGTTCCCGGTTCGCTGGCGATGAGCGATGTCGCGGCGGAATCGGGTACGCCGATGATTTCGATGGCGGCTTCGGCTGCCCTGGTTGAACCGGTCGACGCCAAGCGCCGCTGGATTTTCAAGACCCCGCAAAACGATTCGCACATGGCGACCGCGATCATCGCTCACATGGCCGATGCCGGCGTCAAGAGCGTGGCCTTCATCGGTTTCTCTGACGCCTACGGCGAGGGCTGGTACCGCGAATTCTCCAAGCTGGCCGAACTGCGCAAGATCAAGATCGTCGCCAACGAGCGCTTCGCCCGCAACGACACTTCGGTCACCGGGCAAGTATTGAAGATGGTCAGCGCCAATCCCGACGCCATCCTGATCGCCGGCGCCGGCACGCCTGCCGCCTTGCCGCAGAAGACACTGAAGGAACGCGGTTACAAAGGCAAGATCTACCAGACCCACGGCGTCGCCAACAATGACTTCCTGCGCGTCTGCGGCAAGGATTGCGAAGGCACTTTCCTGCCAGCCGGACCGTTGCTGGTGGCCGAGCAGCTGCCGGACAGCAATCCGGTCAAGAAATCGGCCATGGCTTACCGCACCGCTTATGAAAAAGCCTACGGCGCCGGCAGCATTTCGACCTTCGGCGGACATGCCTGGGATGCCGGCATGCTGCTGGGTGCGGCGACGCCGCAAGCGCTGAAAAAAGGCCAGCCGGGAAGCAAGGAATTCCGCGCCGGGCTGCGTGACGCCATCGAAGCTATCAAGAACCTGCCGGTATCGCAAGGCATCGTCAACATGAGCGCGACCGACCACGTCGGTTTCGACCAGCGCGCACGGGTGATGGTGGAGATTGTCAACGGCAAATGGAAACTGATAGGCGCTGCGCAATAAGATGGATTTCGGTTTGAATCTATCCGTTGCCGCCATCCTGGCTCAGGACGGCATCACCAGCGGCGCCGTATATGCGCTGCTGGCATTGGCGCTGGTGCTGGTGTTCTCGGTCACGCGCGTCATCTTTATCCCGCAGGGTGAATTCGTCGCTTTCGGCGCCTTGACGCTGGCAGCGATCCAGGCCGACAAGTTTCCGCTGTCTGCGACCCTGCTGGTGGCGCTCGGCGCCTTGAGTTTTATCCAGGAAACGGCGGCCGTGATGTTCGGCCGCAGCGGCGAAACCGGCAAGGTCCGGCAAATCGGCGCGGCCCTGCTCAAGTTCGTGCTGCTGCCGCTGGCCATCTATGCCGTCACCCGCTGGTATGGCCATGCGACGCTGGCGATGCCGCTGCAAGTGCTGCTGACCTTGCTGATCGTGGTGCCGATGGGGCCG
>NZ_JAQGLV010000393.1 GCF_028292705.1 Collimonas fungivorans | reverse complement strand
TGCCCGGATAGCTCTCAACCGATTTTTTGTAATAGCTCTTTGCCACGTCGTATTGCCTGAGTTTTTCATGGATGTACCCAGTCTCTGACAATAGTTGAGCAAACATATTTTGTTCCATCAGGTTTCCATCATCCCCTACCAACGCGACTGCCGCAATGTAACTCTTGCTGCTTGCTTGAATATCATCATGCTGTTCTTCATTCCAAGCCTGGTCCCTCATGACAAGGGCTTTCAGCACGCGAAGTTTTGCATTTGAAAGTCCTGCCGATTGAGATTCCTTAAAAAATTCATCCATCTCAGATGTGCTATGACCCCAACGTGTCTCCAGAACGGTCATGTATTTCCTGCGTACTATGAAATTTCCTGGATCGATACGGATGGCTTCGTCTAGCAATTCACGCGGCGTAGTTAATGGAGCAGTCGCACGAATGTGCTTGCCAGAGAAGGTTCCGATGAGCCTATCCACATAGGAAATTGCGCCAGCAAAAATACCTGGATTGTAGTGACTGCTAAGATCAATAAGCTGAACATAAGAAAGAATGGGGCGATCGTCGAGTTTCAACGATTCCTGGAGATCGATGAAAGCCTTCAAATTGTCTTCATCCATCGCCGCAAATTGCTTGTCCGAGGTATCCGCAGAGTATTTGCTGCCACGTGCTTCGCGCCCGGCATGGATGTAGTAGATCGCCTCCGCCAAGCGCGCCGCATACGATTGCGGATAAGCCTCAATCCATTCGGCGTAGCGTGGCTTGAGTGCTGGATCCGTGTCGTAGAAATCACGGTAGGCGAGCAACAACGCCAGATCATCGATCTTCCCGCTTTTGTAGGCATCTTGTAGCGAAGAAAAACGAGCCTCAAGGACATCGTACCGCCCAGTCTTGAGCAGCTGGGACGTATCGGTCGAGTCTCGATTTGAAGCGCCCCCTGAACCGGATATTGCCGTGCTGACGGCAATTTTATTTCCCGCTTTGTTTTGCAGGTTGATTGCAGAGTTGCTGCTCTTCATCAGAGTTGGGACTGCGGCTCGCCCGCAATCATCCCCGGTATACCAAGGCATGCGGTACACCCCACCGTGGAGGCGAACACAAACTACATCGCCTTGCACTTTTTTTCGGTAAAAATCGGGGTGCACGACGATGTCGTTTATGGCAGTCCTGGATCCCCAAGGCTGCACGGAAAAGTAAAATGTTGCGCCTTTCCCTGTTGTATGGTGTCGCGCCAGGATTTTCAGTGGGTAGACTGCTGGCAGCGAACGATCAAAAATGGCGTTGGTAAGAATAATTCCCGCAATCGCATATACAGCGTAAAAGATCAAATAGAGAATACCCAGTAGCGGTTTCTTTCCATATCCCGCGGAGACCCATCCCGTCGCTGCCGTCATCAGCAATCCTATAATCAGGCCTGGCGCAATTGCCTGCACCCATTCCAGCGTGTTCACGTCCTGCAGAGCCCTCAGCCCCAGGAGTATCCCAGGCAGGATGCATAGAACCGTCAGGTCGCCTTTCGCGGTGTTTTTGCCTGGATCGACAATTGTATATAACCCATTGCTCTTCCAGGCGATGGCGATTGCTATCCATGGCAAGGCGAGGCATATTGATATCAATAACAAATATGGTCTCGGATAAAAGAAGACCCAAAAAGACAAGGCGAACATTGCAATATGCACTATCGCTGCGATCTTTCCAAGACGTCCCGATGAATGCGGGATCTGAGCATTAAGCAAGTTGTTGTCCTCAATATGTCAATACAGATGTCGCTGGGGTGTGACCGGTCACCAGCGATGTTATGTGGTCAAACAATGTCTACACATACACAAAACTCCCCACCACATCGAATTAATCTGATGCGAATGAGGACGAACACAGAAACGTCATGCCAAAGTCTTGGCATAACGAGAAACGCCAATAACATGTCGTGAATCCGTCATGGCTTCCAGGCGGGCATGCGATCTAAAATGTTTCTAATTGGAAAGTATTGTAGTGTACGGGATCAATTGCGTGGCGTCCACTTGAGCGATCAGGCGAGCAAAATATTTCGCCCGTTGACGCTATGCATCCGTATTGGAGGACCGCGAGAGTCTGGACTTCAGGAGGTTACGGTCAGTCGCATGGCGGGCCGACCAGAGTTGACCTGACACCGTCTGTCAGGTCAATTTTGAGCTGGTAAAACCATATCGTAAGGAAGATTTTTCGTCATTTGCATAAATGCGAATGAATGCTTTAGTCCGACAAGATAGCAACTGCCCTGGTCCAGCCGGCGCTCGCAGCCCGGATCTTCGCCGGAAAACAGACAACAGTGAAGCCGGTCGACGGCAAAATCTCAAGGTTGTGCAGCTTCTCGATCTGGCAGTAACCAACCTCGCGCCCGGCCTTGTGCCCTTCCCAGATCAGGCTCGCATCTCCGGTCTGCGCATAGCGGCGCGCCGTATGCGAGAACGGTGCGTCCCAGCTCCAGCCGTCGGTGCCGACCACCCGCACACCCTGCTCCGCAAGATACAGGGTGGCGTCGCGTCCCATGCCGCAGCCGGTGTGGATGTAATCCGGCTGGCCGTATTGCTTGCCGGCGCGTGTATTTACAACGACGATCTCGAGCGGCTTCAGCTTGTGGCCGATGCGCTCTAGTTCGGCTTCGATTTCTTGTGGGGATACCACATGGCCATCGGGAAGATGCCTGAAATCCAGCTTCACGCCGGGTTGCATGAACCATTCGAGCGGCACTTCATCGATTGCGATTGCGCGCTTGCCGCCGTCCATCGTGGGGTGATAGTGCCAGGGCGCGTCGATATGGGTGCCGTTGTGCGTCGACAGCGTGATCTTCTCGACGGCCCAGCCCATTTTTTCCGGCAGCTGATCCACGCTCATTCCCGGAAACGACGCGATTAAATCAACGGCAGAAGCCTTGTGGGTCGTATACACGATCGACGGCCGCATGGGCAGCGGATCGGCAGGCGTTTCGTTATCGAGCGCGATAGAGATATCTATAATGCGTGACATGATTTGTCTCCGATGAAAACGATGCAGAATGTGGGCAGCCGTTAACGCGTGATGCGTCCGCTGCAGGTGCCGAAGCCGATCGAAACAAACCCTTCACGGTGGCATTTTCCCGAGAAGGTGATTTCGTCGCCATCCTGCAGGAAGGCGCGCTGCTCGCCGTTCGGCAACGCCACCGGTTTGGTGCCGCCAAAAGTCAGTTCCAGCATGCTGCTCAACTGGCTGGGCTTCGGTCCTGAAATAGTGCCGGTGCCAATCAGGTCGCCGGGAACCAGGTTGCAGCCGCCGCTGGCGTGGTGGGTCAGCATCTGCGCGGAAGTCCAGTACAGATGCATGGCGTTCGATTCAAGGATCTCGACCGGCGCGCTGCCCTGGGCCAGCATTTCCCCGGTACAGATTTGCACCGACAGGCTGACGTCAATCCCGCCCTGGCGCTGATCGGTTTCATCAAGCAGGTAATTCAGCGGTTGCGGATCGCTGTCCGGTCGCGCCATCGCAGGCACGCGAAACGGTTCCAGCGCGTCAGCCGTGACCACCCACGGCGAAACCGTGGTGGCGAAATTTTTAGCCAGGAACGGTCCCAGCGGAAACATCTCCCAGCGCTGGATATCGCGTGCCGACCAGTCGTTCAGCAAGCTGAAACCGACAATGTGCTTGCTGGCGTCGGTTATCGATATGGGCTCGCCCTGGGCATTTCCCGGCCCGACGTAAAAACCCATTTCCAGTTCGAAATCCAGTCTTTCACATGGGCCGTAGCTTGGACTACCGCCAGCCGCCAACGGCGGACGCTGCCCCATCGGCCGACGCACCGCATTGCCGCTGGCCCGCACCGACGATGCCCTGCCGTGGTACGCGATAGGCACCCACTTGTAATTGGCCGGCAACGGATTTTCCGGAGTCAGCAGGGAGCCGGCAGCGATTGCATGATGGATACCGGCGTAGAAGTCCGTGTAGTTTCCTACCGCGGTTGGCAGGTGCATCCGGCATGCGCTCATTTCAGGCAATATCTGCGACCGCAGCGATTCGATGCGGTCGCGCGCCGGGCCGTCCCGGTCCAGCAGCATCGCCACCTGCTTGCGCAGCTCGCGCAGCGGAGCGCGTCCCAGCGCGAACAGCCGATTGAGCGTTCCGTCTCTTGCCGCGTCCGCGGCTTCTGCCGCCAGGCCCGTCAGCAAACCGATGTCTGCTGCCGCGGCGACGTCCAGGATGCAGTCGCCGATCGCTATGCCGAAACGCGGCGCCGTAGTTCCGTTATAGCTGAAGATACCCAAAGGCAGGTTCTGGATGGGAAAATCGGATGCACTGTGATTTGCCGTCTCTACCCAGCTTTTGCGGGCAGGGTCATGGGTTTCATCGGTATTTTTCATGGTTCCTATCCTCGTTGATCGGTGAAAAGAGTTGAATCTGAGTTCATGAAATCGCGCTCCCAGCACTGACTTTGCGACTGTATTTCGCAGCGCCGGCGTCGGGCCGGCGCACCAGGAAGATGCACATGCCGGCGACGAAAGAAATCAAGCCGAGTGAAGCGCAGGCGATCGGGTAGCCGTATGTGACCGTGATTTTCCCGTACAGGATCGGAATCACGACGCCGCCCACCGCGACAATCGTCAGCATCAAGCCGCATGCCGTGGGAATGTCGGCGATCCTGATGCCGCGATAGAACCCCGGCATGGCGATCCATACCACGAAGCCCATCATGCCCACGCATCCCACGGTCGCCGCCGCCAGCTGCAGCCCCTGGAACTCCACGTGGGGAATGCTGCACAGCGCGAGGCTTACGATGATCCATGCACCGGCAATCGTCGGGATGGCGCCGAACACCTTGTCAGCCAGCCAGCCCCCCAGGATGCCGCCGGGGATGCCGCTCACCAGCAGGATGACGCTGAGCGAACCGGCCACCTGCGGCGCCAGCCGGAAATGCTCCGCCGCATAGGTCGGCAGAAAGGAAGCGACGGTGAAGTAGCTGCCATAGGCGCCCATGAAACTGATGCCCAGGATCCACAGGTCCCGATTGCCCAGCGTGCGCTTCAGCGCCGCGAGATCAAGGCGGGCGCCGCCGATGTCGCGCGCGCCGGCATCGGGTGGAACCGGAAACAGGAATAGCAATGCCACAAAAGTCAGCGCGCCGACGCCCGCTCCCAGCAGCAGCGCCATGCGCCAGCCATACATGGCCACGACATCTCCCCATGCATAGATGCCGATCGCCGCACCGACGGTAAACGCCACGCCCGTGATCAGGCCGTTAGCCGTGGCCAGCTCATGGTTGCGGAACCAGGCCATCGTCAGGCCGATCGCGCTGCCGATATAGATCGATCCGCCCACGCCGCAGACGAAACGGCCGGCAAGCAGGATTTCATAGCTGTGCGCTTGCGCCGTTGCCACGGCGCCCAGCGTTTCGGCCGCAATTCCCAGCAGCATGGCGAACCGCAAGCCAAAGGCTTCGGCGATCATGCCGCCCGGGATATGCGCAAGGCCGTAACCGGCAATGAACACGCCGACAATCACGCCGACCTGAGGCAATGTCAGCTGCATTTCCGGCGCCAGGCTGCCGAACGTCGGCACGATGTTGAACCAGTTCAGCGTGAATTGAAGAAACGACATGAAAATGATAGCCAGTGCAATCCAGCGGTTTTTCATGGCTTGCCTCCT
>NZ_JAQGLV010000374.1 GCF_028292705.1 Collimonas fungivorans | reverse complement strand
TTTCGTGATCCGAATCAATGAATAGCTTGTTGAGTTTTTTTGCCAGAGCGCGGCCAACCGTAGTCTTGCCCGCGCCCATCAGGCCTACCAGAAAGATATTGCCTGTGTACCGCACCATTTCACCACTTAACCTTTTGCTCAAAATGCAGACACCGGTGTCAAAACCGGTGTCTTCTGTGCAATTAGTGCCCAGCGAGCCGGTCGATGACGATCTTCGGTGTAAGGAAAATCAATAATTCAGTTCGATTGTTAACAACTGCCGTTTGTTTGAAAAGATAACCCAGAACCGGAATATCTCCAAGCAGTGGCACTTTATTAACGTTATTGGAAATTGTCTGGGTATAAATACCGCCAATCACCACGGTCCCGCCATTTTCAACCTGAACCTGAGTCTGGACGTGTTTTGTATTGATTGATACGCCCCCAGGAACAATATCTCCAACGCTGTCATTGGTAACATCTACTGTCAAAATGACGTTACCGTCCGGCGTGATTTGCGGCACCACTTCCAATTTCAGATTTGCCTTTTTGAATTCAACCGATGTGGCTCCACTGCTGGTAGCATTTTGATAGGGAATTTCAACACCTTGCTCAATCAAGGCCTTCTGCTGGTCAGCAGTGACAACACGCGGACTAGAGATGATCTTGCCTTGTCCGTCCGCTTCCAGTGCCGACAACTCCAGGCTGATGAATTTCGACGCGGCCGAGTTAAACAAGGTCAAAGCCAGAGAACCTGCTGTACCTATACTAGGATTGGCCGGTAAATTCACAGAATTTCCTCCTATCACAGGGAGCGTGCCAGTTGTCGCTGATGCGGTTTGTGTACCTCCTGCGGTGACATTATTGCCATTGAAGCCGAAACCAAGCTTGGCGCCGAGATTGCGGCTAAAGCCATCATTCGCTTCTACCATACGTGCTTCTATCAAGACCTGTCTTGAAGCAATATCGATTTTTTGCACAAGATTACGAATATTTTGCAATATGGTCGGTGTATCGGTAACGAACAACTGGTTGGTGCGCGGATCGATCACGGCACTGCCGCGATTTGACAGGATAGTGTTCTTCTTACCGCTGCCGCCACCACCTGCGTCGTCGATCCCGAAAACTTTCTTGAAGGCTTCAGCTTTCTGATAGTTCAGTTGGAAGGACTCTGTGCGCAGCGGCTCCAGTTCGGCAATTTGCGAACGCTGTTCAAGTTCCAGTTTCTCTTTGGTCAGCAATTCGTCTTTAGGCGCGATCCAGATGACGGAACCGTTCTTGCGCATGTCCAGGCCCTTAGCCTGCATCACGATATCCAGAGCCTGATCCCAAGGAACGTCTTTGAGACGCAGGGTCAGGTTGCCGCCAACGGTATCGCTGGTGATGATGTTCAGGCCGGTAAAGTCGACAATCACCTGCAGCACCGAGCGCACTTCCACGTTCTGGAAATTCAGGGACAACTTGTCGCCGCGATACCCTTGTGCGCCTTGCGCCAGCTTGTTCGGGTCTTCCTTGATCGGCTTGACTTCAATCACCAGCTGGCTGTCGCTTTGGTAAGCACTTTGCTCCCAAAGGCCCTTAGGTTCGATGATCATGCGTACATTCTCACCCTGGGTCACGGTGGTGATCATTTTCACCGGCGTGCCGAAATCACCTACATCGAGCTTGCGACGCAGGACATCAGGCAGGCTGGTTTTCAGGAAATCGACCACGATCGTCTGGCCTTGCTGGCGGACGTCTACACCGACCTGGGTATTAGGCAAGTCGATCACCACCCGGCCTTCACCCGCAGTGCCGCGACGGAAATCGATGTCGCGCAAGGCTGGTTTTCCGTTCAACAACGGGGCAGGCGCCGGCGCTGCTGCTGTCTGCGCCGTGGAGGTGGCTGCAGGACGCGCCGGCATGCCGGCTGCATTGACCGCTGTTGCCAGGCCGCCAGAGCCGTCGATGGTGACGATCAAGGCGTTGCCGTCCATCGCAGTGGCATAGGACAAGGAGCGTTTCAGATTGAACACCAGGCGTGAGCGGTCGTCGGCTTGCGCCACGACCACGTTGCGCACATCGCCCAGGCTGATATCCTGGGATGTTTTGCCAGTGGCGTTGCCGACGCCGACAAAATCGAAAGCGATGCGCGCCGGGCTGATCACGGCAAACGCCGTCGGTTGTGTGCTCAGCGGACGCTTGAAGCTGATCTTGACAATCACGTTGGCGCCTTGCTGATTGGCGTTGATCGACGTGATCGCATTATCTTCGGCCGCCATTGCGGGCGCCCCGGATGCCAGCAAACACAGCAGCGCCCCCAACATCAAGGCTTTCTGCCGCACCACGCTTAGCCGGCTTACGCTCAGGTTAACGAATTTTTTTCCTGCTGCAATCATTTTGTGCTCTCCTGCAACGCTAACTTGGCTTCGCGCTCGACCCATTCGCCGGACGCATCTTGTACGATTTCTTTCAAAATTACTTCGGACTCCGTGATGCGTGTGACCATGCCGAAATTCTGTCCTATGTAATTCCCCACCTTGGCCTGGAACACGGTCTTGTCGACTTGCAGCAAGACATAGCTCAAACCCACTTTTTGCAAGGTTCCCACCATCTTGACGGTATCCAGCGGATAGTTTTCCAGCGTTTCACGACGGCGGTCCAGGTTCGGCTTCAAGCCGTTAGACTTGCCTTGCAGCTTGGCTAGCGCCACCAGCAGCTTGCTCGGGTTGTATGGATCGATGCTGGTCGCGCCGGCATAGGTAAAGGGAATGAACTTCTTCGGTTCGGTCAGCTTCGGAATTCCTACCTTGGTATGGCTCTTGACGTCAGCCATCCACTCCTTCACTTCCTGCACGCCGCTGTCGCCGCAACCTGACAAAGTTGAGATGAATACGACAAAAAATGTCACCTGGGTCAGACGCCCAATGCGAAAAAACGTCATTTTTGACCTTTCTGCTTAGCTGAATCAGTGACTTTGCGCTGCGCCGCCACTTCGTCCTTGTCCAGGTAGCGGAAGGTCTTGGCGATCGCGTCCAGGCTCAGCACGCCATCCTTGCTCGTGGTCAGATTCATATTGTTCAAGGTCACGATGCGCGGCAGGTTGGCGATGTCGCTGGCAAATGAGCCGACGTCGTGATAATTGCCGGTTACCTTGATATTGATCGGCAGCTCAGCGTAGTAATCCTTCACTACCACCTGGCCTGGCTTGAACAATTCAAATTGCAGGCCGCGCCCCAGGCCGGCCTGGTTGATATCGGACAGCAAGGCATCCATTTCGGCCTTGCTAGGCAATTGTTTCTCCAGGGTGGCGACGTAATCCGCTACCTGCAGTTTTTGCTTCTGCAACGCATCCAGGTTGATGGCTTGCTGGATCTTTGACTTGTACTGCTCTTTCAGCTGTACTTCCTTCTGTTCGCCGGCATTCAGCTCATCCTGCTGATCGCTCCAGTACAAGAACCAGCCCACCAGCAACACCAGCAGGAACACCGCCACGCCCGACAGCACGCGAGGAACTATCGGCCACTGGCCGGGATGGCGGCCATTCAGTCCGCGGAATTGCGCGCTCAACGAGGCGCTCAGATTATTCATATCCATCACTTGGCGTCTTTCAAGGTTGCTTTGGGCGCGGCCGCCACCGGGGCTGCGACGCCTGTTGCTGTTGCTGTCGCTGCAGCTGCCACCGTTTTTGGCGCTCCTGCGGCAGGAGCGCCCGCCGCATCTTTGGCGTCCTTGTCAGACGGCCGTTTGATGCCGACATTGACAGTGAAAGCGAAGACGCGCTTGCTATCGCGGCCAGTGCCGCCGATATTGGCGGAACGGATTTCAATCAGGTCAGGGCGTTCCAGCCAGGCCGAATTGTTGCCCAGGTTGCGCAGCAGCTCAGAGACCCGCTCATTCGACTGGGCATAACCATTCAACGCCACCCGTTGTCCTTCCTGCTTGAGTGAGTTCAGGTAGACGCCTTCCGGCACCTGCTTGACTAGCTCATCCATCAGGTACACCGGCTGGTTGCGATCGCTTTGCAGGTCCTCGACGGCTTGCTGACGCGCTTTCAAGGCTTCGATTTCCTGCTTGAGGGTAGCGACTTCCTTGATTTCGCCATCCAGACGAGTGTTCTCCGCCGTGATAAAGCGGTTGCGCTCAGTCTGGTTGGAGATACCGTTGGCGAAGAATGCGCCAACCAGCAGCACCACTATCAGGCCAATGATTGCCGACAGCAGCAGCATGGCGAAATAGGTGTTCTTGCGCTGCTTGCGCTTGGCTTCGCGGTGCGGCAGTAGATTAATCTTGATCATCAGCCAAACCTCCGCATGGCCAGGCCGCAGGCAACCAGGTAAGACGGCGCATCCATGCGCAATTGTTTTTCCCGCACATTCGGCCCTAACTGCATGCCGGTGAACGGACTGACCACTGACGTGGAAATCTTGGCGCGCCCCGCTACTACTTCAACCAGGCCCGGGATAGTGGCGCAGCCGCCGGCCAGGAACAGCTGGTCAAGGCGCGTGTACGGCGTCGAGGTAAAGAAGAACTGGATCGCCCGCGTGACTTCCAGCGCCGCGCTTTCCAGGAACGGATTCAGGATTTCCTGCTCATAGCCTTCTGGCAGGTCATTGTTGCGCTTTTTCGTCTCCGCCTCCTCATACGAGAGGCCGTAGGCACGCACGATGTCCTGGGTCAACTGGTTGCCGCCAAACGGCTGCTCGCGCTCGTAAATCAGCTGGCCGTCCAGCAACGCCGATACATGCGTGGTCTGGGTGCCGATCTGGAACAGGCCGACAATCTGCCCCTGTCCAGCTTTCGGCAACTGCCCGATGATGCGGTTGATGGCCGCGCGCGCCGCGTAGGACTCGATGTCCATCACGGTCGGCTTGAGGCCGGCAGCCTCCGCCACCGCCACCCGGTCTTCCACCTTTTCCTTGCGGGTGGCAGCCAGCAGCACTTCAACGTCGTCCGGCGAATGCTGCGCCGGGCCGATCACGTCAAAATCAAGGCTGACTTCATCCAGCGCAAACGGAATATATTGGCTGGCCTCGGATTCGACCTGCATCTCAAGCTCTTCTTCCAGCATGCCGCTGGCCAGGATGATCTTTTTGGTAATCACCGACGCCGGCGGCATGCCGAGCGCCACCAGCCTGGTGCCGGAGCCGCTTTTTTTCCACAGCCGCCGGACTACCTCCGTGACTTGCTCGATATTTTCAATATTGCCATCTACCACCGCGCCGCGCGGCAACGGTTCCGATGCATAGCGCTCCAGACGCAATTGATCCTTGCCCGTCTCGGACAGCTCAACCAGCCTGACGCCCGACGTACTAATATCAATCCCCACCAGAGGCGGGTTCTTTTTACCGATCAGCGATCCAAGATCTAATGCCAAGAGCATTTCTCCCGAGTATGTATTATTTGGGGAACATTCTGCCTGCAAGGCGGTCGCATTAGCGGTATACCGTCTCGAAGTTAGGAAAAACCTGTAAAACAGGGCTTACAGCAATGTTAAATTTTGTAACGTGAAATCGTAGCAATAAGAGGGGGCTACTGTAAAGAAATTTTCCACACGGAAATTGTTTAAGTAGTACAAAAAACGGCCCCATAGCGCCTCCGCCCATCCAAATTTGTTTTTTATCGACAATTTCTGTCTGAATTTCGCAACGTAGTTTGCGGTTCATCAAGAACGCATGATGCAGAGCAAGTTTTGAGCCAAGGGCTGTGCCGTTATAATGCGTGGCATCCATCTTTCATAAAACGCATCGAATGACGCCTCCAGACACAGCCAGCGACACCCAGCAATACCCCTCTCCTTCGCGCCGTCGCTTGCCGCTGCTGCTACGGCTAGTGCTTGGCTTTTTTGGCATTGTTGTCGGCCTGGCAGTTATCGGCTGCCTAACTTTTTTCCTGATGCTGGCGATGGCTTACCCGAATCTGCCGGAATTGGATTCCCTCACCGACTACAAACCCAAGATCCCGCTGCGCATTTTTTCGGCTGACGGCGTGCTGATCGGCGAGTTCGGCGAGGAACGGCGCAGCCTGGTGCACATCAACGAGATTCCCGATGTGATGAAAAAAGCCGTGCTGGCGATTGAAGATGATCGTTTTTACCAGCATGGCGGAGTCGACTACCAAGGCATCTTGCGCGCCAGCTTTTCCAACCTGACCGGCGGCGGCGGCGGCGCCAGCACGATCACCCAGCAGGTTGCCCGCAATTTTTTCCTGACCAGCAACGAGCCGACCTTCTTCCAGAAGGCATCGCGCAAGTTCCTGTATGAAATCCCGCTGGCATGGAAAATCGAACGCAACCTGAGCAAGGACCAGATCCTCGAGGTCTACATGAACCAGATTTACCTGGGCCAGCGCGCCTATGGTTTTGCCTCTGCGGCACAGATCTATTTCGGCAAGCGGCTGCAGGACATCACCACGGCGGAAGCCGCGATGCTGGCCGGTCTGCCGAAGGCGCCATCGGCCAACAACCCAGTCGTCAATCCGAAACGGGCGACCGTGCGCCAGCAGTACATCCTGTTGCGCATGCTGCAACTGGGCTACATCAATGCGGCGCAGTACGAACAAGCCAAGAACGAAGCCTTGCACATCAAGACCGGCGCCAGCGAATTCGGCATCCACGCCGAATTCGTCTCTGAAATGGCGCGACAGTTGGTGTATGAACAATTTAAGGAAAATACTTATACGCTCGGCCTCAACGTCTTCACCACCATCACCAAGGCGGACCAGGACGCAGCGTATATAGCGCTGCGCCGCGGTGTCATGGACTACGAAAAGCGGCGCGGCTATCGCGGCCCCGAGGGATACATGGAAATCCCTGACGGCACCAAGGAAGAAGCCGAAGACGCGATCGAAGTGGAGCTGGCCGACCATCCCGACAGCGACGAGATCGTCGCCGCCGTGGTGCTGGAGGCAAATCCGAAACTGGTGCGCGCGGTGCTGTCCTCAGGCCAGGAAATCAGCATCAGCGGCGCCGGCCTGGGCATCGCCACCAACCTGTTGAGCGATAAAGCGCCGCCGCAACGCAAGGTCAAGCGCGGCGCCATCATCCGCGTCATGCTGGAAGGTAAAAACTGGACCATCACGCAGATGCCGGCAGTGGAATCGGCGTTTGTCGCGGCGGACACCAAGGACGGCGCCGTGCGCGCCCTGATCGGCGGTTTTGATTTCAACCGCAACAAATTCAACCACGTCACCCAGGCCTGGCGCCAGCCGGGTTCGTCGTTCAAACCCTTCATTTACTCCGCTTCACTGGAAAAAGGCTTGTCGCCGGCCACCATCATCAATGACGCGCCGCTCAGTTACGGCGGCGGCCAGACCGGCGGCCAGATCTGGCAACCCAAGAACTACGGCAATAAATATGAAGGCCCGATGAGCATGCGCAAGGCCCTGACCAAGTCGAAGAACGTGGTCTCGGTGCGCATCCTGGACAAGATCGGCGCCAAATACGGGCAGGAATATGTGACGCGTTTTGGCTTTGATGCTGACAAAAATCCGCCATACCTGACGCTGGCCCTGGGCGCAGGTGCGGTAACGCCATTGCAAATGGTGGGCGGTTACGCGGTATTTGCCAACGGCGGCTATAAAATCAGTCCCTACATCATCAGCAAGATTACCGACGCCAACGGCACCGTATTGTCGCAAGTGCATCCGGAAACCGCCGGCGACGAAGCCAACCGCATCATCGATCCGCGCAATGCCTTCATGATGGATAGCATGATGCGCGACGTGGTGCGCTACGGCACCGCAGTCAAGGCGCTGTCGCTCAACCGTACCGACCTGGCCGGCAAGACCGGCACCACCAACGACTCGCTGGACGCCTGGTTTGCCGGTTACCAGCCGTCGCTGGTGGCGGTCGGCTGGATGGGCTACGACCAGCCGCGCAGCCTGGGCGACAAGGAAACCGGCGGTGGCCTGGCGCTGCCAATCTGGATCAGCTTCATGCAGCAGGCGTTGAAGGGCGTGCCGATGGAAGACCGGGTGGTGCCGGAAGGCCTGGTCCATTCCGGCGGCGAATACTATTACGCGGAATACCCGCCGGGTGTCGCCACCCAGAGCCTTGGCGGCGGCACCACGGCGCCGACGGAGGAAGAAAAAGCCAGGGAAGAGGTCAAGAACGAATTGTTCTGATCCTGGCAGGTTGCCAGTCCAACAAAAAGGCTTCCCTGAACCAATCAGGGAAGCCTTTTTTAA
>NZ_JAQGLV010000370.1 GCF_028292705.1 Collimonas fungivorans | reverse complement strand
CAGCAGCACCACGCTGGCCCACGAACTGCGCCACAAATCGCCGCGCTCGATGCCGAACCACAGGCAATCGGCCAGCAACAGCGTAAGCAGCCATACGCTGCCGACATGAACGGCACGATTCAGTTTGAGGGCAGCGATATGGCTCTGGGTTTGCGTGTCGTTCTTGTAGAGCATCCAGTAATGCAAACCAAGGGCCAGCAGCCAGATGGCCCAGGCCGGCGTGTACAGGACACGTTCCCCGGACAGCTCTTGCGCGATAAAACCGAGCGCCAGCGGCAACAGGGTAAACCGGCTGGGCCAGGCGGCCACCGTCCAATTGCTGCGGCGCGCCAGCAGCAACGACAGCCATGCGCTCGCCACCAGCGCCAGCACTACCAGCAACTGCTGGATGCCGGCGCCGAATACGGGCACACTTGCCATGCCGGTTTCGCTGCCGGGCAGCTCGCGGCAGATTTCCAGGATCCACGCCAGGCACCAGAACAGGAACCCGAACAGGTACACCGGCTGAGACAGCACCGCTTCGGCCTTGGCAAATTCCCTGGCCCAGCGCGAATCGCTATGCGGCAGCACGCCACGCAGCCACCAGGCGATGGCAAATGCCGGCAAAGCGATGAACATGGCTCCCATGAACATCGGATTGGCCAGCGGCCAGGCCGACACATTGTCATCGATCCCTGCCAGGAAAGCGCCGGCAGCCACCACTTGCAACAGCAGCCCGAACCCGCGCGGCATCCAGCGCGCCTGGCGCATGCCGACCCAGAAGGCGCCGGCGCCTTCGAGCGCCCACACCGCTGAGGTCCAGCGCATGTCGAGGGCGAGCGGCACGGCCAGGGTCACAAAACCGAGGCCGATGGCGATCATCGATTCAATCATCAGGCGATAACTATCCCGCCCGCGGCGCAGCAGCAGCGCCGCCAGCACCAGATACAGCGCGGCAAATCCCAATGCCGAAAAAGCGCTGCCGAACTTGAACTGGTCGACCAGGCCGGCCTGCAAGCCAAACCCGACCAGCGCCGTGCCGAACATCAGCGTGCTGTCGACGGTGTTGCCAAGCCGGGTCGGCGTGTTACGCGCATACAAGATCGCCGCCGCCACATAAATCAGCACGAACACAATCAGGAACAGCTGCGAACTCATGTATTGCGCCGGCTGGTACTTGAGCACGCCCCACAGCGTAGCCACGCCAAAGGTGGCGACAAAACCCACCATGTTCAGCACACGCCAGGAACGTTTATAGGCGATGAACAGGATCGCCAGGTTCAGCACCGTGTAATAACTGAACAGGGCGACGCTGCTACCGCCTCCAGTGGAGAGCAGCAGCGGCACCGCAAAACCGCCGGCAAAAGCCGCTACCGCCAGCGCCCGCGAGTTCTGCAGCAGCGCCAGCGCGCAGCTCAGGGCGCACACCACGATCATCACCCCGAAAGCCGGCAGCGGCGAAATCAAGTCAAAGCGGCGGAAGGCGGCAAACACGGTGAGGTAGATCACCGCCACGCCGCCGCCCTGCAAGGCCAGCGCAAAAGCCGGCTTGGCCTGGCGCTTGCCGAAACCGATAGCCAGCAGCACGATCCCGGCGACAGCGACCGCCGACAACCGCAACTCCACCGGAAACAGGCCGGCGGCGGCCGCATAACTGGACAGGAAAGACAGGCCGATGAACAGGATCACCAGGCCGATACGCACAATCGTATTACCGCCAAGAAGCCAGTTCCTGGCCGCGGCGAAAGCCAGCTCCACGGCGTTCGGTGCAGCCGGTGGAAGGACGCGGGCAGGTGCAGGCGGCGCTGCCGGCTGCGTGTTGGGGGGAATGCTTGAAGCCGCGGGCTGGATGGCGATTGCGGCTGGCGCTGCGGCAATCGAAGCAGCGCCTGGCTCGCTTGCCTGCGCCGGGTTGCTGGCCGGTTTTGCATCGGGAACGGCAGCCTGGCTGCTTGGTCCGGTCCGCAGCTTCAACACTTCCAGCCGCAATTTTTCGTTGGCCGCGCGAATCTCGCTACGGATCGCATGCTGCAATCCCAATCCCGCCAGCAAACCGAGTCCGCCGCCCAAAAAGATGCCGAAGTCACCGTATCCCGAGCTCGGCCACAGCCAACCCAGTACAGCCCCGCAAAGAATCCCCCACATAACCATAGTGTCAGCTCTCTTGTTGTTATTGGCTCAGGTATTGTCTGTTATGTGCATGCTTGACGCAATGGTAAGTATCTCGGCCATTGCACAATACTGATTCGCGCTCCGCAGTATCGAACTCTTCTCGGATTGAGGCTAAACGCACAGCCAAGTATCGTTTGCATTCATCGGCTGCTGCGGAATACAGTACTTACCTGATGATTGTTTCAGCGCCGCTGGCGCTCAATCTCTCCCAGCTCAGGCCGAATTTCACCAAATATTTCTTGAGCCGGTCCGCATCGTTAGGTTTTTCCTTAGCGCTACGCGATGCGGCGAACAGTTTGCGGCCTGCATCGGACATCGATTTCGAGCGCCGGCATATCTCGATTACCGCCCTCAGTTGCATGACATCGAACAGATCCATTTGCGCTACCTGATCTCGTCCCAAGATTTCTTCGAGATCGACTCCATCCGTGTCGCTCGACGGCGCTACGTAGTGATGCCACAACCGTTTCAGGCGCCGGGTCTCATCTGACACAATTACATCGGTAATGCGGCCAGCATCAGCCAATGTCGCCATACGCGTCACGGAAGCAGATAAATCCCTGAAATTACCCATCCACAATGCCTCCGCCGACATCGCGAAACGCATGTAGCGATCCCGCGCCTCTTTGTTCAGGCGCACCATCTGGCCGTTTTCGGCGCCGAATTGCGCCAGCAGGTAATCGATATTGGGTTCGATATCTTCGGAGCGGTCTACCAGTCCAGGCAGCTCGTATGTCCATAGGTTGATACGTGCATACAAGTCTTCGCGGAAGCGTCCGGCCACAACTTCTCTCGACAGGTCCCGATTGGTGCCTGCGATCAGCTGGAAGTCGCTTTGCACCTCGTGGTCGCCGCCTACCGGAAGAAAACGCTTTTCCTCGACCGCTTTCAGCAGCATGGCTTGCTCGTCCAGGCCCAGTTCTCCAATCTCATCGAGGAACAGCAGTCCCTTGTGCGCTGTCCGCAGCAAGCCTGGGCGGTCCGCAGCAGCACCTGTGAACGCACCCTTGATATGACCGAACAATGTAGATCCGGCGCCGTCGCCATGCAGTGTTGCGCAATTGAGCTCGACGAATTTTCCATCCAGCTGATGGCGCGCTTTCTTCAACTCGAACACACGCCGGGCAAGAAACGATTTGCCGGCGCCGGTAGGTCCCATCAACAAGATAGGCGCCTTCGATTTGATGGCGACGCGTTCGATTTCATCGATCATGGTATTGAAGCGCGCATTACGGGTTGCAATGCCCGACTTCAGAAATGCAACACCCTCCTCTTGTTCACGCGAAAAACGCTGCGCGATCTGGTCATACCTGGAAAGATCGAGATCGATCAGCGTATAGCTCCCCGGATCACCAGCCGTATGCCGGCGCGGTGGCGAAGATTGCAGCAGGCGCCCCGGGAAATAATGCGCCTCCGTCATCAGGAACATGCAGATCTGGACCACGTGCGAACCGGTCGTGATGTGAATCCAGTATTCCTCGTTATCTGTATCGAACGGGTAATTCTTCGCAAAATCGAACAGGCTGCCGTACACGTCTTCAAAATCCCAGGGATCGACAATAGGCAGCTGATGGGCAACCACCTCGGTTTCCGGAGAGACCGATCCGATATCGCGCGTTACCTGGTGTACGAGGTTTTCGTATTGGCCGCTGTACAGCAACTCCAGACGTTCGATCACCATCTCGTCATGCTGCGTTAACGCGACCGTCGGACGCCACTTGTCCCAACGGCCGCTGCCAGCACCCTTGTCTAGCTGAGTACCGACAAATCCAATAACAACAACGCGTTTCTTCTTCATATTCTGGATAAATCTTTATCTATAAAGATAATTTATCACAGTTTTCCATAATTCCATATAGCCGCCCTTTCTCCGAATATAAAAAATAATTCCTTTTTAATCAAAAGGTTAGATGAATCCATATCGCAGAAATCAAGCCTGGCACAGTCGTTGCAATATAAGAGACATAGAGGCGGGCAGATGGAATCAAAATCCCGCCGCAAACGAATAGAAACAGTGACTAAGAACAGAGGAAATGAAAATGGCTAATACCCAGTTGTTCCAGAGCTTGAAGGGCGCATTCCTGCCGAAAACGAACGCCGTCAACATGCAAGGTGCGCCGGCCTATGCATTGTCGCCACGCCATCGGCTGGCGCAATACGCAGCCACCGGATGCCTGAACGCGACTTACTACGCAAGCGCCGAAGCACAACTGGAAACGGTATTGGAGTTGTGTGCGGAAGTCGATGCGCACTTCATTGCGCAGACCGCCGTGTATTGCCGTGAACGCGGATACATGAAAGATATGCCCGCACTGTTGACAGCAACGCTGGCAGGACAAGGAACACCCGAGCTGTCACGCACCTTCAAACGCGTGATCAATAACGGCAAGATGCTGCGCAATTTTGTGCAAATCATGCGGTCAGGCGCCGTAGGGCGCAAGTCCTTGGGCACTCGTCCGAAGAAGCTGGTGCAAGCATGGTTGAACAGCGCTTCCGAAAAAGAATTGCTGTCCGCTGCGGTAGGTAATGCGCCATCGCTGGCTGACGTGGTGAAGATGGTCCACCCCAAACCGGCGGAAGCCTGGCGTGAAGCGTTCTTCGCATGGCTGATCGGCAAGACATATGACGCGCAGGCATTGCCGCCCCAGGTAAAGGCATTTGAGGCGTACAAGGCCGACCGCTCGCAACCGCTGCCGAATGTGCCGTTCCAGATGCTGACCGCGCTGGAGTTATCGGATGAGGCGTGGGCGCAGATTGCGCGCCAGAGCGGATGGCAGATGTTGCGCATGAACCTGAATACATTTGCGCGCCATGGTGTGTATGCCTTGCCAGGCATGACGGCAATCATTGCAGGAAAACTGCGCGACGCCGAAGCGATTTCAAAAGCCATGGTGTTTCCATACCAGTTAATGGCCGCTTATGTCGCAGCGAACAAAGAGATACCAATGGAAATTAGTGAAGCATTACAAGACGCGATGGAAATTGCGCTGAACAACGTACCGGAAATTGCTGGAAAAGTAGTGGTGTGTCCTGACGTATCGGGTTCCATGCGTTCATCCGCCACCGGATATCGCGGTTCCGCAACATCGGCGATTCGTTGCATCGATGTCGCTGCGCTGATGGCCGCTGCGATGCTGCGCAAGAATCCGGACACGCTGGTGCTGCCGTTCGAGAACGACGTAGTGGCCTGCAATGTGAACCCGCGCGATTCAGTCATGACGAATGCCAGCAAGCTGGCATCCATCGGTGGCGGCGGCACCAATTGCAGCGCGCCGTTGGCGCGGTTGAACAAGAACAAGGCAAAGGCTGACCTGGTGATTTTTGTATCGGATAACGAATCCTGGGTGGATACGCGGCGTAGCGGCGCAACCGCCACGATGCGTGAATGGGAAATATTCAAGCAACACAATCCGAACGCCAGGCTGGTTTGTATCGACGTCACGCCATACAACACGGCGCAGGCTGCAGAACGGGAAGACATATTGAATATCGGCGGTTTTTCAGACGATATATTCCGGATTGTCGCCGACTTCGCAGCCGGCCAGCTAAGTTCAGCGCACTGGGTGGGTGAAATTCAATCCATCGTTATTTGACGACCCTCGCCAGGTATGGCTGAGAGTCTTATTAAAGGAGCTCGATATGAGCTGGGTAATCAGAATTAGCAGTACAGGTTTTGAGCGCGGCATGAATGCCGATGTGATTACATCAAAGTGTCTCGTCACATCAACCTCTTGTCATACTGTGGCTCAACTGCGCGTTTCCCCGAATGCGGACAGGACTACATCGGGTAAAGCCGGTTCGAATCCGGCCTGCCAGGCGGAACAAGTCTGGCAGAATGTCCTGTCGACTCTTGTCGGGATTTGATTGGTCGCGCATTATCAGGTTTTAGGCGAATGCAGGTGGAACTACATCATTAAACCTGGGGAGGTGCGGGTTCAAATCCCGCCGATGACAGACTATCGTCGCCGTAGCTTAACTGGAAGAGCGCCGTGCGGGCAACCGCACACTGTTTCACCACTCCTTGTCGCCAGTTTGTTTTTGATGAATGCGGATGAAATTACGCGGAAAGAGCGCCGGGGCTTGCTCCGGAGGTCCCCGGTTCAAAGCCGGGTCGGTGCAAATCGATAGCTCAGAAAACATTTCATCATTACTTGTCATCACCCTTATTTTAAAAAGAAGAAGATCATGAAGCACGAAGAATACGATGTACTGAATGTTGAAGGCGGAAGCCATATCAAGATGTGGACCAAGGGCGTACCTGTGGAAACCGAAGCCAAACAACAACTGGCAAATACCGCGAAAATGCCATTTATCTACAAACATCTGGCCGTGATGCCTGACGTCCACGTTGGTAAAGGTTCAACCATCGGCAGCGTGATCCCAACCCTGGGTGCAGTCATTCCTGCCGCCGTCGGCGTAGATATCGGTTGCGGAATGATGGCCGCCAAAACCACCTTGAACGCCAGTGATCTGCCCGATAACCTTGGACCGTTGCGTAGCGCGATCGAAAAGGCTGTCCCGCACGGAATGTCGCCCAAGACACGCGGATTCAAGGGACGCGACAAGGGTTCCTGGGATACGCCGCCGACGCCGGTTGATGCAGCATGGGCGCAGTTGAAAGACGAGTTTGACGTGGTTTGCCTGAAAACGCCAAAACTGAAGAACACCAATAATTATCGTCACCTGGGTACTTTGGGCTCAGGTAACCACTTCATTGAAGTGTGCCTGGACGAAGCCAATGCGGTCTGGTTTATGCTGCACTCCGGATCACGCGGCGTGGGTAACGCGATCGGCTCTCATTTCATCGAGCTGGCCAAGCAGGATATGCGTACGCATTTCATTAATTTGCCGGACCAGGATCTGGCCTACCTGCCGGAGGGTACCCAGCATTACGACGATTACATCGAAGCCGTGGGCTGGGCGCAGAAATTTGCGCGCATGAACCGTGAAGTGATGATGCAAAACCTGATTGCAGCTGTCCGCACCGTGATCAGCAAACCGTTCGAAACGCACGTGGAGGCAGTAAATTGCCACCATAACTACGTGCAGAAAGAGCACCATTTCGGGAAGGATGTGCTGGTAACACGTAAAGGCGCAGTATCTGCGCGTGCGGGTGAACTCGGGATTATTCCGGGATCGATGGGAGCAAAAAGCTTCATTGTGCGTGGAAAAGGCAATGCGGACAGCTTCAACAGCTGCAGTCACGGCGCCGGACGTACCATGAGCCGGACCGAAGCAAAGAAGCGCTTTACCATTGATGACCAGATCAAGGCGACGCAAGGTGTGGAATGCCGTAAAGATGCCAATGTGATCGATGAAATCCCAATGGCATACAAGGATATCGATGCTGTAATGCAAGCGCAGCACGCGCTGGTGGAAGTCGTGCATACCCTGAAACAAGTGGTGTGCGTCAAAGGATAAGAGAAGAGACTGTCTCTCTTGTGAGATGTCATGGCTCCGGTTTCAGCCGGAACCATGACGATAAAAATAAAGAAATGAATAAAATGATTGAACTAGATGGAGCAACAGGGGAAGGCGGCGGCCAGGTTTTGCGCACGGCATTGACCTTGTCGATGATTACCGGGCAACCGTTTCGCATTACCGACATCAGGGCCAACCGGCCCAAGCCTGGACTGATGCGCCAGCACCTGGTAGCGGTACAGGCTGCTGCCGAAATAAGCAACGCCGATATCGGCGCTGCAACCGTGGGTTCGCAATCGCTGCAATTCGTGCCGGGAAAAATCAAAGGCGGCGAATACCGGTTCGCCATTGGCACTGCCGGTAGTTGCACCTTGGTATTGCAGACATTGTTGCCAGCGTTGCTGTACGCAGATGCGCCATCCGTGATCCATATCACTGGCGGCACCCATAATTCCATGGCCCCGCCAGCGCATTTTTTGCAGCGCGCATATGGCCGCGTGTTGTCCGAGATGGGGGCAACACTGGATATCGAACTGAAACGCTTCGGCTTTTATCCCGCCGGCGGCGGCGAAATCGTGGCGCGCGTATCGCCATGCGCACAGTTGCAACCGCTGGAATTGATGACACGCGGCGAGCGCCTGTCAGGCTATGCGGAAAGTTTTATAGCAGGAGTAACGGCTGATGTCGCAAAGCGGGAACTGGCTTGCGTGAAAATCGCCATGGGCTGGGACGAGCCGCAACTGTTGATCCGCGGCCTGGCCCACGATCAAGGGCCCGGCAATGCCTTGCTGCTTACGCTGGAGCACCAGCACGTGACAGACGTCTTCTGCGCTTTCGGCGAAAAAATGGTGCGTGCCGAGGCGGTTGCCAAAAAGGCAATCTCCCAAGTTCGGCAATATATTGCCTCCGGCGCTGCAGTAGGTGAGCACCTGGCCGATCAGATCATGCTGCCATTTGCATTGGCGGGAAGCGGCCGCTTCACGACCAGCTGCGTGTCCAAGCATGCGACGACCAACGCCGAAATCATCGGACGTTTTCTGCCGGTAGCGATTACCTTTGAAAACAATGATGCATTCAGTACCTGCACTATTCAAAAAAGCCGCTTTTGACTTTCGCCGAAGGCATTAATTTTCCGCGGTCCCGTCGGCACGATGATTTCGCTGGACGTGCGACCTGAAAAGGGACGTGAAAGCAGCAGTAGAGCTGCCGGCAGAGCCCACCTGAATGGGTTCACGCACCTGGTAAGGTGCTTCAATGGTGGTTTTAGCTTAACCGGCAAAGCACGCGGCTGTGACCCGCGAAGATATCGGATCATTCCCGATAAACCACCCCACCGGATTTGTACTCAATCGCCAGTAAAACAACGAAAAAACGCCCACTTTCCGAAATGAGGAGATGCTGGTTATAATCAGTGGCAAAGGTGAAGAAAATGATCTCCCATATTCTGACTCTCGATATCGCAGGCAATCCGTTCGACTGGATCTCGCCGCAAGATGCTGTGCTCTATTATGCGAGCGGGAAGGTGGCTTGGGAACTGGGAGATGGCGACATCGTTTTCCGCGGTGGTTATTCCCGCGCCGGCGTGCAGTCGCGCATCTCCGTCAAGCCCATCATCGCCATCGCCGGCAGCGCCATCATGGCGCGCATGCTGCACCTGGAACTGCCGCTGGGCCATCACAACGACTTGCTGTTCCGGCGTGACCGCTACACTTGCGCCTACTGCGGCGGCCGCTTTCCGCACAACGAACTGTCGCGCGATCACATACATGCGCGTTCCCATGGCGGCAAGGACACCTGGATGAACTGCGTCACCGCATGTAAAGACTGCAACCAGGAAAAGGGCAACAAGCATCTGGAAAGCTTCCGCCCGCTGCTGTATGTGCCCTATGTGCCATGCCGCGCCGAGCACTACCTGCTGAGCGGCAGGAATGTGCTGGCGGACCAGCATGATTACCTGGCGGCCCGGCTGCCCAAGCACAGCAGGATGCGCGACTTGAACTGAGCCGCGCCATCGTCTTCGGCGCGAAGATTCGCGCAAAAAACAACAAAACACGATCACGCAGAGACGAAACGTTTGACACTGCGTTTTCATCGAGCGCAGAATCGCAACTCAGGATTTTGACCAACGTATTTTTTTCAGGAAAGGAACGGCTATGCCACGGACGGCTATCAACAATTCAAAAAATAAATAGCCCCGCGCATGACTGCTCGGGGTCTTCGGCGATATTGCCGACCCGAGCCGGTCGTTCCAATCAAGAACCCCGGTGAGGAAACTCGCCGGGGTTTTTGCTTTTCCGGGCCAGGCATTGACCGGCCCGCAGCAGACGCACCGGCATGACGAACGGCGCTGCACACACTGCGCCAGGTCATTTGCGTGAAAGGATGAATATGAAAATGACGATCAAGTTGCCGAAACCGCGCAATCCGCTGGTTGCGCCGGCCAGGGCACGGAAAGCGGGAGCACATGCGGCGCATAATCCGGCACGCCGGACACGACGCAGCGAAAAACAAAACCTGAATCTGTTGCTTTCAGGACGAAAGAGGGACGGTGGCGACGATGCGTGACGATATGTTCAAGGTGATAGTGGAGCGGCCTCGCCGCGTCCACAGCAATGCATACAAAGGTGACGGCCGCCCTTTCCGCAATCAGGAAGACAGGCCTGGCCTGCTCGGCATGAAGAAAGGTTACAACGATCGCAAGGGTCTCAACGAAAACCTGGCGCCATTGAAGCGCTTCCTGGAAAAACAGATCAACCGGCCGTGGGATAAGGTCTACAGCGAAATCCGCGCCGCTATCGATGCACGCAGCACGGTCAAGCAGCATATCCTGCAGCATCTGGATAATTTCGTGGCGATCCAGACGCGCTGGGAAGGAAACGGCGTCGATGGCCGGGTCGTGCTTCGGCAAAACAGCTGGTCCGGACACTATGTCGGACTGGCGGAGTCCCACGCCGAAATGTTTGTCCATCCGCTGACCGGAATCCTGCTGCGCAATCGCTTTTATACAAATTTTTACACGGCCAGGAACAGGCAGAAGCTAGCACTGGAACAGGAAAAGTGCAAAATTCGCCGCATTGTTTCAGATCGTGTGCAATTGCATCTCCTCAACCAGATCTGGTATGAGGTGACGCTGGATAACCTGCCTCCGGTGCGCATCGTCCTGCAGGAAGCCGACGGCGTGGCCACGAAAAAGTCGGTCTGCGACAAGCGCTGGGATGTTATCCGGAAGGCGTGGGTGATGCTTGAAAACGATGCCCGCATGGCGCCGGCAGGAAGCAGCCAGGATTATTACGGTTGCGCATCGCTGTATGCGGTACGAAAGCGCCAGCTCAGTTCAAGGGAAATGCAGAAATATCAGCTGAATACTCCTCAAAAAGACCCGAAAGGGTCTTTTTTTTTGCTCCGGCTATTTGCCAGTACCGCCTTCGGCCGCATTTCCGGTTAACGACATGGCAAGCACGCGCGCCACATGCAGCGCAGCCATGTCCGCCCCATCACGGATCTGGTGCCTGCAGCTGGTGCCGTCCGCAACCACGATGCTGTCTTTGCCAGCCTTGCGCACCGCCGGTAACAGTGCCAGCTCAGCCATGGCGATCGAAGCATCATAGTGTTCGGCCTCGTAGCCGAAACTGCCGGCCATGCCGCAGCAGGAGGATTCCACCGTGGCCAGCTCGATTTGCGGGATCCACTGCAATACCGTTTGCACCGGCCGAAACGCGTCGAAGGCTTTTTGATGGCAATGCCCATGCACCAGGACTTTGTTGCCTGGCAGCGGCTTCAGGTCCAGATGGAAACAGCCTTCCTTTTTTTCTTTCACCAGGAATTCTTCAAAAAGATAGGCCGACTTCGCCAGTTTCTGCGCTTCCTCGCCATAACCATAATTGAGGAATTCGTCGCGCAAAGACAGCAGGCAGGAGGGCTCCAGCCCGACGATGGCGATTCCGCGTTCAACGAAGGGCATCAACGCATCCAGCGTCCTGCGCGCTTCCGCTTTTGCCTGTCCGACCAGGCCGGCGGACAGGTAGGTGCGGCCGCAGCACAAAGGTTTTTGGCCCGCCACCGTGTTGAAGTGCACCTTATAACCGGCGGCTTCCAGCACCGCTTGTGCGGCGCGGGCGTTTTCCGGCTCCATGTAATTATTGAAGGTGTCGACGAACAGCAATACTTCGCGCTCGCCGTTTTTGGCCAAATTTGCGGCCGATCTGGCATTGTCCAGGAAGGCATTCTTAAAGCGCGGGAAAGATCGTTGCGGCGCCAGCCCTATCTTTTTTTTCAGCCAGCCGGACAGCACCGGGATGCCATCGGCCCAGGCAATCAGGCCGCCGATGGCGCTGGCATACGGCGCATATTTCGGCATGAAACCGACCAGCTTGTCGCGCAGGCTGAGGCCATGTTTATCGGCCCATGCGGCGCGTGCTTCAATCTTGATTTTTGCCATGTCGACGCCGGTCGGGCAATCGCGCTTGCAGCCTTTGCACGATACGCACAGGTCAAGCACTTCCTTGACCTCGGTGCTGGCCAGGCCCTCGCTGCCGAGCTGGCCCGAAAGCGCCAGGCGCAGGGTATTGGCACGGCCGCGCGTGACGTGTTTTTCATCTTTGGTGATGCGATAGCTGGGGCACATGGTGCCGGCGTCGAATTTGCGGCAATGGCCGTTGTTGTTGCACATTTCAACCAGCTTGGCCAGGCCGCCAGTCTTGTCGCCGCCGCTGCCCGCCGCGGTTTCTGCGCCGGTCAGGGGATTGCGCTTGACGTTCCAGGACGACCAGTCCAGCAAAGGACGATGCGGCAACTCGCTGTAACCCGGCGCAAAGCGGAAATTGCTGGCATCGTCCATTTTCGGCGGACGCACGATCTTGTCCGGGTTGAAACGGTTCTCCGGATCGAACAGTTCCTTGATTTCGGTGAAAGCAGCATTGATTTTCGGGCCGTATTGCCACGCCACCCATTCGCCGCGGCACAGGCCGTCGCCGTGCTCGCCCGAATAAGCGCCTTTGTATTTGCGCACCAGCACCGAGGCTGCTTCGGCAATCTCGCGCATGTCCTTGGCGCCGCCGCGGCGCATGTCGAGTATCGGCCGCACGTGCAGGGTGCCGACGCTGGCGTGCGCATACCAGGTGCCTTCGGTGCCGTATTTGTGGAACACTTCGGTCAGCTGGCTGGTGTATTCGGCCAGGTGTTCCAGCGGCACGGCGCAATCTTCGATGAACGACACCGGCTTGCCGTCGCCCTTCATGCTCATCATAATGTTGAGGCCGGCCTTGCGCACATCCCACAGTGCTTTCTGGTCGGCCGCGTCGCTCATTTGCACCACGCAGCCGGGCAAGCCCAGGTCAGCCATCAATTGGTCCAGGTTAAGCAGTTTGTTCAGCAACGCGGCGTGATCGTCTCCAGCAAACTCCACCAGCAAGATCGCTTGCGGCTGGCCTGCCAGGGCTTTTTCAATCACCGGCTTGAATGCCGGATTGCTCATGGAGAGGTCGATCATGGTGCGGTCGACCAGTTCGACCGC
>NZ_JAQGLV010000335.1 GCF_028292705.1 Collimonas fungivorans | reverse complement strand
GCGCGGCTGGGCGTGGTGTGGCCGCCCATGAACAGCGAGATGCCGACGACGCCTTCGTTGCCGACGACACCGATCTCGGCCGAAGACCCGTCCTCCAGCACGTACAACAGCGAAACGATGCACGTGGCGGGGAAAAAGAGATGCTCCATCCGGCCGCCGGATTCGCTGAGCACCTTGCCGAGCGGCATGGGCACCAGTTCCAGGTCAGCGGCGAGACGTTCGTATTCGGCAGTGGGGAACGCGGCCAGGAGATGGTTCTGTGTGGTCGAGTGGACAGGCGGCATCGCTGCGCATTGTGCTCTAGGGATGCACCGCGTGTCTGCTGCTGTGCTGGGCGGTCCGCACCGCTGTGCAGCCTCCGCCGGCCCTCAGGTGTCCTTCGATACCGTGATGGTCGGGAACCTGGCGGAGAAGTCCTTGGCCTTGGCCGCGATCTTGATCGCCATCTGCCGTGCCACCGCCTTGTAGATCCTGGCCGGCTCGCTGTCGGGGTCGGCCACCACGGTCGGCTTGCCGCTGTCCGCCTGCAGCCGGATCTGCATGTCCAGCGGCAGCGCGCCGAGATAGTCGATGCCCTTCTCCTGGGCGTAGCGCTTGCCGCCGCCTTCGCCAAAGATATGTTCCGCGTGCCCGCAATTGCTGCACACGTGCACCGCCATGTTCTCGACGATGCCGAGGATGGGCACGCCCACCTTCTCGAACATCGTGACGGCCTTGCGGGCGTCGATCAGCGCGATGTCCTGCGGCGTGGTGACGATCACGGCGCCCGTCATGGGCACGCGCTGCGACAGCGTCAGCTGGATGTCGCCGGTGCCGGGCGGCATGTCGACGATCAGGTAATCGAGGTCGCGCCAGTTGGTCTGGTCCAGCAGCTGCTGCAAAGCCTGGGTGACGATCGGGCCGCGCCACACCATAGGCTCGTCCGGATCGACCATGAAACCGATGCTCGACACCTGCAAGCCGTGGTTTTCCAGCGGCTCCATGGTCTTGCCGTCCTTGGTTTCCGGACGGCCGCTGATGCCCATCATCATCGGCTGCGAAGGGCCGTAGATATCGGCGTCGAGGATGCCGACCTGGGCGCCTTCCGCCGCCAGCGCCAGGGCCAGGTTGACCGCGGTAGTCGATTTGCCGACGCCGCCCTTGCCGGACGCCACCGCGATGATGTTCTTGATGTTGGACATCAGCTTGACGCCGCGCTGCACCGCATGCGACTGGATTTTCGAATAGACGTGCGGGCTGACCTTGCCGACCCCGTCCAGCGCGCCGACCGCAGCGATAGCGGCATCGCCGATTAGCGCAAACTGGCTCTTCGCCGGGTAATCCAGCTCGATGTCGAACAGCACATCGGCGCCCTCCAGCCGGATATTCCTGGCCGACTTGCTGCTCACCAGGTCCTTGCCGGTATTCGGATCGATCACACTGGACAATGCGGCCTTGACCGTTTCAATCGTGAAGCTCATTACTTTTCCTCTGCGCGTTCTTTATAAGATGCGCCAAGTCTAAACCAAATCGGCGTTTTTCCGCTGGCGCGGCCCTGCCGCAAAGCAGGATTGGCGCAAGGATTAAAGCAAGGACAGGCCCGTCACTGCTAAAATCACTCTTTTATTCCATCCAGCAGCGCTTGACGTTGCAAAATTATTGCCAAATGAGCATCGCTTTGACTTCAACTCCCCGCCAATTATTCGTCACTACCGCCCTGCCTTACGCCAATGCAGCGTTTCATATCGGCCACATCATGGAATACATCCAGGCCGACATCTGGGTGCGGTTCCAGCGAATGCAGGGCCATGAAGTCAATTTCGTCGGCGCCGACGATGCGCACGGCGCGCCGATCATGATCGCCGCCGAAAAGGCCGGCATCACGCCGCAGGAATTCGTGGCGCAGATCGCGGCCGGCCGCAAGCAATACCTGGACGGCTTCCATATCGCCTTCGACAACTGGCACTCGACCGACGGTCCGGAAAACCACGAGCTGTCGCGCGACATCTATCGCAAGCTGAAAGCGGCGGGTTTCATCGCGACCAAGACCATCGAGCAGTTCTACGACCCGGTCAAGAACATGTTCCTGCCGGACCGCTACATCAAGGGTGAATGCCCGAAATGCGGCGCCAAGGACCAGTACGGCGATTCCTGCGAAGTATGCAGCTCGGTGTATGCGCCGACCGACCTGATAAATCCCTACTCAACGCTGACCGGCGCGACGCCGGTGATGAAATCGTCGGAACACTTTTTCTTCAAGCTGTCCGATCCGCAATGCGTGGAATTCCTGCGCGGCTGGGCCCTGGGCAACGCCGACGGTAAGCCACGCCTGCAATCGGAAGTCGCCAACAAGGCCAAGGAATGGCTGGAAAGCGACGGCGGCATGGGCGACTGGGACATCAGCCGCGATGCGCCCTACTTCGGCATCGAGATCCCGGACGAGCCGGGCAAGTATTTCTACGTCTGGCTGGACGCGCCGGTCGGCTACCTGGCTTCGCTGAAAAACTATTTCGGCAAGATCGGACGCGACTACGACGCCTTCATGGCCGATCCGAAGACCGAGCAGTACCATTTCATCGGCAAGGACATCACCTATTTCCACACCTTGTTCTGGCCGGCGATGCTGCATTTCTCGGGTCAGAAGGTGCCGAATAATGTGTTCGTGCACGGCTTCCTGACCGTTTCCGGCGAAAAGATGTCGAAGTCGCGCGGCACCGGCATCTCGCCGCTGCGCTACCTGGAACTGGGCATGAACCCGGAATGGATGCGCTACTACATCGCCGCCAAGCTGAGCGCAAAAGTGGAAGACATCGATTTCAATCCGGAAGATTTTGTGGCGCGCGTGAATTCCGACCTGATCGGCAAGTACATCAACATCGCCAGCCGCGCCGCCGGTTTCATCGCCAAGAAGTTCGACGGCAAGCTGAGCACCGCCTGGGCTACCGACAGCGATCCGTTCCTGGCCAAGCTGCGCGGCGTCGCCGGCGATATCCAGGCGCTGTACGACGGCCGCGAATACGGCAAGGCGCTGCGCGCGGTGATGGAACAGGCCGACGTGATCAACGCCTATGTCGACGCCAACAAGCCATGGGAACTGGCCAAGGATCCGAGCAAGGAAGCGGCCCTGCACGAAGTCTGCAGCCGCCTGCTGGAAGCGTTCCGCATCCTGACCATCTACCTGAAACCAGTGTTGCCGGCGCTGGCGGCCGAGGTTGAAAACTTCCTGCAGATCCAGCCGCTGGTCTGGGCCGATGTCGGCCATCCGCTGGCTGACGGCCACAAGATCAACGCGTATATCCATCTGATGACGCGAGTCGAGCCGAAGATACTGGACGCCTTGTTTGACGCACCTGCAGCCGCGGCGCCGGCAGAAGCTGCTGCCGCAGATGACGCCAGCAGCGTAATCGAGCCGCTGGCCGCCGAAATCAAGATCGACGATTTCGTGAAAGTAGATTTGCGCATCGCCAAAATCGTCAATTGCGAGCATGTGGACGGTTCCGACAAACTGCTGCGGCTGACCCTGGATGTCGGCGAAGGCCGTTTGCGCAATGTATTCTCCGGCATCAAGTCGTCCTACCAGCCGGAAGAACTAGTCGGCAAGCTGACGGTGATGGTGGCCAACCTGGCGCCGCGCAAGATGAAGTTCGGCATCTCGGAAGGCATGGTGCTGGCCGCTTCGGCTGCCGACGGCAAAGCCAATCCCGGCATCTACGTACTCAACCCGTGGCCAGGCGCAGAACCGGGCATGCGGGTCAGCTGAGCGGCGCCGCATGAGCCTGCATATCCGCGAAGCCAGCGCCGACGATGCGGTACTGATCGCCGGCCTGACGCGCGCCTGCTGGTCCGAGCGGGTGGCCGCCAGCTCCAGCGGCCACCGCGAGAGCACGGAACGGGTGCATGACGATCTGCAGCGCGGCGGCGGCTTCGTGCTGTCGCTGGACAGCCAGCCTGTCGGCTCGGTGCGCTGGCTGCCGTCGGATATCGAAACCGAGGTCTGGGAAATCCTGCGCATGGGCGTGTTGCCGGCATACCGCGGCCAAAGCCTGTCTCAGCATCTGATGGAAGCGGTGATCCACCGCGCCCGCAGCGCCGACGTCAACGAACTGCGGCTGGCGGTGCGCGCCGACCAGACCCGGGTGGCCGACCTGTACGCGGTATTCGAATTCGAACTGGCGCCGGAACTCGAATACACCCGTGCCAATCCGCTGGAAGAACCGCCTATCGTGATGCGGCGCTGGCTGAAGCGCTAGCTCCCTGCATCAGTGTCCGTAGACCTGCGACACTGAAGTGCCAGTCACCAGCCCGCTGGTGATATCCATGTGCACGTTGAAGAAAGCCTGGCTGGCGTCGGCCTGGGTGTAGCGCCAGTCCCACACTTCCTCGTTCTTCCGTGTAAATTGCACCACGGTGCGCGGCCGGCCCAGCATCCGGCGCACCTCTTCCTTGTTCATGCCGACCTTGATCCTGGCGAAATTCTCTTCGGTCAGGACCTGCTTGTAGTCGCTCAGCTTGCCGTCCTTGCCGATATAGAAAATCCAAGTGCGGGCGCCGGACGGTCCTTTCGGATATTCCAGCGAACGCTCCCCGCTTTCCGCCTCCCAGACGGTATCCGGCTGGCCCATGGCGTTGCGCACGTCAGCTTCGGTGGATACTCCGCGGCTCAGTTTTTCCAATCCGGCCTCCTGTATGAAATTGCCATTCTGATCACAAGCCGCGATCATGAACGGCAGAACGACTGCCAAAACGCTGCGTACCCATAATTTCATGCTGACTCCTTCATTCGATACTGCTCAAGTATATCGTTCATCAATTGCCATATGGATATTACTGCCGACGACAAACCGGTGCGGCGGCCGGGAAATAGCATAAAATAGCGGCTACTCCCACCGAATTATCAAAGCAACCATGAAATTCTCCAAACAGATTAACGGTTATCAGTCCGACATCACCAAGTTCGTCGAAGAACTCAAGCAAAACAATCCCAAGCTGGAAGAACAGCAGCTGGCCGGCCGCGCCCTGCTGTGGGACAAGACACCGATCGACCTGGACAGCCAGTTGCGCTCCAAGGAATCGCGCGTCGATCAACAACCCTACGTGTATCAGAACAACCACTAAGTTCCTCCCGGATCAGGTAAAGAGCAGATGAGCCAGAATTTGTCGGACGCCGCTGAGCTGACGCTGGAGGGCCAACCCGATTCGACACCGAACGTGATCGACGGCGTGGCTTTTGCGCGCCTCTACGGCGAGCCGCTGTTCCGCATGCCGACCGATCTCTACATTCCGCCGGATGCGCTGGAAGTCTTCCTGGAAGCATTCGAAGGTCCGCTCGACCTGCTGCTGTACCTGATCCGCAAACAGAATTTCAACATCCTCGACATCCCGATGGCGCAAGTCACCTTGCAATATCTGGAATACGTCGACCAGATCCGCATCACCAACCTCGAGCTGGCCGCTGAGTACCTGCTGATGGCGGCCATGCTGATTGAGATCAAATCGCGCATGCTGCTGCCGGTCCGCAAGACCGACAGCGAAGAAGCCGAAGATCCGCGCGCCGAGCTGGTGCGGCGCCTGCTGGAATACGAGCAGATGAAGCTGGCCGCGCGCGAGATCGACGCCTTGCCGCAGCTCGGGCGCGATTATGTGCGCACCCAGATCTACATCGAACAAAACACCGTCACGCGCTGGCCGGACGTCAACCTGGACGACCTGCAGGCAGCCTGGGCCGATGTCATCAAACGCGCCAAGCTGACCGCCCACCACACCATCAGCCGCGAAGAACTGTCGGTGCGGGAACACATGACCGGGATCCTGCGGCGGCTGCAATCGGCGCGTTTTGTCGAGTTCGCTGAACTGTTCGATCCGTCGCGCGGAGTACCGGTGCTGGTGGTGAATTTCATCGCCATGCTGGAGCTGGCCAAGGAAACGCTGATTGAAATCACCCAGGCGGAACCGTTCGCGCCGATTTACGTGCGGCTGGCCTATTCGCCAACCTACGCGCCGGCATAATTGCCGATTTCGCTTCCACGCAGCGATGCGCTGCATCCTCTCCATAAAAACAACTCACCTCCGATTTAGACATGAAAATCATTTCCTCGATTGAAGAGCTACGCGACCAACTGCGCGGCCAACTGCGCACCGCCTTCGTGCCGACCATGGGCAATCTGCATGAAGGCCACCTGTCGCTGATGCGGCTGGCGAAGAAACACGGCGATCCTATCGTCGCCTCGATCTTCGTCAACCGCCTGCAGTTTGGTCCCAACGAGGATTTCGACAAATATCCGCGCACCTTCGCCGCCGACGTCGAGAAACTGGAAAAAGAAGGTGTCTACGTACTGTTCGCGCCGACCGAAAAAGACTTGTACCCGGAACCGCAGGAATTCCGCGTGCGGCCGCCTGACGACCTGGGCAATACACTGGAAGGCGAATTCCGCCCCGGCTTCTTTACCGGCGTCACGACTGTCGTGCTGAAACTGTTTTCCTGCGTCCAGCCGCGCGTTGCGGTATTCGGCAAGAAGGATTACCAGCAGCTGATGATCGTGCGCAACATGGCCAAGCAGTTCGCCTTGCCGACTGAAATCATCGCCGCCGAAACCTGGCGCGCCGACGACGGCCTGGCGCTGTCCTCGCGCAATATGTACCTGTCCACGGAAGAACGGGCGGAAGCGCCGGCGCTGTTCAAGACCCTCAACCAGGTCGCCGACGAAGTACGCGCCGGCCACCTCGACATTTTCGAGCTGGAAAAACAAGCGATGGCGCAGCTGCGCGGCCGCGGCTGGCTGCCGGACTACATTTCGATCCGCAAGCGCTGCGACCTGCAGGCGCCGGCCGCCGGCGACCTGGCGCAAGGCGAAAAGCTGGTGGTGCTGGCCGCCGCCAAGCTGGGCGGCACGCGCCTGATCGACAATCTCGAAATCTGAATCCGGACCTGAGCGTGCAGCGGCCCGACCGCAACAAATCACCGCGCAGCTGGACTGGCGCAACGGCAGCAATGGCGCTGTCGCTGGCCTCGGCAGCGTCCGCGCAGGCCATCACCGTGCGCGACGATACGCAACATGCAGTCGTGCTGCATCACCCCGCGCATCGCATCGTCAGCCTGGCGCCGCATGCCACCGAGCTGCTGTTTGCAGCCGGCGCCGGCGCTTATGTGGTCGGCGTCAGCGACTATAGCGACTACCCGCCTGAGGCCAAGCAGATTGCTTCGATGGGCAGCAGCAGCGCACTCGATATCGAACGGATCGTCGCCCTCAAGCCAGACCTGGTGGTAGCCTGGAGCAGCGGCAATTCCGCCAGCCAGATCGCCAGGCTGCGCGCCATCGGCATCCCGGTGTTCGAAAGCGAACCGCGTCAACTGGAAGCCATTGCTTCGTCGCTGCTGAGGCTGTCGCAGCTGGCCGGCACTGAAGACAGCGGCGCTGCGGCGGCAGCCGCGTTCAAGGCGCGCCTGGCGCAACTCGACGCGACTTACCGCCGGCGGCCGCCGGTGCGGGTGTTTTACCAGATCTGGAAAAAACCGTTGATGACGCTCAACGACAGCCACATGGTGTCGAGCGTGATCGCCTTGTGCGGCGGTGAAAACGTGTTCGGCAAACTGCCGCAGCTGGCGCCTACCGTCAGCACCGAAGCCGTGCTGCAAGCCGATCCGGAAGTAATCTTCGCCGCCGATGGCGGCAGTTCGCCCAGCGCCGGCTGGCGGCGCTTTCCCAAACTGACGGCAGTCGCCGCCAATAACCTGTTTACCCTGACGCCGAACTGGATGAGCCGCCCCGGGCCGCGCATACTGGATGGCGCCACCGAGCTGTGCCAGAAGCTGGACCTGGCGCGCAGCCGGCGCCGCTGATTTGTTTTAATCTCTTAAGATACGCTGGCGACCGGCATGAACAAGCGCCGCGAACCGTTTTCCACCACTTCGAACGAACAGCCGAATGCCGCCTGCAGGATTTCCGGCTGCAGCACGCTGCCGGCAGTGCCCTGCCACACCTGGCCGTCGCCCAGCAGCAGCACATGGCTGGCGTAACGCGCCACCAGGTTGATGTCATGACAGGCTGCGATCACCGCTTTTTGCGGCGACAGCGCATTTGCTACCTCATTTGCTACCTTGTGCAGCAGCTCCATCACCACGATCTGCGCCGCAGCGTCCTGGTGCGCGGTCGGCTCGTCCAGCATGAACAACAGCGGGTCTTGCGCCAGCAAGGTCGCCAGCCCCACCCGTTGCCGCTCGCCGCCCGACAGGCGCATCACATCGCGTGCGCTGAAAGCCGCCATCCTGACCTGTTCCAGCGCCTGCATCGCCAGCGCGCGGTCGTCCTCCATGTCCCAGCCGAAACCGAACTGGTAGGGATGGCGGCCGGCCACCACCGCCGCCAGCACGCTGCTGGAAAACGCATCCGCCTGCTGCTGCGCCAGCAAGCCGCGCAGGCGCGCCAGCTGCTGGGCTGAAATAGTTTGTATGTCACGGCCGTCAATCAATACGCGGCCGCCGGCCGGCCGCTGCAAGCCGGCCAAGGTATGCAATAAAGTGGTCTTGCCGATGCCGTTGCGGCCCAGTACGCACCAGAACTGGCCCGGCGCGACTTGCCAGTCCAATCCGCTGCACAAGGTTTTATGGCCGACGCCGCTACCCACACTCACACTCAGCTGTTCGGCGCTCAGCAATGGGGCCGCGTTCATGAACGGCTCCTGGCCAGCAGCCACAGGAACACCGGCACCCCGACCAGCGCCGTGATTACTCCCACCGGCAACTGGGTAGGCGCCACCGCGGTGCGCGCCGCCAGGTCAGCCAGCGCCAGCGCCGCGCCGCCCGTCAGCACGCTGGCAGGCAGCAATATGCGCTGGTCGTTGCCGACCAGCAGGCGTATCGCATGCGGCACCACCAGGCCGATAAAACCGATCGTGCCGGCCACGGTGACTGCAGCCGCGGTCGCCAGCGAAGCCGCGCACAAGGTCAGCAAACGCAGGCGCAATACCGGCACTCCCAGCAACTGCGCAAAACCTTCGCCGCGCGCCAGCAGGTTCAGCTGACGCGCGTTAAAAATACTCCAGATCAGAATCAGCAACAGCAGCACAGCCGCCGGCAGCAACAGGCGGCCATCTTCCAGGTCGCCCATCAGCCAGAACAGCATGCCGCGCAGCTCGCCGTCAGGCGCCAGCGTCAGCACCAGCGTCACGATCGCACCGAAGCCGGCGGCGATCATTACCCCGGTCAGTATCAGGCGATGGCCGCTGTGCTGGCCGACATCTGGCAGACGGCGTAGGGCCTGGCGCGCCAGGCCAAACAATAAAAGTACCGCCAGCCCGGCCCCAACCGCTGCGCCCACTGCGGCGGCAGCATCGCCCATGAACCCGAAATGGCTGGCCACCAGCAAGGCCGACAAGGCGCCGGCCGCCGAACCGCCGGACAAACCCAGTACATAAGGATCGGCCAGGGGATTGCGCAACAATACTTGCATCAATGCCCCGGCCAGGGCCAGCAAGCCGCCCACCACAAACGCCGTCAGCGCACGCGGCAGGCGCAAGGACAGGTAAACCTGGTCGACCGCCAGCCCGCAGCCGCTGCTGCCGCAAGAAACCGCGAGCGCCAGCGCCAATGCTGCGAAGACTGCCAGGCAGCAGAGGATGGCGATGGCGCGGCGTAAAGTGGTAATGCTGGTCAATGGCGTGAGCGATTCGCTGGTTGGTCGGCCGGTTATTTGTTTACTGCTGCCAATTTACACCAACAAACAGCCCGCGTGAGGGCTGGTTATAGCCATAGGCGGTCTGGTATTCGCGGTTGAACAGGTTGTCGATACGGCCGAACAGCGATAGCTGCTTGTTCAGCTGGTAGCGCGCATTGGCGTTGGTCAGCCAATATGTTCCCAGCCGCGGATTGCCTGGAATGTCGGTGCGGCTGTCGGTGTATTGCACATCGGCGCCGAGACGCCAGGCGCCGAAGCTCTTCGCGGCGCCCAGTGAACCGAGGGTCTTGGCGCGGCGGGCCAGGATCTGGTTGCTGCTCTCGTCCTTCGGATTCTGCAAGGTCAGGCTGGCGCGCCAGTCGATTGCCGCCAGCACGGTGCTGGCGCTCAGTTCCAGCCCCTGGTTCTTGGCGCGGGCGATATTGATCGTTTGCGATGTCAGCGGATCGTAGCCGAACTGGTCGCGGGTGCGGGTATCGAACAGCGTCGCCCGCAGCAAGGTGTCGCCGGCGGCGTACTGCACGCCCAGTTCATACGACTTCGAACGTTCGGCCTTGAGGTCGGGGTTGCCGTAAATCGGCTGGTACAGCTGCACCGGCGTCGGCGCATTGAATGCAGTCGATGCATTGGCGATCAGCTTGACGCTGTCGGTCAGGGCGAAACCGTAACCCAGGTAGCCGGTGTTGTCGGAGCCGGAACCGCCGACATCGTCATGGCGCAGGTTCAGCTGCAGCTGGTGCGGGCCGATCTTGCCGAGCGCGCCGACATATACGCTGGAGGTCGAGCGCGAAAAGCTGTTGCTGGAATTGCCGTAGCTGCTGTTCGAACTGACGTCGGCCTTTTCGCGGCCGGCATCGACGCCCGCAGTGGCTGTCCACAGCGGCGACAAGCGCAGTTCATTGGCCCATTGCAGCAGGTTCTGGGTGCTCTTGTAGGCATTGCTGCTGTTGCCGAAGGCGCCCTCGCCGTCGAGATTGTCGCGGTTGATGTTTTGCGACAGGGTCAGGGTCGAAGTCCAGTCCTGGGTGAAGCGGTTCTTGCTGAACAGCGCCAGCGACTGGCTCTTCGAATGGCCGTTGTTCTGGTCGGTCGGCGTGCCGTAGGCATCGTCGTAGGTGTATTTGGCATCGTTGGCGTAAATGCGGACGCCGACTTCATTGCCGGCGCGCCATTCCTGCGAGACCGAACCGGAAACGCTGGTATTGCCGTCGCCATTGCGGTCGGGATTGACGTTCGGGCTCTGCAAAGGATTCTGCGCCGAGAAGCCGTTGGTCTTGAAACGTGTCAGCGACAAGGCGTAACGCGTATCGCCGCTCTTGCCGCTGACGCCGACGTTACCCTCGTATGTGCCGCGCGAACCGGCTTCGACCGATGCATTGAACGCCGGCGCGCCGTTGCCGCGCTTGGTGAATATCTGCACCACGCCACCGATCGCGCCGGAACCGTAGATCGCCGACACGTTGCCGCGCACGATCTCGATGTGGTCGATCTGGTCCGGCAAGATGTTTTCCAGCGCCGGCAGGCCAAACGAAGCCTGGCGCCGGATCGGCACGCCGTCGATCATGATCAGCGTTTCCGACGAATTGGCGCCGCGCATGAACAGCGAAGCCTGCTGGCCGGGACCGCCGACGCGGGTAATCTGCAGGCCGGCTTCGCGTTGCAGCAACGCCGGCAGGTCCGGCGCCTGCGAATTGCGGATGTCTTCGGCGCTGATGACCGTGGTGTGCGGCAAGGCGTCGGTTTGCGGCTGCTCGACCCGGGCCGCGGTCACCACCACTGGCACCAGCGGCTGTTCCTGGATGGTCTGCGCAGATGCGGCAGCGGTCGAAAGAATGGCTGAAGCGAGCGCGAGCGGCTTCAAGGTCGCGCCGCAGCGGCGTGATAAAGATGAGGTCATGGTTGGTTACGATAAGAGTCCCCGGCCTGCCTCCCCGCAAGCCCGGTTTAACGGTAGTAGCAAATAAGCCTTTTATGAATGCTTATTCTTTACCCCACCTGCTTTGGCCGGTATCCGGGCTAACAAGTCCAAGCGCATAACCTTCCCATGCAAACTGATGCACAGTGGTGTGAGACACGCTCTGTCGCAAGTGACTACACAGCGACGCTTGTTTTACCGTTGCGGGGGCAGCACACGTTGGCTGGCGATCCTGCCGAGCATCGTGTTTCCCGTTTAACTGCGGACATGGACATGTCCGCGTGCACCAAAACCCCGCCATTGTACGGCCCGCGCCGGTTTGCGGCAATTGCCGCATGCCGGAACGGCGTCAGGGTGTGGTTAAATTCGCATTCCCGCGGTACAGCGCCGCCACCATGTCGGACTGCGTGACCATGCCAACCAGGCGCCGCTGGTCGTCGACGATCGGGATGTGGTGTATGCCGGAATCGGACAAGGGCTGCACCAGTTCGACGATATGGGCGTCGGTCTCGGCGCTCTGCACGGCGCTGGTCATGATCTGGCCGACCACTTCCGGCTTGTCGGAATGGGTACTGGTGGTGCGCCGGATGAACTGCTTCAGTTTCTGGTCGAAGCCGGTGTATACCTGCAGGTTCGCCTGCCGCATGAAATCGGTCTGGGTGATGATGCCGATCAGGCGCCGCGCCGAATTGATGACCGGTAGCGCCTTGATGCGGTGCTTCAGCAACAGGGCCCAGGCGTCTTCCAGCGAAGTGCCGTACTCGACGCTGACGACATCGCGCGACATGATGTCGGCGCAGGTGATCGCGCCGAAACGGCGCCGATAGGCATGCAGCTCGGTTTGCAGGATCAGGTTTTCCAGGTCGTCGCGGCTGACATCCAGCACCTGATTGTATTGGTGCAAGACATGATCCAGGTCTTCCTGCGTGAAACCGACGCGCCGGCCGCTGGACTGGTCTTTGGTCTGGTGCAGTTTGCCAGGATCGACATGGGCCACGTGCGGGTAACGGCGGCGCGTGGCGTTATTGAACAGCAGCGCCACCAGCAGCAGCAAAAATGAATTCAGCAGCACCGGCGCCAGCACGAAATGAAATCCCAGGCCGGTCACTGCCGGACCGCCCAGCACCGCCGTCAGCGCCACCGCACCGCTGGGCGGATGCAGGCAGCGCAAGGCAAACATGGCGCCGATTGCCGCCGACACCGCAATCGACGTGGCAAACAAAGGATCAGGAATCCAGCGCGCGCAAGCGACGCCGATCACCGCCGCGACCAGGTTGCCGCCGATGATGGACCACGGCTGCGCCAGTGGGCTGGCCGGCACGCCGAACAGCAGCACGGCGGAAGCGCCCATCGGCGCGATCAGCAAAGGCAGCGCCGCCGTCGGCCCCAGTGCCCAGTGGCTCACCAGGCCGGTCAGCAAGATCCCCAGCAAGGCGCCGCAGCAGGCGCGCAGGCGCTCGGTGCTGTTGACCATCACCTGTCCCGGGACAAAACCGCGCAGCCACAACCTGAATTGATCCATCTTTTTTACTTTCTTTTTTACGGCCTAGCCGCCATATGCATAGGTAAATTTATTGTTGACGATGCGGCCCATCACGCGCGAACGCTGGTCCAGCCCGACATGGTCCTTGGCATTCATGTTGACCACGCCTTGCGGGATGGTCAGGTCATGGGTGTTTTCCAGCGCGCTGCGCAGCGCCGCGCGAAATTGCTTGGTCCCCGGCTGCCCCGACTTCAGCGCCTGCGGCACGGCATTCGCGATCAGCATGTAAGCGCCCCAGGCGTCGGCGGCGAACTGCGTCATGGTGTCGGCGCCGTAGGCCGCTTCATAACGACGGGTAAACTCGAGCGCGGTCTTCCTGACCGGATTCGAGGCCGGCAGCTGCTTCGCCACCACCGCCGGTCCGGTCGGGAAGAAGGTGCCCTCGACATCCTTGCCGCCGACTTTCAGGAAATCCGCGGTGGCGATGCCATGGGTCTGGTAAATGCGGCCCTTGTAGCCGCGCTCGACCAGTGTCTTTTGCGGCAGTACCGCCGGCGTCGCCGAGCCGGCGATCAACACCGCATCCGGCTGCGCCGACATGATCTTGAGGATCTGCCCGGTGACGCTGGTGTCGTTGCGGTTGTAGCGCTCGCTGGCCACCACCTTGATTTTGCGCAGCTCGGCCAGGCGCGAGAATTCACGCCACCAGCTGTCGCCGTAAGCGTCGGCAAAACCGATGAATCCTACCGTCTTGATGCCGTTGTCGGCCATGTGCTGGGTCAGGATGGTCGCCATGTGCGAATCGTTCTGCGGCAGCTTGAATACCCAGGCGCGCTTTGCGTCCTGCGGTTCGACGATGGAGGCCGAAGCCGCCAGCGCCACCATCGGCGTTTCCGCCGCGGCCGCCACGTCCAGCATGGCCAGCGCCGCCGGCGTGGTGTTGGGGCCGACGATCAGGTCTACTTTTTCCTCGCTGACCAGCTTGCGCGCGTTGCGCACCGCGTTGGTCGGATCGGAAGCGTCATCCAGGATGATGTACTCGACTTTCTGCCCGGCGATTTCTTTCGGCCACAGCAGGATGGCGTTTTTGGTTGGTGCACCGATCGCGGCGGCGGGGCCGGTGACGGCGATATCCACGCCTATCCGGATTTGCGCCGAGGCCGAAGCACTCCACATGGACAAGGAAACGGCAGATAACATCAGATAAGCGCTTGCGATTCTGTTCATCGAATATATCCATCCTGATGGCATGACACGGGAGATTTCCACAAGGACAGGATTCTACTGGAATGTGACAACTGGCACTTTTGCATCACTGTGATCTTAGTCATCATGACCCGACGATTCCTTGACCCAGGGCAAGAACCATATTGTTGGCAAGATTGACAATACCCATCATGAAAGAATAAATAAGGACGGAATGGCTTTGAAACAAATCTTGATTTTTCCAATAATTCGTATGATGATATGGTCACATTACGATAAAAATACGCAGTTGGAAGAGACAAAATGTTCAATAAACTGAATGCCAACCGGACTTCCCTGAGCGATACCGTGGCCCAGGAACTGCTGAAAAAGATACAGACCGGCGAATTCGGTCCGGGCGCCAAGCTGCCAACCGAACCGGTGCTGTCGGAACAGTTCGGCGT
>NZ_JAQGLV010000329.1 GCF_028292705.1 Collimonas fungivorans | reverse complement strand
CGCATCTTGACCCGCAAGGCGGAATCCAGGTTCGATAACGGTTCGTCGAACAGGAATACGCTAGGCTCGCGCGTGATGGCGCGGCCGATGGCGACCCGCTGGCGCTGGCCGCCTGACAAGGCTTTCGGCTTGCGATCCAGCAGATGATCGATATGCAAAGTCTTGGCGGCGCGCTGCACCGCGGTGTCGATCTCGGCTTTCGATTTGCCGGCGATCTTGAGGCCGAACGCCATGTTGTCGTACAACGTCATGTGCGGATACAGCGCGTAGGACTGGAACACCATGGCGATGCCGCGCTTGGCCGGCGGCACGTCGTTCATGCGTGTGTCGCCGATGAACAGGTCGCCGCTGCTGATGTCTTCCAGGCCGGCGATCATGCGCAGCAAAGTCGATTTGCCGCAGCCGCTGGGGCCGACGAAGACGACAAATTCGCCATCTTCGATGTCGAGGTTGATATCGCGCATGACTTCATTGTCGTCGTAGCTCTTGATGAGGTTTCTGATCGTTACGCCTGCCATGATGGTCTCCTTCTGTTTTGTTCATAGATCGCCGCCACGGATGGCGGCGATTCAATATAAAAATGCGTAAAAATGCATGGCATTACGCCGTCTGTTTGCCGAGCAGCTCTGTCAGTTGCTGCATGTCGTCGAATATCCGTTCGGCGCCGGCTGCCAGCAGCCGGGCGCCGGCTTGCTTGCGGTCATGCGCCACGCCGGTGAAGCCGATGACCCGGATGCCGGCGGCGACTGCCGAACGGACGCCGGTGATGCTGTCGTCGATAGCGATGCATTGCTGCGGCGCCACGCCAAAGCCGGCCGCAGCAGCCAGGTAGACGTCCGGCGCCGGTTTCGGACTGCCGAGGTCATGGCCGCTATGGATGTGGCCGTCAAACAGGCCCAGCAAATCGCAGCGCCGCAGGCCGGCGTGGATCCGATCCAGGCTGCTGTTGCTGGCGACTGCTTTCGGCAGGGCGATTGCAGCGAGTGCTTCTCTGACTCCGGGCACCGCATTGACTTCCTCGCTGCAGGCGCGGCCTACCGCGAGGTTGATGGCGTCGTAGTCCGCGGGGCCCAGTCCCAATTTGAACGCGATATCGACTTCATCCAGCAGCAGGTTGGTCATCATGCCCAGCCGCTCGGCAATTGCGCTGTGCAGCGCCGGTCCGGCCTGCAACATGGACGGTGGCAAATACGGCGTCAACTCGCGATGCAGGACAGTGAGAGCAATGCTCTCGCTGTCGAGCAAAACGCCGTCGCAATCGCAGATAAGGTGACTAATGTGTGCAGTCATCGTTGGTCTCACTTCACCGCGCCGAAAGTAAGGCCGCGCACCAGCTGCTTTTGCGCCAGCCAGCCGAGCACCATGATCGGAGCGATCGCCAGCAGCGATGCGGCTGACAGCTTGGCCCAGAACAGTCCTTCCGGATTCGAATAGGAAGCGATGAAGACGGTCAGCGGTGCGCCGCTGACGCTGGTCAGGTTGATGCTCCAGAACGCTTCGTTCCACGACAGAATGATCAGCAGCAGGGCGGTCGAGACGAGGCCCGGCATGGAAGTCGGCAGCAGCAGGTACACCATTTCCTGCCAAGCGTTGGCGCCGTCGATGCGCGCCGCTTCCAGGATTTCCTTGGGCACGTCGTTGAAATAGGTGAACGCCATCCAGACCGCGATCGGCAGGTTGATCAGGGTGTAGATGATGGTCAGGCCGGTCACCGTATCGAGCAGGCCGGTATTCTTGGCCAGCAGGTAGATCGGGATCAGCACGCCGACGGCCGGCATCATCTTGGTCGACAACATCCACAGCAGCAGCTTCTGGGTCCGCGCGGTAGGGAAGAACGCCATCGCATACGCTGCCGGCACCGCGATCAGCAATGACAGGATGGTCGAACCGAGCGAGACGATCAGCGAATTGCCGACAAAGTTCATGTAATTGCTGCGCGCCATCACTTCATGGAAGCTTTCCAGTGTCGGCCAGAAGATCAGGGTCGGCACGTAAGCCTGGTGCTCGGTCTTGAAGGCGGTGATGGCAACCCAGAAGATAGGGAAGAACAGGATGATGGCGCAGGCCCATGCCAATAATCCCAGCCACAGGCGGTTTTTGTTTTTAGTGCTCATTTTTCGTTCGCTCCTTTCAGGTTCTTCGCCATCATCCGTACCAGGAAGAACGACACAATATTGGCCAGGACCACGGCGATGATGCCGCCGGCCGAGGCGATGCCGATATCGAACTGCTGCAAGCCGATCGAATACACCAGGTAAGCCAGGTTAGTGGTGGCAGTGCCAGGGCCGCCGGCGGTAGTGGTGAAGATTTCGGCGAAAATCGACAGCAGGAAAATGGTTTCGATCATGATGACCACAGTGATCGCGCGCTTGAGGTGGGGCAGCACCACATACCAGAACACCCGGATCGGTCCGGCGCCGTCCAGCTGTGCGGCTTCTTTCTGTTCCAGGTCGAGCGACTGCAATGCTGTCAGCAGGATCAGGAAGGCGAATGGAATCCATTGCCAGGCGACGATCATAATCACCGACAGCATCGGATATTCGGCCAGCCAGTCGATCGGCTCCAGGCCGACCAGCCGCATGGCCCATGCCAGCAGGCCGTAGACCGGATGCAGGATCATGTTTTTCCAGATCAGGGCGGCGACGGTGGGCATCACGAAGAACGGGCCGATCACCAGCAGGCGGGCGATGCCGCGGCCGAAAAACGGCTGGTCGAACAGCACCGCCAGCAGCGTGCCGGAGACCACGCTGATGACCAGCACCGAGCCGATCAGCAGCAGCGTATTGAGGATCGACGGCCAGAAGGCCGGATCGTTGAACAGGAAAGCATAATTGTCCAGCCCGACAAAACCGGTTGCTTCCGGCATCATCAGGTTGTAGCGGATGACCGAGAAGTACAGCGTCATCGCCAGCGGCACGATCATCCATAACAGCAGCAGGAACACCGAGGGCGTTTGCAGCAGCCGTACCGGCTTGAATTTGCTGGCGTTTGGCCGTACCGGCGCGGCCGCGTTGGCGACCTGGGCGGAAGGAGTCGACATGATTTACCTCTTACGTTTTTGCGCTGCGGATGGTGGACCAGGCAAAGGCCGAGTCCGGCAGCGGCAAGGAAGGGCAAGCGGACGTCGGTGTCCGCTTGCGGGCCTGCTGTTTTTGTTGATTGCTTGCTCGGTTGCTTACTCAGTTACTTAATGTACCGTCCTTGGCGCATCACTCGGTCCGCCTGCGCCTGCGATGTCTGCAAGGCAGCATCGACAGTCGACTTGCCGGCCAGTGCGCCGGCAATCGCCTGGCCGACTACCGTGCCCAGCGACTGGAACTCGGGAATCGTCACGAACTGGATGCCGGTGTAAGGCACTTTCTGCAGGGTGGCGTCCTTGGTGTCCGCCGACTGGATCGCGT
>NZ_JAQGLV010000298.1 GCF_028292705.1 Collimonas fungivorans | reverse complement strand
GCCGCCGGAGCGCCGGCCGCCACATCCGCTTCCAGTACCAGGATCAGAGTGCCTTCCTTGACCTTGTCGCCCAGCTTGACTTTCAATTCCTTGATCACGCCCGCATGGCTGGACGGGATTTCCATGCTGGCCTTGTCGGATTCGACCGTGATCAGCGACTGGTCAACCTTTACCGTGTCGCCGACCTTGACCATCAATTCAATGACTTCAACTTCACTGACGTCGCCGATATCCGGGACTTTGACTTCCACCATACTCATCGCTTAGCTCCATTCATTCTGCCCGCTGTATAGCGCGGGCCTGAGTTTCCTTTCAGAAAATTCAGGCCCGTGCTGCACAGCCGTGGAAATTTTAATACTGGCTTGTTATCCAGTTATCAAGACCGGTACCTTATTGCGTGACCGGATTCGGTTTCTCCGGATTGATACCATACTTGGTAATTGCATCGGCGACAACCGAGGCTTTGACCTTGCCTTCGTCGGCCAGCGCCTTCAACGCCGCCACCGCCACATAATAACGGTTGACCTCAAAGAATTCACGCAGCTTGGCGCGGGTATCGGAACGGCCGAAGCCATCCGTGCCCAGCACCTTGTAAGTACGGCCGGCTGGAACGAAAGCACGCGCCTGCTCCGCGAAAGTACGCATGTAGTCGGTGGAAACGATGATCGGACCGGCGCTGTCTTTCAGGCACTGGGTGATATGCGCCAGACGCGGTGTTTCGGTCGGATGCAACATGTTCCAGCGCTCGACATCCTGGCCGTCGCGGGCCAGCAGGGTGAACGACGGCGCCGACCAGATATCGGCATCGACGCCCCAGTCGCTGGCCAGCAAGGCCGCGCCTTCGATGACTTCGCGCAGGATCGTGCCGGAACCCATCAGCTGCACGCGCAGCTTGCTCTTCTTGCCGCCTTCCTGCAGCAGGTAGAGACCCTTGATAATGCCCTCTTCCTGGCCTTCCTTCAGGCCTGGATGGCTGTAGTTCTCGTTCATCAGGGTCAGGTAGTAGAACACGTCTTCCTGGTTGGTGACCATGCGGCGCAAGCCGTCATGCATGATGACTGCGACTTCGTGCGAGAAGGTCGGATCGTAAGGCACGCAGTTCGGGATGGTCGACGCCAGCACGTGGCTATGGCCGTCTTCATGCTGCAGGCCTTCGCCGTTCAACGTGGTGCGGCCGGCGGTGCCGCCCAGCAGGAAGCCGCGGGCGCGCATGTCGCCGGCTGCCCAGGCCAGGTCGCCGATACGCTGCAGGCCGAACATCGAGTAGTAGGTATAGAACGGGATCATGACCCGGTTGTTGGTCGAGTACGAAGTTGCCGCGGCAATCCACGAACTCATGCCGCCGGCCTCGTTGATGCCTTCCTGCAGGATCTGGCCAGCCTTGTCTTCGCGGTAGTACATCACCTGGTCTTTATCGACCGGCTCGTACAGCTGGCCGACCTGGCTGAAAATGCCGATCTGGCGGAACAGACCTTCCATGCCGAAAGTACGCGACTCGTCGACCATGATAGGCACCACGCGCTGGCCCAGGCTCGGGTCGCGCAGCAGTGTGTTCAGGATACGCACGTAAGCCTGGGTGGTGGAAATCTCGCGGCCTTCGGCAGTCGGTTCCAGCGCGCCCTTGAATGCCGACAGTTCCGGTACTATCAGTTCTTCGTCGGCCTTCTGGCGGCGTTGCGGCAGGTAGCCGCCCAGCGCTTTGCGGCGGGCGTGCAGGTATTGCATTTCCGGGGTGTCGTCGGACGGCTTGAAGAACGGCACGTTCGGCAGCTGGTCGTCGGAAATCGGCAGCTGGAAGCGGTCGCGCATGGCCTTGATGGCTTCGTCGTCCAGCTTCTTGGTGTTGTGCGCAGTGTTGCGCGCTTCGCCCGATTTGCCGAAGCCGTAGCCCTTGATGCTCTTGACCAGCAACACGGTAGGTTGGCCCTTGTGTTCTTGCGCCACCTTGAAGGCGGCGTAGATCTTGTGCGGATCGTGGCCGCCGCGGGTCAGGTGCCAGATGTCGTCGTCGGACATCTTGCTGACCAGCTCCAACAACTTCGGATGCTTGCCGAAGAAATGCTTGCGCACGAATGCGCCATCTTTCGCTTTGTAGTTCTGGTATTCGCCGTCGACGGTTTCCATCATCACGCGCTGCAGGATGCCTTCCTTGTCGCGCGCCAGCAGGTCGTCCCAGCCTGCACCCCAGATGACCTTGACCACGTTCCAGCCAGCGCCGCGGAAATCGCTTTCCAGTTCCTGGATGATCTTGCCGTTGCCGCGCACCGGACCGTCCAGGCGCTGCAGGTTACAGTTGACCACCATCACCAGGTTGTCCAGGCGTTCGCGGCCGGCCATGCCGATCGCGCCCATCGATTCCGGTTCGTCCATCTCGCCGTCGCCGCAGAAAGCCCAGACCTTGCGGTTGGCGGTATCGGCGATGCTGCGTGCATGCAGGTATTTGAGGAAACGCGCCTGGTAGATCGCCATCAGCGGGCCCAGGCCCATCGATACGGTAGGGAATTGCCAGAAATCCGGCATCAGCTTCGGATGCGGATAAGAAGACAGGCCTTTGCCGTCGACTTCACGGCGGAAATGCAGCAGTTGCTCTTCAGTCAGGCGGCCTTCGAGGAAAGCGCGGGCGTAGACGCCGGGCGACGAATGGCCCTGGATGTACAACAGGTCGCCGCCATGGTTTTCAGAAGGAGCGTGCCAGAAATGGTTGAAGCCTATGCCGAGCATGTTGGCCAGCGAGGCAAAGCTGGAGAGGTGGCCGCCGAGGTCGCCGTCGAGGCGGTTGGCCTTGACCACCATCGCCATCGCATTCCAGCGCATCCAAGAGCGCAGGCGCTCTTCGATCTCCAGGTCGCCCGGGCAATGCTCGCCCATATGGGCAGGGATGGTGTTGACGTAGGCGGTATTGCTAGAAAACGGGATCTGGGCGCCGCGGCGGCGGGCCAGGTCGACCATTCTTTCCATCAAGTAATGGGCGCGTTCCGGGCCCTCGGTTTCAATAACAGCTTCGAGCGCATCCAGCCACTCTTGGGTTTCAATGACATCTGGATCGTTGGCGGCCTGGGCCAAAACCTGGTCGAGCTGGGCTGACATGCTGAGTCTCCTGAATATGTGCGCTTGTCCGATCTGGCACCGGACTGGCGGGTTGGGTCGCAAGCATCTACGTCACTATGTAGACGGGTGCCAAATTCTAACAGGAGTTTTTTTGATTTCCAAATAGCGATATTCGATTTCACAATGCGAAAATATGCTGCATAGCAAGACGAACTCACATAAAACAACACTTATCCCTTTTCAACTTCATGGGATTAGAAAGCCAAATCTCGGACACATTTCTCATGGCGCAATGCAACAATAATTGCATATAAACATCATTAAAATTCGACTTATAGCTAATTCGATATAACAACTGCAGGAAATCTAAGTAAAAAAGCGCTAAACCCGAGCTGGCTAGCGCTTTTTTATTTGCCCGAGAAACGACTTCGGCAGGATGCAATGCCGCTTATCGGCCTGCTTATCGGCCTGCTTATTGGCCTGCTTATTGGCCTGATTAACGGCTCTCTTTAGCCGGTTTTATTCGGCGATTTTGGCAAATTCACCCTTCAATGCCACGCCAGCCATGATTGCGCCGACATGGCATTCGAATTCGGTGGCGCTCGCATGCTCCACGTTGTTGTAGTTGCTGACAATATTGACGACAGCATTCGCACCCGCCTCCTGCGCGCGTTTCTGCAAATTCAGCATCGCCGACAGAAACACCCAGTTGCAGGCTTTCTCATCGGATTTGCCGAATGCGTTGGTCTTTTGGCTGGTCTTTCCGCCATCAAGCTTGTTCAGCACCTTTGGCGTCGGCTGATTGCCAAAGTAAAACCGGACGCTGTCGCCCAGGCGGTTCTTGGCGTCGTTATCCGCCAGCGCTCCTGCCACCGGCAGCATCACTGTCCGGTCAGCCGCCAGCGCCGGTACAGCGCTGAGCAACATGCCGGCGAACGCGGCCACTATCAAAATCGGTTTCTTCATTTCTTTCCCTATGGATTAATAATTTAGATTAACAACGACCGGACACATTGATGCCGGCTGTTGTCATGCCGCCTTGCCGCCCTTTTTCTTGGCGCCGATGCGGCTTTCCTTACCGGCCAGCAGGTTGCCGATGTTCTTGGCGTGGCGATAGATCAGCAAGGCGCTCATCACCACTATCGCCAGCAGGATCATGTCGGGCCCTTCCATCAGGGCATAGAAAAAAGGCGCAAAGACGCTGGCGACCAGGGCTGCCAGCGACGAATAGCGGAATGCATAAGCCACGATCAGCCAGGTCGCGATAGTCGCCAGGCCCAGCCAGAGGCTGATGCCGATCAGGATGCCGAACAAGGTCGCCACGCCCTTGCCGCCGGCGAAACGGAAAAAGACAGGCCACAGGTGTCCGAGGAAGACCGCCACCGCAACCAGCGCCACCGAGCCGTCGCCAAGGCCGAATTGCGGCCCGTACCGTTGCGTCAGCCAGACTGCCAGCCAGCCCTTGAAGCCGTCGCCAAGCAGGGTCAGGGCGGCCGCGGTCTTGTTCCCGCTGCGCAGGACATTGGTGGCGCCGGGGTTATTCGAGCCATAGGTGCGCGGATCTCCCAGCCCGAACAGTTTGCTGGTGATGATGCCGAACGACACCGAACCGATCAGGTAGGCGGCAATCGCGAATAACAATGTGTACATGCGTGTCTCTTTCTTTTGTATTTGGTTGGTTCAGGGCCTACTCGTCCAGCGCGCACTGGACCGCCTTGGCCTGCAGCAGGCCGGCCACGCTGTGCGGCGCCATGCCGATCAGGTAGCCGCGCCGGCCACCGTTAATATATATCTTCTGCAAGGCCAGGATGCTCTCTTCGATATACACCGGTAGCGCCTTGCGAGTAGCGAACGGCGAAGTGCCGCCGATCAGGTAGCCGGAATGGCGGTTCGCCACCTCCGGCTTGCAGGGTTCCACCGACTTGCAGCCGATCTGCCGTGCCAGGTTCTTGGTCGACACCTTGCGGTCGCCGTGCATCAGGATGATCAGTGGCTTGGCCGCCTCGTCCTGCATCACCAGCGTCTTCACCACATGGTGTTCGTCCACGCCCAGCGCACGCGCCGACACCGTGGTGCCGCCGTGTTCTTCATATGCGTAGGGATGTTCTGAAAAGACCGCGCCGTGCTTGCGCAAGAATTGCGTCGCCGGGGTCTCTGAAATATGTTTTGTCATACCGGGTTACTTGAGTGCGGCGGACCGCAGCGTCTGCTGGCAAATCACGTTGTCGCCAGACCCGATGCAGCGACAATCCCTGCCGCTGATCCGCGCTGGCCAGGCTGGCGGCGCTTAAGGCTGCTTAGGCTCATCGGAAGCAGGTTCACCGCTTGCCGGCAGTTCGGATTCGGCTCCGTCCTCTGTTTCAACTTCGGTGGAAGAACCCTTCTCCAGCTTGCGCTTCAGCTTTTCTTCCTTCTTTTTTTTCTTTTCTAATTCTTTTTGCCGTTTTTCATACTGAAAATTCGTTTTTGCCAATTGCGCCCCCTAAATAGACTCTTGAATGATGTAGTACAGGATACAGGAGAATAATTGCGAGGATGCAGAATTCAACGCCAAAAAAAGTTGCATATTACCAATAAAATCACCATACCCCCGAAGATTTCAGCCGCGCGGATGATGTGCGGCATGCAGCGCCTTCAGGCGCTCGCGCGCCACATGGGTATAAATCTGGGTGGTCGAGATATCGGCATGTCCCAGCAGCAGCTGGACTACACGCAGGTCGGCGCCGTGATTGAGCAGATGGGTGGCGAATGCATGGCGCAGGGTATGCGGCGACAAGGGCGCATTGATGACGGCCTTGGCCGCGTATTTCTTGATCAGGGTCCAGAACATCTGGCGCGTCATGGCGCCGCCGCGCGCCGTCACGAACAAGGCATCGTCCATCTGCCCGTTCATGATCTGGCCGCGCGCATCTTTCAGGTAGCGCACGATCCAGTTTCGCGCCTCTTCGCCGAACGGCAGCAGGCGGGTCTTGTTGCCCTTGCCGGTAATCCGCAGCACGCCTTCGTTCATGCCGACCTCCAGCGATTTCAGCAGCACCAGCTCGGATACCCGCAAGCCGCTGGCGTACATCAGCTCCAGCATGGTGCGGTCGCGCAAGCCTAGCGGCGTGGCGACGTCGGGCGCCGCCAGCAGCGCTTCCACCTGGACTTCGGACAAGATCTTGGGAAAACGCGGCGCCTGTTTGGCCGAGCGCAGGTGCAGGCAAGGATCGGTGCTGATGCGGTTTTGCCGCAACGCCAGCAGGTAAAAGCGTTTCAGCACCGCCAGCCGGCGGTTCGAGGAAGTGGCCTTGCTGCTGTCATGCCTGGCCAGGAAATAGGCATTCAGGTCGCCGGCATGGACTGCGAACAGGGATTTGCCGTCCGGCTGTTCCTGCAGCCACAGCGCAAACAGGGTCATGTCGCGCCGGTATGCTTCCAGCGAATTCTTGGCGAGGCCGTCTTCCAGCCACAAGTTGTCGCAAAATTCGTCAATCGCAGTTTGATGTTCGGCGCTCAGCGCCGGTTTGGCTTCGTTCTGTGCCTTGGACCTTCTCACAGGCCGGCCACGCCTTCGTGCTCCAGCAGCCAGCGCTTGACCCGCAAATGGAAGCCGTCCGCCTCGTCGTGATGGGAAAAACCGCCGATGCCGCCGGCTGCCGTCACGCGATGGCAGGGAATCACCAGCGGAAACCAGTTGGCGCCGCAGGCCTGGCCGACCGCACGCGGGGCCGACCCTATCAGCTTGGCGACCTGGCCGTAAGTGAGCACTTCCCCGCGCGGTATCGCTGCAATCGCTTTCCAGACCTTGTGCTGGAAAACGGTGCCCAATGGCGCCAAGGGCAGGTCAAAACGAAAATCCGGCTGCCCCAGGTAACGGCCGATCTGCTTTGCAACGCGTTCGGCCAGGGCGTCGGTGGCGTCTTTTTCGTGGAATGAGGGGGGCAGATAGACCAGCTCCTGCACCAGGCCCGCTTCGGTGCGTATACCCATCGCGCCGAAGGGCGCGGCGATTACTGCCGTGAAGTGCTGCGCTGGGAGCTGGCCGTCGCGCTTGAGCGGACTATCTGAAATTATATTCATACCCGAAGCATAAAATAAAAAAGGCGCATCTGTCGATGCGCCTCAAATTACTTCGTTATGCACTCCCGGCCGTTTAGACAGCTTCATTTGGAATGCACGGTCTCCTCAGTATCCCCGGTATCAATTACCGTTCTTATGCACCACCACCTACAATCCCATTGACTCAATCCTGTTGATTCAATCCCGCCGGCAAATCCCTCGCCGGATGCGGATCTAAATTCTGTGCCACATAAACTACCTGCCGGAAACCGGAATCCGGTTCATCTAGCTACTTGCTGCTTTTGCAAGCTGCAATCTCTAGTGTGGTCGCACTGTAACAGGTGTTACCCGGATTTAACAAATAATTTATATGAATCATTTTGACTAAACAACATAGGTTTACACTAAACCCTTATCAAACTAATACTCATCAATTTTCGCCAAATTTCCACACAGAAACTAACTTTAGCGCCTAGCCCCGGGAATTACGCAAGACGGCTCAGCATGTCGACAATCAAGCTCACTTTCTAACAATATCCGCCACTCCATGTATATCGTCAACCTGTTGTTTCCTGATTTTTCGCTGATCCTGCTGGGAGCCGTCTTGCACCGCATCAGCAATTGGGGCGCCGAGTTCTGGACCGGGGCGGAAAAGCTGGTGTATTTCCTGCTCTTCCCTGCCCTGCTGTTTTATTCCACCGCCCGCACCCCGCTCAGCTTCGACACCAGCGGCAAGATGCTGATGATCGGCATGGGCGCGCTGCTTGGCGCCATCCTCCTGACCTGGCTGGGCAAACCGTGGATCAAGGCGGCGCCCATGGACTATGAGTCGGGCATGCAAACCGGCTACCGTTTCAATTCATACATGGCGCTGGCCCTGGCGGCCAGGCTGGGCGGCGAACAGGCCACCGGCATGATGGCGATGCTGATCGGCTTTGGCGTGCCCTTGTGCAACCTGGCTGCGGTCCATGCCCTGGCACACAAAAGCGGCGGCCTGTTCAAGGAACTGGCGCGCAATCCGCTGCTGATCGCTACCGCTTGCGGACTCTTGTACAGCTTGTCCGGATTGCCGCTGCCGGAAGTGGCGGGCGCGGTCTTGTCGCGGCTCGGCAACGCCGCACTGGCGCTGGGCTTGCTGCTGGTGGGTGCGGGCTTGCGCCTGAGCGGCGTGCAGCGGGCCAAGGCGCTGGCCGGGTATTTCCTGGCGGTCAAGCTGCTGGCGCTGCCGGCCATGGCCTGGCTGCTGGGGCAATGGTTGGGATTGGCGCCGTCGCAACTGCAGCTGGTGGTGCTGTTCTGCGCGCTGCCTACCGCCTCCAGCGCTTACATCCTGGCGGCCCGGATGGGCGGCAATGGCCCTCTGGTAGCGTTCATGATTTCCGCCGGCACCATGTTGTCGGCGCTGACCTTGCCATTCTGGTTGTGGGTGCTGCAGCACTAGGGCCTACTAGCTTTCGATACCGTGCTGCTGCAATGCCCACGCCACATGCTCGCGCACCAGTTCGGACGGATAGTCGCTACGCTGCTGCAAGGCGGCAATGATCTCCGGTGTGCCGGCGCCCGCCGCTGCGGTATTGCCAAGGCCGACCGCCATATTGCGCAGCCAGCGCTGGTACCCGATGCGGCGGATCGGACTGCCTTCCATGCGGCTGTTGAACTGCTCCTCGCTCCAGCCGAACAATTCCACCAAGGTAGCTTGGTCAAGGCCGTTGCGGACGTCGAAATCGCCCAGCGTCGACGGCTGCGCAAACTTGTTCCATGGACAGAACAGCTGGCAATCGTCGCAGCCGTAGACGCGGTTGCCGATCAGCGGCCGCAGTTCCACCGGGATGCTGCCTTTCAGCTCGATCGTCAGGTAAGAGATGCAGCGGCGGGCGTCGAGCCGATAAGGACCGACGATCGCCTGGGTCGGACAGACATCGATGCAGGCGCTGCATTGCCCGCAATGCGAACTGATGGCCTGGTCGACCGGCAACGGCAGGTCGGTCAGGATTTCGCCAAGGAAGAAAAACGAGCCGGCCTCGCGATTGAGCAGCAAGGTGTGCTTGCCGCGCCAGCCCAGGCCCGCCTTCTGCGCCAACGCAACCTCCATCACCGGCGCCGAATCGGTAAACACGCGATAGCCGAACTCGCCGATTTCGCCCTTGATGCGATCCGCCAGCTGCTGCAGACGCGAGCGCAGCACCTTGTGATAATCGCGGCCGCGCGCATACAGCGAGATGGTCGCGCTGCCGGCGGCTGCCGGCGCCAGCCGCGCCTGCTCGCGCGGGCGCCAGCTGACCTGGTCATCCTGATAGTCGCTCGGCAGGTAATCCATGCGCACCGCAATCGCCCTGATCGCGCCAGGCACCAGTTCGGCAGGCCGGGCGCGCTTCATTCCGTGCGCTGCCATATAATCCATCTCACCGTGATAGCCCAGCTCCAGCCATGCCTCGAAGCCAGCCTCCTGCTGCGCCAGGTCGACATCGCTGATGCGGACATCTGCAAAGCCAAGCTCCCGCCCCCAGGCTTTGATGGTGGTGGCTAGCGCGGTTAAATCCTGGTCGATTACTGCCATGGCTGGTGTGTTTCAGAAAGACTAAAGAAGGACTAGATACAAAGGACTATGTTACGAGATGCCGCATTTTACAACCCACCTGCATGACGAGGCCGGAACCAACGCGCTGGGCGCCGCCTTGGCCAGGGCCTTGCTGCCCGGATTGGCGATCCACCTGCACGGCGACCTGGGCGCCGGCAAGACCGCGCTGACCCGCGCCCTGCTGCATGCCGCCGGTCACCAGGGCCACGTCAAGAGCCCTACTTACACCTTGGTGGAACCTTATACGATCCAGATAGCCCAACAGGCGGTCGAAGTGATGCACTTCGACTTGTACCGGATGGCCAGCCCGGATGAATTCCTGGAAGCCGGTTTCCGCGAATATTTCAACCCCGACACCATCTGTATCGTCGAATGGCCGGAAAAAGCGGACACCGCGTTGCCGCCGCCCGACATCAGCGTATTACTCAGTGTTTCCGGTGTTTCCGACAAGGGACGTGATGTAGAATTGCAGGCGTTATCTGATAAGGGTAGTCAATGTCTCGCTCGACTGAAATTTGCACCAAACCTCTAAAATCAAAAATCCGCCGCACCATCCTCAAGGCCGGCGGTACTTTGCTCATTTCAGTACTGGCGCCGCTCTCGGCACGCGCCGCGCAGATTGTCGCGGTACGGGTCTGGCCGGCAGATGACTACACCCGCGTCACGCTGGAAAACGACGCTGAACTGAAAACCACCCATTTCCTGGTGCAGAACCCGGATCGCATGGTGGTCGACATCGAAGGCATCGAACTCAATCCGACCTTGAAGGAACTGGTCGCCAAGATCCAGCCTAACGATCCCTATATCAAGCAAGTCCGGGTCGGCCAGAACCGCCCGAATGTGGTGCGGCTGGTGTTCGACCTCAAGGAAGAAGTCAAACCGCAAGTGTTTACCCTGGCGCCGGTAGGCGGTTACCAGCACCGGCTGGTGTTCGACCTGTATCCGGTCAATCCGCCCGATCCGATCCAGGCGATGATAGAAAAAGGCGAATGGCCGTCCGCCAACCCGGGAGAAATCGCCCCGCCGGTGGCGCAAACCAAGCCAGAGCAAAAGCCGACGCCGCCGTTGCAGCCGCAACCCGAGCAGCCGTCGGTCGCCCGCATTGATCCGAAACCGGACCGCACTACTACCCTGACGCGCATGATCACGATCGCGCTCGATCCCGGCCATGGCGGTGAAGATCCAGGCGCCACCGGGCGCGGCGGCAACCGTGAAAAAGACGTGGTGCTGTCCATCGCCAAACGGCTCAAGGCCAAGATCGAGCAGCAGCCGAACATGCGGGTGATGCTGACGCGCGATGCCGATTTTTTTGTGCCGCTCGGGGTCCGTGTGCAGAAGGCCCGCAAGGTGCAGGCCGACCTGTTCGTCTCCATCCACGCCGACGCCTTTGTAACACCGACCGCGCGCGGCTCCTCGGTATTCGCCTTGTCGGAGAAAGGCGCCAGCTCCACCGCCGCGCGCTGGCTGGCCAACAAGGAAAACTCGGCCGACCTGATCGGCGGCATCAACATCAAGAGCCACGACCGCCAGCTGGCCAGCGTGCTGCTGGATCTGTCGACCACGGCGCAGATCAACGACAGCATGAAGCTCGGCAGCGCGGTTCTGAGCGAAATCGGCGGCATCAACAAGCTGCACAAGGGCGCGGTGGAACAAGCCGGTTTTGCGGTGCTGAAAGCGCCGGACATCCCGAGCATCCTGATTGAAACCGCCTTCATTTCGAATCCGGAAGAAGAAGCCAGGCTGACCGACAATGCTTACCAGGACCAGATGGCCGAAGCGGTCCTGAAAGGGATCAAGAAGTATTTTGCCCACAATCCGCCGCTGGCGCGGAATCGCCTGACCTGAGCCGGCGGGCTTGAAAACAACAAGGGCGCGCTGCAAAAGCTTGCAGCGCGCCCTTGTTCCATCCGGCGTCGGCAGTTATGCGCCGCCGCGCATTTTCTTGTAGAACTTCCACAGGCCGCCCAGCGCCACCGGCACCACCGCCGCGCCGACGCCGATCAGCACGATGGTGTTCAGGTGATCGCGGATGACCGGGATGTTGCCGAAGAAATATCCGGCCGAGACCAGACCGACCACCCAGATCAGGGCGCCGGTGATATTGAAGAACTGGAATTTGGAGAAAGTCATTTCCGACACGCCGGCCACAAACGGCGCGAAAGTCCGCACGATAGGCACGAAACGCGACAGGATGATGGTCTTGCCGCCGTGGTGTTCATAGAACGCGTGGGTTTTTTGCAGCGCCTTCTTGTCCAGCCATCGATAGTCGTGGGTGTAGACCTTGTGTCCGATCAGGCTGCCTATCCAGTAGTTGAGCGTGTTGCCGGTGGTGGCGGCGATGATCAGCAGCCCCATCAGCGCCCAGATGTTCATCTCGCCGTTGGCGCAAAACGCTCCGCCGATGAATAACAGGGTGTCGCCAGGCAAGAACGGCAATACCACCAGGCCGGTTTCGCAGAAAACTATCAGGAACAGGACCATATAGATCAGGGCGCCATATTCCTTGATCAAAAAGCCAAGGGATTTGTCGACATGCAGGATGATGTCGACGAATTGCATAAAGTCCATAGTCCGTATTCCTCAGTTAAGCGCTTTTATGATTGGAAAGTCTTATGCACACTGACTTTCTTTTGTTGAATAAAGTTCACCTCTTTGGCAATGACGCTGCCAGGAAACCCGGACCACTTTTCCTCAGGGTGCGCCGGAATAATACACTACCGAAGACAGCGCAAACTTAGATTTGACAATTGCCTGCGGCTGCGCAGGCGCAGACAACCACCTGCCCCGGCTTCGGTATAATCGCTGCATGAATCCACCGCTCTCCCCTATCCGCGCCATCCAGCAGCTGCCCGACAACCTGATTTCGCAAATTGCGGCAGGCGAGGTGGTCGAACGGCCGTCCGCCGTGGTCAAGGAACTGCTGGAAAACGCGCTGGACGCCGGCGCCAGCCAGATCACGGTACGACTGGAGCAAGGCGGCGTCAAACGCATCGCCATCACCGACAACGGCCGCGGCATAGCGCCGGAACAGCTGCCCCTGGCGCTGGCGCGCCATGCCACCTCAAAAATCAGCTCGCTGTACGAACTGGAAAATGTCGCCACGCTGGGATTCCGCGGCGAAGCGCTGGCCTCTATCGCCTCGGTATCGCAACTGACCCTGACCTCACGCACCGCCGATGCCGGCCACGCCTCGGAAATCGACGGCAGCACGCTGGCCGTAACGCCGTCCTCCGGCGCCCAAGGCACCACGGTCGACGTCCAGGACCTGTATTTCAATACCCCGGCCAGGCGCAAATTCCTCAAGTCGGAGCAGACCGAATTCGGCCACTGCGCCGAAGTGGTGCGGCGCATCGCGCTGGCGCGCCCGGATGTGTCGTTTTCGCTGACCCATAACGGCAAGACCATCGACCACTGGAACATCACCGAAATCGCCAAGCGCAGCGCCAGCATCCTCGGCAACGAATTCGCCAACGCCCGCCTGGCGCTCGACGAAGGCGCCGGCCCGCTGCGCCTGCATGGCTTTGTCGGCCTGCCGACCGCCTCCAAGGCGCGTGCCGACGCCCAGTATTTCTACGTCAACGGCCGCTTCGTGCGCGACAAGCTGCTGGTGCATGCCGTGCGCGCCGCCTACCAGGACGTGCTGCATGGCGACCGCTACCCGTCGTATGTGCTGGGGCTGGACCTCGACCCGGCGCTGGTCGACGTCAACGTCCA
>NZ_JAQGLV010000293.1 GCF_028292705.1 Collimonas fungivorans | reverse complement strand
CGAACAGCAGCAGCGCCACCACCACAATCAGGCCGACCAGCGACAGCGGCGGCAACTCCTGCCACAAACCCTGCACCACGGCTTCGCTGAAGGCGGTGTAGACCACCAGCAGGATCGAACCCTGGTCGACCATCTTCAAGATGATCTTGTGCTTGTCCAGCCACTTGCAGATCCAGCGGCGGGCGATCTGGCCGGCGACAAAAGGCAGCAGCAGCTGCATCACGATATTCAGGATGGAATCGAAAGAACCCTTGCCCTGGGCATGGGTCACCACCACCAAGCCGACCAGCACCGGCGTCAGGAAGATGCCGAGCAGGTTGGAGGCGGATGCGCTGCACACGGCGGCAGGCACGTTGCCGCGCGCCACCGAGGTAAATGCGATCGACGATTGCACAGTCGAAGGCAAGGTGCACAGGAACAGGATGCCGAGGTACAGGTCAGGCGTCACCAACGGCAGCAGCAGCGGCTTGAATACCAGGCCCAGCAACGGAAACAAGGCGAAGGTGGCTAGCAGCACCGTCAGGTGCAGGCGCCAGTGCAGCGCGCCCTGCACCACCGCTTCGCGCGACAACTTGGCGCCATGCAGGAAAAACAGCAGGCCGATGGCCAGCGTGGTAATCAGGTTGAAAGAAACCGCGACCTGGCCTTTGGCCGGGAACAGGCTGGCGACCAGAACCGTGGTAACCAGCAACAACGTGAAGTTGTCGGGCAAAAAGCGTGGGCGGACCATGATAGGAAACGTAGGCTAGAGTTGGAGAGGGCTTCCCCGCCGCCGTCACCGCCCCTTTTTAAAAGAGGACGGCAAGATAAATATAGACGGGACAACAACCCTCATTTTACGCACTAACGCCCTGGGTATCGACCAGAAACTGACAAAACTGCGACAAAATTCCTGCAAATGATGAAAATTCACCACAACCAGAACATCAGCAGCCAGGCAAAGTTGACCAGGGCCAGGCCGGTTATCACCGGCGCCATGCTCAGCAGGCGGCGTGCCGGCGAGCTGGTATAACGGCCGGTGACGCGCCAGGCCAGCCACACGCTCCACAAGGTTGTCGCGATCAGCAGGATGGCGCGCAAGTCGTTGGCCCAGAACACAGGCAGGTGCTCGCCGCGCAGCAGGCTGATGGTGGTGGCCGACAAGCCAACGAATACGCCGCAGCCGGCCAGCGGAATGGTGGACTGCACCAGGTGGTTGAAACGCTTGCGGTCCCAGCCGCCAAGCACACGGCTGCTCAGTGCGAACAACAACGTCAGCGCAGTGCCGAGCACCAGCCCGGTGGTCAGGATATAGGCGATCACCAGGCTGCCGTCGAGCCAGCTGAAGACATCATTCTGCGCCGGATAATTGGTGAACACCCACCATGGCGCATGGGTATCGAAGGGCCACATGATGTCGCGGTCGATCAGCCAGGTCGCGATGGCTTGCTTGACCTGTACAAACCAGGGGCTGGCCGACCAGTGGAAGGCGCCGATGGCGATCCCCATCAGGCCGTACAAGGCCAGTGCGCTTTCCCACAGGTTATTGTGCTGCTCGCCATGCCGGACGATTTCCTCTGTCGGCGCGCGCCAGGTCAGTTCGATAGCGTCGCGATGGCCGCTGCAACGGCCGCACATATGGCAATCGGCAGCGCCCTTCATGGCCCGCAGCGGCACCAGCGGCGCACAATTGACGGGAATCACGGTGCGCCCTTGCGTGTGGCTGTGGGTGCCGTAGGACGCGCGCCAGGCGGTTTCGTTGACTTTATAGTGGAATGGCGCCAGCTTGGCCAGCAAGCCGAATACGCCATTCACCGGGCACAGGTATTTGCACCAGACGCGCTTGTCGCGGCCATACAGGTAGCCGACCACGATGGCGCCGGCGGTAGAGCCGCCCAGCACCAGCAGCACCGCTTTAGGATATTGATACACGCTCACCATCTGGCCGTAGATGGTGGTCAGCGCAAACGCCACGAACGGCCAGCCGCCCCAGCGCATCCAGTGCGGAATGGCTTTGCCGAGCCCATGGCGGCTGGCGAACTCGGTCAGCGCGCCCTCCGGACACAGCACGCCGCACCAGACCCGCCCCATCAGCACCATGCTGATCAGCACGAACGGCCACCAGATGCCCCAGAATGCAAATTGCGCGATCAGGGTCAGGTTCGACCAGATGTGCGCGGTCTCGTCCGGCAGCGGCAGGAAGATCGGCACCAGGATCAGGAAGCCGTACACCAGCACAATCCCCCACTGCACCCAGCGAATCAGCTTCGCATGGTCCCGCATCCAGTCAGCCGTGCGGGAAAGTCGTGTTTGCGTTTGAGGAATTGCACAAGTATTCATTGGTTTATTTGGCTGGGATTGGCTGCGGCCTGGCTCGTTTGAGGAATAACAATACACACACCCAATATGCCGCATACACCAGCAAGCTCATCAGCGCGGGCTGCGCGCGATAGCCGGTCAGCGTGGAAACCAGGTTGCCGAATGACGTCGTGTCGTCGAGCAGGCGCGAGCTGTCCCAGACCGGATCGACCAGCGTCGGGATGATATCCAGCGACATCAGCCGTTCGATGCCGGTCAGCAGCAGCCCCGCAGCGAGGAACAGCAAGATGATTTCGGTGACCTGGAAGAAGCGGCGCCAGGAAAAAATCTTGCCGCCGAGCTGCAACAGATAGAAGGTCAGGAACGCCAGCGCAAAACCGAGCGCCGCGGCCAGCACCATCACGCCGGCCGAGTCGCCCTTGTCCGCCAGGCCCAGCCCGTAAAGAAAGATCACGGTTTCACTGCCCTCGCGCGCGATCGCCAATGCAGCCAGCGCAAATACGCCCCACCAGTTCGCGGTTTGCAGGTTGGCGCTAAGCGAGGTTTCCATTTCGCGCTTGAGCGTGCGGCCGTGCTTGCGCATCCAGAACACCATCTGCACGATCAATATCGCAGCCAGTATCACCATCACTATCTGGAAGTAATCCTGGGCATCGCCCGATAGCAGCTCGCTGAAACCCAGCAGCGCCGCGCCCAGGCCGATCGCGCCCAAGATGCCGACGCCGACGCCGCTCCACAGATAAGGCAAGCCGCGGCGCGCAGCTTCGCCACCGTTCTTCAGCCACGCGTGCAAAATGCCGACTACCAGCAACGCCTCGACGCTTTCGCGCCAGACTATGAACAAAACCTGACCCATCTTCCGTTACTCCATCAAACCATGACAAGCGCCGCCGGCAATAACAATAGCAATTGCAACAGCTGGCGGTAGCCTCTTATTTAGCGACAATCACACCCTGCGCCTGCGCATGAAAATCATCAAAAAACTTGTATTCGCCCGGCTGCAGCGGCGCGATCACGACGAACGATTGCGCGCCCGGCGCCAGTACCTTTTCCTTGCGCAGCTGGACACTTTCAAATTCAACCGCAGACTGCCCGGTGTTGTGGACTTCGATTTTTATTTTCTGGCCGGCAGGAACCACAATCCGCGCCGGATTGAGGACGCCGTCCTTCATTTCCAGCTTGAAGGTGGGCAAATCGGCGGCCATCGAGGCGGTCGCCGCCAACAGCAGGCCTATTCCCAATACGCCGCGCACTTTGCCTGACGCCATGACCATGCTCTCCGATAAGAATTTCATGGGCGCGTATTTGTCCCGCCTTATTTCCTGCATTAATATCCGCCTTTTTTACCTACCCCGGCAAAGGTGAACTCGTTGACCACCGTGAACGGCTTGAACCAGGCGCCGACACCGGTTTCCTTGTCGACATGCCGGCCAAAATGCGCGCCGACGTTGGCCGACGGCGGCGAAATGATCATCTTCAATGTATATTTCCCCGGCCCCGCCAGCTTGACGTTGTCGCCATAGTGCGGACCATCGCTGGCCACCATCGGCATCATGTCGCCCTTGATGACCTGGGTCGAGCCGGCTTTGGTGAATTCGTAAGAGATGACCAGGTTCGGCATCCAGTCGCCCTCGGCAAAACCGTTGGGATTGTCTTTCACGGCATGGATATCGGCTTCGACATGGATGTCCGACAGTTCCGCCTTGCGCATCATGCCTTCCGGCTCCATCTTGATCGGCTGCAGGTAAACAGCAGCGACCTCCAGGCCGTTCATGATCTGCTGCTTGCCGATCGGATATTCAGCTGCCATTGCGGCGCCGCTAACCCCAAAAGAAACAAGCACGGCCGCCGTAAGCAATTTCACATTCATGCAATCAACCTTTCGAGCTATAAATGATAATGATTATTGTTTGATTATATCATCCGATGAAATGCGCCGCTCCCTATGGCATTGAGGATAAGGGAGATCGAAATAGTCTGAGTTAAAACACAATGAGAACACAAATAAAGCTTCCCATCATGCAATACCTGTGGCATAGTAGCGGACTTGGTTGAGAGCAAGCAGAAAAAGTGTTTTACCTCTGTAAGCGAGAAGAAATATTAGGTTTTACGATATTTCCCTCTTCCAAAATTAACAAAGCTAATATATAATTTTGTTTTTCGCGGCTGTAGCTCAGCTGGATAGAGTACTTGGCTACGAACCAAGGGGTCGTGGGTTCGATTCCTGCCAGCCGCACCAGTAATTCGAGGGGTTGCAAGAGAAATCTTGCAACCCCTTTCTGGTTTACGTCTCGCTTTTTTCGATCATTACCTAATGCTCGAATACAGGTCTTTCGGCCGCCCTTCCCACAAAACCAAACATACAATAAAAAAACCGGCGATCTTCATCACCGGTTCTGCGCGCCATCCAGCTGGCATTTCCTGTTTTCAGATATCAACGCCGCTGCGGATAAATATCCCGGCCGGCCCTATCAATCTGCTGACGCAAGGCGCGCCGCTCATCCGGCGACATCCGGCCGCGTCCCTCGTTGGGGTCGGAGCCGCGTCCGCGGTTCTGCCATTGCTCATCCGGCGCCTGTCCGCGCCTCGGTTCGTACTGCGAGGGCGGCGGCGCGCGGCGGTCGCCGCCACGGTCGTCAGGCATGCGGTCGGAACGTG
>NZ_JAQGLV010000282.1 GCF_028292705.1 Collimonas fungivorans | reverse complement strand
GAACAGGCGTCGGTGCTGGATGCGCCGGTGAAGAAAATCGCCGACCAGCGGATTGTCGTCAACACCGCGCAGGGCGAAGGTTTGCTGCCGGTCTATGCCGACCATCGGATCGATGCGCCGGCGCCGGATGTGAAGCGGGTGCTGATCGTGGTCCACGGTACTTTGCGCAATGCCGACGTCTATTTTGAATCAGGACGCCAGGCGGTCGCCGATGCCGGTGCTGCCGGCGCCGGCAGCCTGGTGATTGCGCCGCAATTCCTGACGCCGCCTGACCTGCAGGCGTTTCAGCTGCCGGCTACGACGCTGGCCTGGACGCAAGAGGGCTGGAAGGGCGGCGAGCCGGCGCGCAGTCCTGCCGCCGTCAGCTCGTTCAGCGCCATGGATGCCGTGCTTGAACATTTCGCCGACCGCAAGCTTTATCCAGCCCTGGCAGAAGTGGTGGTGGCGGGGCATTCCGCCGGAGCCCAGATTGTCCAGCGCTACGCCGTAACAGGGCAGGCCGAAGCGGAGCTGCGCAAGGCCGGGATCGGCGTGCGTTATGTGGTGGCGAATCCCTCGACCTACCTGTATTTCGACAACAGCAGGCCGGGCCAGGACGGCGCTTTCCAGCCGGCCGATGCGGCTGCATGCCCGGGCGTTAATCAATGGAAATACGGTTTGAACGCGATCCCGGCCTACGTCGCCGGACAAGATGTGGCTGGACTTGAAACACGCTATGCCGCGCGCAAGGTGACCTACCTGCTGGGCATGGCCGACACCAACCCTTACACGCATTTCATCGACCGCTCCTGCCCGGCGATGGCGCAAGGCCCTTATCGCCTGGCGCGCGGCCTGTCCTATTTCAGCTACCTGCAAAAACGCCATCCATCCGGATTGCAGCAGGAGCTGGTGCAAGTGCCCGGCGTCGGCCACGACAACCGCGCCATGTTTGCGTCGGCCTGCGGCCAGGCGGTTTTATTCGGCGCCCAGGTGCCGGCGTCCTGCCCGCGCGTTCGGTAACGCAGGCAGGGCAGCGGGGAGCAGCGCCGGTCAGCGCATATTGCCGGTGTGGCCCAGCGAATAACGGCCCGGTTGCGGCCATACGGTGAGGCCGTGCGGCTCCATGCCGACAGGAATCGATTTGACCGCGCCGCTGGTGGTGTCGATGGCGTACACGACGTCGTCGAAACGGCCCGACAGCCACAGCATCTTGCCGTCCGCGCTGACGTTGCCCATGTCCGGGCTACCGCCGCCCGGGATCGGCCAGTTGGCCACCACCTGGCGCGTGGCGAAGTCGAGCACCGAGATGCTGCCCTTGCCATGGCGCGCGCCGTGGACTTTGTTCGAGCCGCGGTTGGAGATGTACAGCTTGCTGCCGTCGCGGCTCGGGTACAAGCCGTGGGTGCCGACGCCAGTCTTGATGAAACCGGTCTTGGTGAAGCTGTCGCCATCCACCACATAGATGCCGTCGGCCATCATGTCGGCCACGAAAAACGCCTTGCCGTCCGGCGCGATGCGGATGTCCTGCGGCATGCCTTTCTTGTCGAGCAGCAGGTAACCGAGCACCTTGCGGTTGACCATGTCGATCTTGGCCAGCTTGCCGCCGAACTCGCAGGTGAACAGGGCGTATTTGCCGTCGATCGAAAAATCGGCGTGGTTGATGCCCTTGCATTCCGACACCGGCAGGCTCGATTTCAAGGCCATCGTGTGCGCATCGCGGAAATCCAGCTGGGCATGCGCTTCCACCACCACGATAGCTTCCTTGCCGTCCGGCGTGAAGTACATATTGTAGGGATCTTCCACCGCCACTTCCTTGCCTGGTTTGGCGGTCTTCGGATCGATAGGCGTCAGGCTGCCGTCGGGCCGGCCTTCGGCATTGTTCGCCACCCACAGGGTTTTCAGGTCCCAGGCCGGCACCACGTGCTGCGGGCTGTAGCCGACGCGGAATTTCTCGACTACCTTGAAGGTCGCCGGATCGATCACGTACACATCGTTGGAGCGCAGGTTGGGCACATAAATCCGCGGCAATGCGTCGGCTACCACCGGGCTGAGGTGGCCGGCGCCGGCTTCGCTGTACAGGTTGGCAGGGTTGACCACGGCCGGCATGCCGGCCACGGTGGCGATGGCGGCGGGTGCCGCCGGCGCGGCGGATGCGCCGGCGGCGACGGACAAGACTGCCAGGGCGCTGCTGACGGAGATGGCGAGGCGCGATAGATGACAGGAGCGGCAAGAACGAAATTGCATGATGGTTCCTTGATTAAATAAGCAGCAAAGTAGTGCCAGTAATTGAAGTGATAATTCAGCGGGCTGCGGTCTCGGCCTTGAGCGCCTTGACGGTCTGCGTCACGATGTTGTCGATGCCGAGCTGGCCGATTTCAGCACTGGAGCGGCGCGGATCGCCGCCATAGACGCCGTCGGCCAGGCCGAGCTTGGGACCGTTGCGCAGGCTGTCCTGGCGCACCATCTGCGGCGCCACGGCCAGCTGCAGCGAGGTGTCGGCCAGCCCGGCATGGGTGCCGATTTCATCGTCGCGATAACCGCGCTTGCGCAGTATCTCGGCATAACCGTCCGAGCTGGCGGCGTAATATTCCGGCGGCAGGATGGCCCGCGCCGGCGAACCGGCCCAGCTCTTGTTCAGTTGCGCCACGGCTTTCTTGATATCGTTCTGGTAACCGCCATGGTCGCCCAGGAAAACGATGTTCTTGAAACCGTGGACCTTGAAACTGTTGGCGGCCGATTCCAGCATCTTCTGGAAAACATCGTCCGGGATCGTGATGGTGCCGGGAAAGCGCATGTGGGATGTGGGCGGCGCGTAATTACCTTCCGGCACATAAGCGATCACCGGAGCCACCAGCGCATTGCCCAGTCCTTCCGCAATCCGCTGCGACAGGATCTTCACCCGCACATTATGCTTGCCCAGCGCGACATCGGGACCGCTTTGCTCGGTGGCGCCGATGGGAATCAGGATGGTGGTCTTGCCGGCCTGGACCTGGCTGCGCAGCTCGGTCCAGGTCAGCTCTTCAAGGAAGACGGTTTTCGGCGCTTGCGCAAAGGCGATCTGGGTGGCGGTGAGGAAGAGGGCGGCAACGAAAGTTCGTCGTGGTGACAAGAGCATGAAAAATCCTCATGAAAAATCCGGGGCTGGTGTGTGCAGATGCGGCCGATGCAAAGGCCGGCAGCCGGCATATGACGCCGGATGGGCACACAGGTTCCTGGCTAATTCTACTCTGCCGGATATGAGGACAGAAATAAGGAAAATTCGGACGGCCCGAGCCGCCCTACTTTCTGCGCTTACTGGTAGTTATTCCAGCGCATGCTGCGCTCGTCGGTGGCTTCCTTGATCAGGTGGCGCGCCCGCACAGGATCGTGTTCGCCATGCTGGCCGCCGCCCTCCAGGCTCATGGCGAGGGCCTGTATCGCGACCGGAAAGTCGCCCTCGGCCGAACGTTCCAGCCATTCCCGCGCCAGCTGCGGATTCTGTTCCACGCCTTCGCCCGCGGCATAGGCGTTCGACAGCAGGAACATCGCCTGCGCATTGCCCTGCTTGCTGGCCTCCAGCAGCCAGGTGGCCGACAGTTTCAGGTCGCGCGGCACGCCTTCGCCGTATTTCGCCATGCGGGCCAGCATGAAACTGGCTTTTGCATTGCCTGACTTGGCCGCACGCTCATACCAGCTCCAGGCCTGGGCCTGGTCAAGCTTGAGTCCCAGGCTGCCTTGATAAAGCGCTTGCGCCAGCTGAAACCGGGATTCCGTGTCGCCCGCTGCCGCCGCTTTCTCCAGCCAGGCGCCGGCTTGCGCGGACTGGTCGGGAATCGACGCCAGCGCCAGCGCCAGTTCGCGCTGCGCCACCGGCCGGCCCGCTGCAGCCCAGGCTTGCAGCTGGGTAATCGCGCTGACCTGGCGGCCGTGCAAGGCCAGCATGCCGACTGATTCGATGCGGGCATTGTCCGGCACTACTTCGCTGGTGCATGCCCCCAGCGCCGCGGTCAGCAGCGTCGGCAGCAAGAGCGTCATCGCAAGCGATTTCCCGTTTTTCATCATTTGCTCAAGTCGATTGCATACTTGGCAAAACCGCTGGCATCCAGCGCGCCTTCCGCTGTCACCCGGCCCAGGCCCAGCGCTTGCGCCACCGCCAGCTTGCCCGGCGCCGAACGCAGGATGACCGGGCCTTGCGTAGCCACTTTGACGAAACTCCAGCTTTGCCCGCTGCCGTTTGCCGCATTGGTGATCTTGCCCTGTTTTTTCAGGTAGGCGCTGACCACCGCCTGGCTGGCGTCCGGCGATTTGATGATGGTCTTGCTGCCGTCGATGCCCGGCACGTTGCCGCCGCCGCCCGCACGGTAGTCATTAGTGGCGACGATGAAATCGTCGGTATCGGCTACCGCCTTGCCGGCGTAGGTCAGGTTGACGACGCGGCTGCCGGCCGGTTTGGTGACGTCGATCTGGTATTGCATCGCGTTGTTTTCGGCGTAGAACACATCGTAGTTGAAGATCGTCGAATAGGACGGCACCAGGTCTTGCTCGCCGGTGCTGGCCGGATTGATCATGGCGAATTGTTTGGCCGCGGTTTCCAGCCAGTTTTTCAGGTCGGAACCCTTGATCTTGACCGCTTGCAGGTTGTTGTTGCCGTACAAGTACAGATCGCCCGGATTGCGCACCTGCAAGCCGAACGGCGCGGCCGGGGAAGCGCCGGGAGCGACGTCGGTAAAGTCGGTCGGGCCGTTGCGGCCGGCCTTGAACGGCGCACTGCAGGAAATCACCGGGATCGACTTGTAGCTGGCCAGCACCGGATCGGTGGAACTGGCGAGGAAGGTTTTCACATAGTCGATCTGCGCCTGGTTGACGACCTGGATCGCGCTGACGTCGCCCACCAGCGAGAAATACGCGGACATCTCGAAATCGGTCGTGGTGCCCAGCGGTTGCGTGGCGTAGGACAATGTAGCCTGGTGTTCAGCGGCGACCAGCGGTGCAATCGACGGATCGGCGTCGATAATGGTCTTGCCGTCGGCATATTTGAAGCCGCGCGCTTCGACGCTGGTCTGGTCTTTCTGCACCACCCATTTGCCACCCTGGTATTTCAGCACCATCTTGATGATGCCCAGGCGCCGGCCCCAGCTCTGCGCCATCACTGCCGGAATGCCGTTGACCAGGCCCTTGCTGGTATCCACCAGGGTGCTCGGCAACGCCGACAGCGAAGCATCGATGGCCGGCGCGCCGGCTTCACGCGCTTGCGGGAAAATCAGGTGGGCGTGGCCCAGCATCAAGGCGTCGATGCCGGTGGTGGCCAGGTACAGGCTGCCGTTTTCCATTTTCGGGCTGTACGGCGAAGCATCCAGGCCACCGTGCGACAGCGCCACCACCAGGTCGGCGCCCTTGCTGCGCATCTCCGGTACATATTTCAGCGCCGATTCCTGCACGCCGTTGACCATCACCTTGCCGGCCAGGTTTTTCTGGTCCCAGTCCATGATCTGCGGCGGCACGAAACTGATGATGCCGACGTTGAGCGCCACGTTCATGCTGCCGCCGTCGGGTTTGGTGGCGGTGAACTGTTTGGCGATCAGGGCGTATGGATTGAAGATCGGCTTGCCTGACGAGACTCCGACCACGTTGGACAGCACCAGCGGAAAGTTAGGCGCGCCGCAGTTACTGCCTTTTTGCACGCCCGGCACGCCGAAATCGGTATTGGTGATCTGGCTCAGGAAATCGAGGCCATAGTTGAATTCGTGGTTGCCCATGCCGGCGCCGTCGTACTTCAGGGCGTTCATCACCTTGTGCACCGCCAGCGTGCCGCTGCAGGTGACCGGCGCCGCCACCGCCTGGTAATCGCCGAGCAGGGTGCCCTGGATGACGTCGCCATCGTCCAGCAACAGGTTGTTGGGATTTTCCTGGCGCGCGCCCTTGATCAGGGTTGCGGTGCGCTCAAGGCCGAGGCTGGTGTCGGCCTTCAAGCCGTAATAATCGTAGCTCAGCACGTTCTGGTGAATGTCGGTAGTCTCTAACAGTCCTAGCTTCAGCACCGTTCCCTCGGGGATCGTATTGTCGGGGCTGTTGACGCCAAGGTTGCTGCTGCCGTTGCTGCCGCAACCGGAAACGGCCAAGGCGGCCAGGGCAGTCAGACACATCTTTTTATGCATGAGAACTTTCGGAAGTATTGTCGGGGCTTGTCTTGATAAGAAGCTGGCGCCACTGTTACGCGCTTTTTGAGGCGTTCCGGGCGGGAATTATATTTTGGATATATTTCCTGGTCATTACATTGCGTTACATACACAGATACATGCACGGATACAGGCGCTGCTACCTTGCGCGCCTGCAGGGTTTTGTTCTACAACTGTTATCTCGGCATGACGAATCCAGGCAGTTTGCTTAAACTAACAGCCCGGTAAAACGTCCATTCATTTCAGGATCAGTTTTCTATTGATTGCCTGGAAAGCATGATTTGTACCAAGGCAAAACCGTATTCAAAGGAGGATTTCACTCGTTATCGATAGTTATTATGAATCGAAACAGAAAATTAAATCAATTATACAAATGAACCAACCTGGTTTATCGTTGCTACCTAGATTTCTTCAACCCAGCCTTAGTAAGGAAAACACTATGTCTTTGATCAATACACAAGTTAAGCCATTCTCTGCAACTGCTCTCCATAACGGCAAGTTCGTGCCGGTCACCCAGGAAACCTTGAAGGGCAAATGGTCGGTATTCGTTTTCTACCCGGCTGACTTCACTTTCGTCTGCCCGACAGAACTGGAAGACTTGGCCGACAACTACGCTGAATTCCAGAAACTGGGCGTGGAAATCTACGGCATCTCGACCGACACCCATTTCGCCCACAAAGCATGGCACGACACATCGGACGCGATCAAGAAAGTGAACTACCCGCTGATCGGCGATCCTACTACAACGCTGTCGCGCAACTTTGAAGTGCTGATCGAAGAAGAAGGCTTGGCGCTGCGCGGCACTTTCGTGATCAATCCAGAAGGCCTGATCAAGCTGTACGAAATCCACGACAACGGCATCGGCCGCGACGCTTCGGAACTGCTGCGCAAGGTCAAGGCAGCGCAATACGTAGCATCGCACCCAGGTGAAGTTTGCCCAGCCAAATGGAAAGAAGGCGAAGCAACCCTGACGCCATCGCTGGACCTGGTCGGCAAGATCTAATACCCGCAAGTGTTTTACGGTTCGGGCCCGAAGCGGGCTCGAACTTGCAGTACCCCTCGCAGTACCATTTATTTATCGTCACGAATGCAAGGAACCGCCATGCTGGATGCAAATCTCAAAACCCAATTGAAAAGCTATTTGGAAAAAATCGTGCAACCGATTGAGATCGTTGCGTCGCTGGACAACGGTGACAAGTCTCGTGAACTGCAATCGCTGTTGCAGGAAATCGCCACGCTGTCGGATCGCATCACGCTGACCGAGCGCAGCGACGACAATGAACGCAAACCGTCTTTCTCCATCAATCGCCCAGGCGTCGATACCGGCATCCGTTTTGCCGCGATTCCGATGGGCCACGAATTCACATCGCTGGTGCTGGCCTTGCTGCAAGTCGGCGGCCACCCGGTGAAGCTGGACGAAGCCGTGATCGAACAGATCCGCAACCTGGATGGCGATTATGTATTCGAAACCTATATCTCCCTGTCTTGCCAGAACTGCCCTGAAGTAGTGCAAGCCCTGAACGTGATGGCGCTGATCAATCCGCGCATCCGCCAGGCCACCATCGACGGCGCATTGTTCCAGGACGAAGTGGAAAAACGCGAAATCATGGCAGTGCCAACCACTTACCTGAACGGTGAAGTGTTCGGCCAAGGCCGCACCAGCGTCGAAGAAATCCTCGCCAAACTGGATACCGGCGCCGGCGCCCGCAAGGCGGTCGAACTGAGCGCCAAGGCGCCTTACGACGTGCTGATCGTCGGCGGCGGTCCTGCCGGCGCGGCGGCTGCGATTTATGCAGCGCGCAAGGGCATTCGCACCGGCGTGGTGTCGGAACGTTTCGGCGGCCAGGTGCTGGATACGCTGGCGATCGAGAACTTCGTCTCCGTCAAGGAAACCGAAGGACCGAAGTTCGCCACCGCGCTGGAACAGCACGTCAAGAGCTATGAAGTCGACATCATGAACGTGCAGCTGGCCTCCGAGCTGGTGCCAGGCAAGCTGATCGAAATCAAGCTGGCCAACGGCGGCTCGCTCAAGAGCAAGACCGTGGTGCTGGCCACTGGCGCCCGCTGGCGCGAAATCAACGTGCCGGGCGAACGCGAATACCGTAACCACGGCGTCGCCTACTGCCCGCACTGCGACGGCCCGCTGTTCAAGGGCAAGCGCGTGGCGGTGATCGGCGGCGGCAATTCCGGCGTGGAAGCAGCAATCGACCTGGCTGGGCTGGTGTCGCACGTGACGCTGATCGAATTCGGCGATGAGCTGCGCGCCGATGCGGTGCTGCAACGCAAGCTGCACAGCCTGAAAAACGTCACTGTGTTCACTTCGGCGCAAACCACCGAAATCACCGGCGACAGCAAGAAAGTCAACGGCCTGGTCTACAAGGACCGCAAGACCGATGCCGTGCACAAGGTCGAGCTGGAAGGCGTGTTCGTGCAGATCGGCCTGGTGCCGAACACCGAATGGCTGAAGGGCACGATCGCCCTGTCGCGCCACGGCGAAATCGAAGTCGACGCCAAGGGCCAGACCTCAATCCCCGGTGTGTTCGCCGCTGGCGACGTTACTACCGTGCCGTTCAAGCAGATCGTGATCGCGGTCGGCGAGGGCGCCAAGGCGTCGCTGAGCGCATTCGACCACCTGATCCGCAGTTCGGTGTCGGATGAGGAAGACGTCGCTGCCGCGGCCGAGACTGTCGCTGCCTAAGAAGTAATCAGCCAGCCGCAGGATTTTGCGGCAACCCGTTTGCGCCAGCTCGCTCTGCGGCTGGCGCAACGGCAACCTGCCTCCGTTCCCTTGTTCGAATTTCAACGCGACAGCGATATCGCGGGCTTTGCCTCGCCTGACGTCTTTGTAAACTACCCGAAAGCTTTGCGGTGCTAATATTGTGAATCTCACCGCCTTTCCCACGCGCCTGCACCAAGAATACGCACTCAAGAGGATTCCATGAATAGCCCGACACTAAAACAAATCCCCGCCACGCTGATTCCTGGCGACGGCATCGGCCCTGAAGTCGTCGAAGCCACGGTCAAGGTGCTGGACGCATTGGGTTCTCCGTTTTCCTGGGATATCCAGCAGGCAGGCGTGGCCGGCGTCACCAGCGCCGGCGACCCGCTGCCGGCCGCCACGCTGGCCAGCATCCGCAAGAACAAGCTGGCCCTGAAAGGCCCGCTGACCACGCCGATCGGCGAAGGCTTCCGCTCCTCCAACGTGCGCCTGCGCGAAGAATTCCAGCTGTACGCCAATGTGCGGCCGGCGGTGACCATCGTGCCCGGCCGCTTCGAAGACATCGACATCGTGCTGGTGCGGGAAAACATCGGCGGCTTCTATGTGGCGCATGAATACTACATCCCGGTCGGCGACGATCCGCGCGCCGTGGCAGTCTCCACCGGCATCAACACGCGCGAAGCCTGCAAGAAGATTGCGCGCTTCGCCTTTGAATACGCAGTCAAGAACGGCCGCAAGAAAATCACCGTAGTCCACAAAGCCAACATCCTCAAGGCGCTGACCGGCATCTTCCTCGAAGCCGCGCGGGAAATCGCACGCGAATACGAAGGCAAGGTACAGATGAACGACATGATCGTCGACGCCTGCGCCATGCAGCTGGTGCTCAATCCCTGGCAGTTTGACATGCTCCTGTGCACCAACCTGTTCGGCGACATCCTGTCAGACCAGATGGCGGGCCTGGTAGGCGGCCTGGGCATGGCCCCCGGCGCCAACATCGGCGACGACTGCGCCATCTTCGAAGCGGTGCACGGCTCGGCGCCGGACATCGCCGGCAAGGGCATCGCCAACCCGATTTCCCTGCTGCTGGCAGCGGGCCAGATGCTGGACCATGTCGGCCACCAGGACCTGGCGCTGCGGCTGCGCACCGCGATCACCGATACGCTCAACAAAGACCATGTCGCAACCGGCGATCTCAAGGGTAAGGCATCCACCCGCGAATTCACCGAAGCGATTATCCACAGGCTGCAAACCAACCAGAAAAATTGAAAGCGCTAGCCAAGCGGCTGTACATCGGGCTGGCAGGACTGGGTGGATTCTGGGCGCTCGGCATGCTGAGCGTCAACGAACTGGCCAAGACCGGCGTCCTGATGACTGCTTGCCTGCTGGGGCTGGTCGGATTGCTCGCGCTCGGCAAGCCGAGGCGGCGCTGGATCTCCGCTGTTTCGATTGCCCTCTACCTGCTGTTTTTCCTGGACGCCGCCATTAAAGGTTTCCTGCGCGATTATTTTGGACTGCGGCCGAATCACTCCATGGTGCTGCAAGCAATCCTGAATACGAATCCGGGAGAAAGCAACGAGTTCTTCCTGCATAACTGGCGCGAAGCCGCCCAGGCCGTGCTGGCCTTTCTTGCAATCACGATACTTGCCATTTACATGGAACGCCGCCTGTATCGCACAGAGTCCGGCATGCTGTCAGGCATGCCCCCCGCGCGGACCAGCCGCAGCGCAAGCGTCACGGTGTTCACCATGCTTGCGCTATTTATCGCCATGCATTTCAACCCCACCATGGCCAAGGAAAATCCGCTGCTGTTCTGGCCGATACGCTATAGCGACTACCAGCAGCAGCTGGCCGCCGCCAGCGCCATGCAACATGCAATCACCAGCAACATGGCGCAACGCGCCGACTGGAAAGTGGAATACTACGGCGCCCACAGGAACACCGTGGTGTGGGTCATCGGCGAGAGCTTCAACCGCAGCAATATGTCCTTGTATGGCTATCCACGCCGCACCACGCCAAAACTCGACGCCATGCGCGACCAGTTGATCGTGTTCAAGGACGTGCTGTCGTCGGAACCGGCGACCATGACCTCTCTCATGAAAATGCTGACGCCGGCCACCCTTGAAGACCCTGAAGCGTGGAACAAGAAACCCGATGTCCTGATGCTGGCCGAAGAGGCGGGTTATAAAACCTACTGGCTATCCAACCAGGTTCCCAACGATGGCTGGCTGGGGCTGGTGTCGAGGCAAGCCGATGAGCGGGTTTTCATCAATAAGGGCTCCGGGCGCGGAGAGAATAATTTCGACGGCAATCTTCTCGCGGGTTTTGACCGGGCCCTGGCCGACGATGCGCCGAAAAAACTGATCGTTGTGCATTTGCTGGGCGCACACCCGACTTACGACATGCGCTACCCGAAGGAATTTGCGCAATTCGATGGCATGGACGATGCCGTGTCGAAGATGCTTACCGATGCAGGACGCTCGATGTGGATCAGGCAGCAACGCAATGAATACGACAATGCGATTGCCTACGGCGACCATGTGCTGGGCAACCTGATCCAAAGTACGATCAAGGCCACCCCCGACCATGCCGCAGCGCTGCTTTTCAGTTCTGACCATGCGCAGGAAGTAGGGCATACACGCGATCATGCAGGCCAGTCTGTCGTAGATAAATCGGGTTACGAAATTCCCATGATTGTCTGGAGCCAGGCGCTGGGCGGCCTCGATGTGCTGCGCAAATCCGTGCTTGAGCAACGGCCTCACCAGACCGATCACCTGGAGCATACCGTGCTCGGATTGTTGCACATCCGGAGCGACTACTACGACGCCACGCATGACATATTGAGCGACAGGTATCTTTCCAGGATACGGCAGATCAATGGCGTCGATTATGCGCTTGAAATGCCGTCTCAATCACTATCGCCGACGGCGCCGGTGGCGCCAGTCATCAGGCAGTAACAAACCCCGGTTAGACTCAACGCCGCTGATGCGCAACCTTGCCTATCCGGCCAAGGCAACGCGCTCAAATCAATCCTGGTGTGCAGATCAACTGGGCCAACTGAGGGAAGATGATGGATTCAAAAGCGAGACGTAATTTCCTGCGCGCCGCCGCCGCGGCAGGCGCCACTTTCGCGGTTCCCGATGCAATCCAGAAAGCGCTGGCGGTGCCCGCCAACAACCGCACCGGCACGATTGCAGACGTTGAACACGTCGTCATCTTCATGCAGGAAAATCGCTCGTTCGACCATTACTTCGGCATGCTGGCCGGCGTGCGCGGCTACGGCGATCCGCGCGCCATTTCGCTTCCCGGCGGCAAGCCGGTCTGGTACCAGCCGACGCAAGCGGGCGCTTCCTACGTGCTGCCTTATCATTTCGATGCACAGGGCAGCAACGCCACCAAGGTCGGCCTGAACCACAGCTGGAAAGGGTCCGAGAATACCTGGAAGAACTGGGATGCCTGGATCGCCAAGAAGGGCGCCAAGACCATGGGCTACTTCGACCGCGGCGACCTGCCTTTCTACTACGCGCTGGCAGATGCCTTCACCATCTGCGACGCTTACCACTGCTCGATTTTCGGGCCGACCGACCCCAACCGCTTTTATGCCTTGTCCGGCAGCGCCGGCGACAACATCACCGGGCTCAACCAGGGCAGCCTCTACAACGCCAACCCGATCTACAACGGCGATATCAACAACGACGACATCAGCCCCGCAACCATCGCCGGCGCGCCGAACTGGAAGACCTACGCGGAGGTGCTGGAAGCCAACAACGTCAGCTGGAAGGCTTACCAGGAATTCGACAACTACGGCGACAACTACCTGGCCTACTTCAAACAGTTCCGCGTCGAGAGCGACGGCAGCAGGCTGAAGCCGACCTCGCCCCTGTATCTCAAGGGACGGGCATTGATTCCCGGTTCGACCAAGGACAATACGGCAGGCACCAAAGGCGATATGCTGGTCCAGGCCTTCAAGCGCGATATCGACGGCATCAACGGCAAAACCGCCTTGCCGCAGGTCTCGTGGATCTTTGCTCCCTACGAATACTGCGAACATCCGGAAGCCTCGCCCAACGCCGGCGAAGACCTCTCGTCCCGGCTGCTGGACGCGCTCGCCAGCAATCCCGAGGTGTGGTCGAAGACAGTATTCCTGATCAACTACGACGAGAACGACGGTTTTTTCGACCATATGCCATCCAATATCCCGCCGCTGAACGCCGACAAGGGATTGACCACGCTGGCCGACCCGACCGCAGGCGAACTCTACGGCCAGGAGTCGAAGGGCCTGGGGCCGCGGGTGCCGATGATGGTGATTTCTCCATGGAGCAAGGGCGGGCGCGTCTGTTCCCAGCTGTTCGACCATACCTCCGTGCTGCGCTTCCTGGAAGAGTGGATGGTGGCCGGCAAAGGGCTGGACAGGGGAAAAATCAGCTGCCAGAACATCTCGCCATGGCGCCGCGCCGTATGCGGCGACCTGACTTCGGCTTTCGATTTCAAGAATCCCAACAAGGCATGGCCACAGATCACGCCGGCGCCGCCCTACCATGAAGTGAACTCTCCAGTCGACGCGGTTCCTCCCGTGCAGCAAACGCTGCCGGTGCAAGAATCGAACCGCAAGCCGCGTCCCGCCTGTCCGCTGCCGTACCAGCTCTGCGTCGACGGCAAGATATCGGCATCCTCCGGCCATCGCGAGCTGACGCTCAAGTTCGGCAACACCGGGCGCACCGGCGCGGCGTTCATCGCCTACTCGAACCTGCGCACGGATGGGCCATGGCATTACGCGGTTGAAGCAGGCAAGAGCCTGCCGGAAGTCAAGATCGGCAACTGGACCACCAATGACTACGAACTGCGCGTGCACGGCCCAAACGGCTTTTTCAGGGAAATGCGCGGCAGTTTTTTAAATGCGAACAATGGCGGCAACGGCCTGCCCGAAGTGCGCGCCCACGACGATTTTTTCCGCGCCGCGATTGTGCTGACGCTGTCCAACCAGGCGGCGTCCAGGCCCTGCATCTTCACCATCACCCACAACACCGGGCCGTTTTCCGGCCTGCCGCAGCGCTATTTGGTCGGCGCCGGACAGACGCTCAGCATACCGGCGCCGGTCTGGGCCTCCAAAGGATGGTACGACTTCAGCGTGAAAGCCGATTCCGACCCGACCTTCTGGCGCCGGCTGGCGGGGCACGTGGAAAGCCCGTGGCCGGCATGGACCGATCCGCAGATCGGCGTCATCACGCCATCGACCTTGTCGACAGCGACCCCGATCGTGCGCCAGGGCAGCACGATTGTCTTTAACTACAGCACCCCGGCCCAGAAGCTGAACAGCCGCAACTGGGTCGGTGTGTTTCCATTGAA
>NZ_JAQGLV010000239.1 GCF_028292705.1 Collimonas fungivorans | reverse complement strand
CGCCGCTTGAACCAGGAGCAGGGGCTGACCATTGTCTGGGTGCTGCACGACCTGAACCAGGCTGCTGCATTCAGCGACGAAATCGTCCTGATGCGCGCTGGCAAAATCATTGCGCATGGTTCGCCCGACGCCATGCTGGCGCCGCACCATCTGCACGAAACATTCGACGTAACCATGCTGAAAATCGCCCATCCCCTGACAGGCGCGCCGATGTGCGTACCAGCCTATGGAGAGGCCTCTCCACCGGCAGCGTTGCGTGAAAACGGCGTCGATAAGGATCTCGCTGCATGACCGCGTTAGCAGGCCAATCTCCGCTGCGCCCAGGCACGGCGCTCGCAAGCCGGCATGCGCCGATGAAAAGCAGGGCAGGCCTGATCGGGGCAGCACTCTTGCTGCTGATCGTCGTCACCGCGGCCGTGCGCCTGGCGCCCGGCGTGCAGCAGTGGCTGGCGGCGTCTGCGCAAGGCGGTGATGCCGCCATACTTAACCGCATACTGCTGTTCGATTTGAGTGCGCCGCGCGTGCTGGCGGCGCTGGTCGCCGGCGGCTGCCTCGGCGTGGCTGGAGCGCTGTTCCAGGCGCTTACGCGCAATCCGCTCGCTTCCCCTGATTTACTCGGCATTACCAGTGGCGCCCAGCTGGGCTTGCTGGCAGCGATGGTGATTCCTGCGCTTGCCGGCGCGGCATCGGTGCCGCTGCTGTTCGGCTGCGGCCTGGCCGCCGCTGTCTGCGTGGTGGCGGCAGCCGGCTGGCGCGCGACGCCGCTGCGGCTGGTGCTGGCAGGCAGCGTTTGCATGCTGCTGTTTTCGGCAGTGGCGACGCTGGTGCTGGCGTTTTTCGAGCAAAGCATCGCTGGCGCCGCGCTATGGGCCAGCGGCAGCCTGTATCAACCGGGCGCGGACGGCCTCAAGCTGGCCATGGCATGGCTGGTGCTGCCGCTGATTGCCTTGCCGTTCGTGATGCGGCCGCTCAACCCTTTCGTGCTGGGCGACGAGGCGGCAGCTGCCGCCGGCGTGCGGATCGATGCGACGCGGATTGCCGCCATGGTGGTGGCAGTGGGTTTTGCCAGCGTCGCGGTCAGCATTGCCGGGCCGCTGTCGTATGTCGGCTTGATTGCGCCGAACCTGCTGCGCCAGCTGCGCGGCGCAAAAGCATCGAAACTGGGCGCCCTGGTGCCCTTGTCGGCATTGGTGGGCGGCGCGCTGGTGCTGGTTACCGACAGCGCGGTGTTGGCGCTCGACCTTGATGCCACGCTGTCGACCGGGGTGGCGATCGCACTGGTCGGCACGCCATTGATGCTGGCCATGATCCGCAGCGGCATCGTATGGTCGGGCGCAATGGCGGCGGGGCAGGAACGGCCGATGTCCGACGCCGGAACGCGCGCCGTGCGCATGCTTACAGCGCTGCCATGGCCCTTGATCGCCGCCGGGTTGCTGCTGGTTGGCTGCACGCTGCTGTTTGCCGGCGCCTCGCTGGGCGCGAAGCTGATCGGCCCGGCCGGCTGGATCGCCGCGCTGGAAGGGCGCGACGAAGTAACCCGGATGCTGCTCGACCTGCGTCTGCCGCGCCTTTTGTGCGCACTGCTGGCCGGAGCGTTGCTGGCGGCAAGCGGGGTGCTGATGCAGAGCATCGTGCGCAATCCGCTGGCCGGCCCTGAAGTGCTTGGCGTCACCCAGGGCGCCGGACTGGCGACTTTCATTGCACTGATCCTGTGGCCGTTCGCGGCCCATTCGACCCTTGCCGTCGCCGCGCTCGCCGGCGGCGCCGCCACGCTGCTGCTGACATTGCTGCTCAACCGCCGCCATCGTTATGCACCGATGGCGGTAGCGCTCACCGGACTGGTCCTCGGCACCCTCTGGACTACGCTGTCGCAGTGGCTGATCACGCAGCAGAGCGTGCAGCCCGCGCGTTTTGTGGTGTGGCTGGTCGGCGGCACCTACGGCCGCAGCTGGGGCGAAGTGGCCACATTGCTGCCCTGGTGCCTGCTGGCGCTGCCGGTGCTGGCGTTGCTGGCCAGGCCGCTCGACCTGCTGTCGCTGGGCGACGACCAGGCGGCGGCGCTCGGCCTGCCGATTGCCATATTGCGGCCGCTGGTGCTGACGGTGGCGACACTTGCCGCCTGCGCGGCGGTCGCTGCTGTCGGACCGGTCAGTTTCATCGGCCTGATGGCGCCGCACCTGGCGGTAATGCTGGGAGCACGCACGCATCGTACCCGGCTCTGGCTGGCCGCTGCGTGCGGCGCGCTGCTGCTGGTCTTGGCCGATGTCGCCGCCCGTACGCTGCTTGCCCCGCGGGAGATTCCGGCCGGCGTGCTGACCGCCATGATCGGCGCGCCATACCTGCTCATCTTGTTGATTGCGCAGGCGCGGCGCGAAAAGCTGAGCGGCCGCTGATGGATATCTTGCAGAGAACTGTCCTGAATCCGGGCGGCGCGCCGGCGCATTGTTTCGCCGCGCTCGCGCCTGAATCGATGGCATCCTATCTCGAGCATGTCTGGCTCGGAAAACCACACGACAGCCAGGCCGTCTCGGAGACGGAAAACGAGGCCGCAGAATCCGTTTGCATCCCATTGACCCAGCTCGGCGCCTACCGTACCGAGCTGCTTGATGCGATGGTGTCGCACTACGGCGGTGATGGCGAGATCCACGCACGGGCGCTGCTGTCGCAGTGGAGCAAATATTATTTCTGGCTCGCGGCGCCGGCCGGCATCGCCGCGTTGCTGCTGCGCCGTCCGCTCGACATGTCGCCCGCCCGCA
>NZ_JAQGLV010000209.1 GCF_028292705.1 Collimonas fungivorans | reverse complement strand
AGCACCGCGTTCCGCTGGGTCGGGCGCAATGACCGGGTGGTGGTCGAGGCTTACGACGATCCCAAGGTGCAGGGCGTGACCTGTTATGTGTCGCGCGCACGCACCGGCGGCGTCAAGGGCACGGTCGGGCTGGCGGAGGACAGGGCGGAAGCATCGATCGCCTGCCGCCAGGTCGGCGCAGTACAGTTCAGCGCCAAGCTGCCGCTGCAGGAAGATGTGTTTACCGAACGCATGTCGGTGCTGTTCAAGCGCCTGCATATTGTGCGGCTGGTCGATCCGAAGCGGAATACACTGGTTTACCTGACCTATTCGGATAAGCTGGTCGACGGCAGTCCGCAAAACAGCGTTACCGCGGTGCCGGTGCCTCCCGGCAGCCCGATTCCGCTCAAATAAGCGGACTTATTGCCTGCGCGGAGCGATGCGTTTTGGCGCAACGGCCTGTTTTACGTATAGAATATCGGACTTTAGCGCGGCAGGGTTGGGGTGGAAATGACAACATTTCATCGTTTTACCCCGCATTGACCTTAGCCGCACCACGGAATTTTTAATTTTTGGACGATCCACATGGCAACTGCAGTCGAAACTCTGGATAAACTTGAACGCCGCCTGACCCTCACAATCGCTGTGAGCGAAGTGCAAACCGAAGTCGAAAAGCGCCTGAAGGTCCGCGCCCGCACCGCAAAAGCGCCTGGCTTCCGCCCAGGTAAAGTGCCGATGAAGATGGTCGCTGCACAATACGGCTACCAGGTCGAAACCGAAGTGCTGAACGACAAGGTCGGCAATGCCTTCAATACCGCTGCCAACGAAAACAACCTGCGCGTTGCCGGTTATCCGCGGATCGAGCCAAAGGGCAGCGAAGGCGTGGCTGAAGGCACGCTGGCGTTCGATGCTACTTTCGAAATCTATCCTGAAGTCAAGATCGGCGACCTGACCAGCGTTGAAGTCGAAAAGACCAAGGCTGAAGTCAGCGATGCCGAAATCGACAAGACCATCGACATCCTGCGCAAGCAGCGCGTGCACTATCACGTCAAGGGCGAGCAAGGCGCGCACGGCGATGGCGGCAGCGACCTGACAGCCAAGAACGGCGACCGCGTGACTGTCGATTTCGTCGGCAAGATCGACGGCGTTGAATTCCAGGGCGGCAAAGCCGATGACTATGCTTACGTACTGGGCGAAGGCCGCATGCTGCCTGAGTTCGAAAACGCGACCATCGGCCTGAAGGTCGGCGAAGCCAAGACCTTTGAACTGGCTTTCCCTGCCGATTACCACGGCAAGGACGTCGCCGGCAAGACTGCGGAATTCACCATCACGCTGAAGAAGCTGGAATGGGCGCACCTGCCGGAAGTCGATGCCGAGTTTGCAAAAACCCTGGGCATCGAAGACGGCGACCTGACCAAGATGCGCGCTGACATCAAGCTCAACCTGGAACGTGAAGTCGGTTCCCGCGTCAAGGCCAAGAACAAAGACAGCGTGATGGATGCGCTGATCAAGGTCAGCGACCTGGAAGTGCCGAAAGCGCTGGTCGACCAAGACGTCGAGCGCCTGGTTGAAATGACTCGCCAGGACATGGCGCAGCGCGGCATGAAGGTCAACGACATGCCGTTCCCGCCGGAGCTGTTCACAGCCCAGGCTGAGCGTCGCGTCCGCCTGGGCCTGATCCTGGCCGAAGTGGTCAAGGAAAACAAGCTGCAGGCAACGCCGGAGCAAGTCAAAGCCCAAGTCGAAGACTTTGCGCAGAGCTACGAAGACCCGCAACAAGTCCTGAAATATTATTTCAGCGATCGCCGCCGCCTGGCAGAGGTCGAAGCCCTTGTTTTGGAAGAAAACGTCGTTAACTATGTGCTGGGCAAATCGAAAGTGACCGAAAAGTCGGTTGCATTCGATGAATTAATGAGCAACAACGGGCAACAGGCTTAATCAGCCAGTATTTTAAGCTGTACCTCAGGTCCAGGCCGCAAGCCTGGACCGGTTCGGTGGTTTGATTAAGTTTTGAGCGCTCTCCATAAGGAAAAATATGACAGGCTTTAATCGTAATTCGGCACTGGATACTGACATGCTCGGCATGGTGCCTATCGTGATTGAGCAGAGTGGCCGCGGCGAGCGTTCCTATGACATCTATTCGCGCCTGCTGCGCGAGCGCATCATTTTCCTGGTAGGTCCGGTCAACGACCAGACCGCCAACCTGGTGGTGGCGCAACTGCTGTTCCTGGAAAGTGAAAATCCGGATAAGGATATTTCTTTATATATCAATTCTCCTGGCGGTTCGGTATCTGCCGGCATGGCGATTTACGACACCATGCAGTTCGTCAAACCGGAAGTCTCCACCTTGTGCACCGGCATGGCCGCCTCGATGGGCGCTTTCCTGCTGGCCGCAGGCGCCAAGGGCAAGCGTTTCTCGCTGCCTAACTCGCGCATCATGATTCACCAGCCCCTGGGCGGCGCCCAAGGCCAAGCCTCGGATATCGAAATCCAGGCGCGTGAAATCCTGTACCTGCGCGAACGCCTGAACGGCATCCTGGCGGAAAAGACCGGCAGAAGCATTGACCAGATCAGCAAGGATACGGACCGGGACAATTTCATGTCCGCGGATGCGGCTGTGGAATATGGCCTGATTGATAAAGTCCTGGCGACACGCGCTTGATTGCTGCGTAATGAATAAAACGCCCGGCCCCAAAGGTACGGGCGTTTTGCTTTTCAAAAATCGCCCGGGCGTGACGAATCCGGATTTCGCGGGTAAGATAAAATCAATACCGCGAATCAATGCTGTGGTCCACCCTCTATAGTTTTACTTAAACTCTGCCTTTATGTCTGATAAAAAATCTTCCAGCGGCGAAAAACTGCTTTATTGTTCCTTCTGCGGCAAAAGCCAGCATGAAGTGAAAAAACTCATCGCCGGGCCATCGGTATTCATTTGTGATGAATGTATCGATCTCTGTAATGACATCATTACCGATGAAGCATCGAATGTCGAAACGCTGGATGGTCAAAAATCGGAACTGCCTATTCCGCAGGAAATCAGCGAACTGCTCGATCAGTATGTGATCGGCCAGGAGCCTGCCAAGCGGATCTTGTCGGTGGCGGTGTACAACCATTACAAGCGCCTCAAGCATCTCGGCAAGAAGGACGACATCGAGCTGGCGAAGAGCAATATCCTGCTGGTTGGCCCGACCGGGTCCGGCAAGACCTTGCTGGCGCAGACCCTGGCGCGCATGCTGAACGTGCCTTTCGTGATCGCCGATGCGACTACCCTGACCGAAGCCGGCTATGTCGGCGAGGACGTCGAGAACATCATCCAGAAGCTGCTGCAGAATTGCAATTACGAAGTCGAGAAGGCGCAGCGAGGCATCGTGTACATCGATGAAATCGACAAGATTTCGCGCAAGTCGGATAACCCTTCGATTACCCGCGATGTCTCGGGCGAGGGCGTGCAGCAGGCGCTGCTGAAGCTGATCGAAGGCACCATGGCTTCGGTGCCGCCGCAAGGCGGGCGCAAGCATCCGAACCAGGATTTTGTGCAGATCGACACTACCAACATCCTGTTCATCTGCGGCGGCGCTTTCGACGGCCTGGCCAAGATCATTTCCGAGCGCTCGGAAAAGAGCGGCATTGGTTTTTCGGCAAATGTGAAGAGCCAGAGCCAGCGTACTTCCAGCGAGGTGCTGCTGGATGCCGAGCCCGAGGATCTGACGCGCTTCGGCCTGATCCCGGAACTGGTCGGCCGCCTGCCGGTGATTGCGACGTTGGCCGAGCTGAACGAGGAAGCGCTGATCGAGATCCTGATCGCGCCCAAGAACGCCCTGGTCAAGCAGTATTCCAAGCTGCTGCAGATGGAAGGCGCCGAGCTGGAAATCCGCCCGGCGGCACTGCAAGCCATCGCCAAACGCGCCCTGGCGCGCAAAACCGGCGCCCGCGGCCTGCGTTCGATCCTGGAGCATGTGTTGCTCGACGTTATGTACGATTTGCCAAGCCAGCAGAATGTCGCCAAGGTCGTGGTGGATGAAAATACCGTCAACAGCGGCGCCAAACCGTTGCTGATTTACCATGAGCAACCGAAGGTGTCCGGCGCGAAATAAGGCACAGGCAAGGCGTCAGCGTTTATCCCGCCGGGCTGGCCTTGCCAAGGGCCGGCTGCCGGCGGCGGCATAAAACCCGGAAATTTGTAAAGCCATGTAAAAAACAGGGGTTTAAGCAGGTTTTTGAGCCAAAAGTAGTACAATTTGCCAAAACATACGATTCGGCTTCAATCGCAAAGCCACCCGAAGTTACCTTCGCGTGTGGCTTTTTTATTGGCCATCGCAAACTAGTTGCAAATAGAAGTGGTGATTTATTGTTGAAACCGGGGCTTGAGTTTCGGCCACTCGTGCCAACATCATTAATAAGATTTTTTGATAGGGCTCACCATGACGACTTCTACATTTACTGAACAAACTCAGTTGCCTCTGTTGCCTTTACGGGATGTGGTGGTATTCCCGCATATGGTGATTCCATTGTTCGTCGGTCGTCCAAAGTCGATCAAGGCGCTTGAAGCTGCCATGGAGCAGGGCAAGAGCATCATGCTCGCGGCCCAGAAGGCCGCCGCCAAGGACGAACCGTCGCCGGACGATATTTATGAAATCGGCTGCGTCGCCAATATCTTGCAAATGTTGAAACTGCCCGACGGCACCGTCAAGGTGCTGGTGGAAGGGGCGCAACGTGCGCGCATCCATCACATCAGCGAGCTCGACACGCATTTTGTGGCGGACCTGACGCCGGTTGACTCCGAACTGGGCGACGAGGCCGAAGTGGAGGCGATGCGTCGCGCCATCGTTCAGCAATTCGACCAGTACGTCAAACTGAACAAGAAGATTCCGCCTGAGATCCTGACTTCGCTGTCCGGCATCGATGACGCCGGCCGCCTGGCCGACACCATCGCTGCGCACTTGCCGCTGAAGCTTGAGCAAAAGCAGGTGATCCTAGAAATCTTCAATATCGCCAAACGTTACGAGCACCTGCTGGGCCAGCTCGAAGGCGAGCTAGATATCCTGCAAGTCGAGAAGCGCATCCGCGGCCGCGTCAAGCGCCAGATGGAAAAATCGCAGCGCGAATACTACCTGAACGAGCAGGTCAAGGCGATCCAGAAGGAATTGGGCGAAGGCGAAGAAGGCGCGGACCTGGAAGAGCTGGAAAAGAAGATCCTGTCTGCCAAGATGCCTAAGGAAGCGCTGGAAAAGGCGCAGAGCGAGCTGAAGAAGCTGAAACTGATGTCGCCGATGTCAGCCGAAGCGACCGTGGTGCGCAACTATATCGATACGCTGGTCGGTTTGCCTTGGAAGAAAAAATCCAAGGTCAACAACGAACTGGGCAATGCCGAGAAAGTGCTGGAAGGCGACCACTACGGCCTGGATAAAGTTAAAGAACGCATCCTGGAATATCTTGCCGTGCAACAGCGCGTCGACAAGCTGAAAGCGCCGATCCTGTGTTTCGTCGGTCCTCCGGGCGTGGGTAAAACCTCGCTGGGGCAGTCGATCGCCCGCGCCACCAACCGCAAATTTGTGCGGATGGCCCTGGGCGGCGTGCGCGACGAAGCCGAGATCCGCGGCCATCGCCGCACCTACATCGGCTCCATGCCAGGCAAGATATTGCAAAGCCTGGCCAAGGTCGGAGTGCGCAATCCGCTGTTCCTGCTGGACGAGATCGACAAGCTCGGCATGGATTTCCGCGGCGATCCGTCTTCGGCCCTGCTGGAGGTGCTGGATCCCGAGCAGAACCATACTTTCTCGGACCATTACATCGAAGTCGATTTCGACTTGTCGGACGTGATGTTCGTGGCGACTTCGAATTCCTTCAACATTCCGCCGGCGCTGCTGGACCGGATGGAAGTGATTCGCCTGTCCGGCTACACCGAAGATGAAAAGACCAATATCGCCTTGCGTTACCTGCTGCCTAAGCAAATCAAGAACAATGGTTTGAAGGTCGAGGAAATCAGCCTGGCTGAAAGCGCGATCCGCGACATCATCCGGTACTACACGCGTGAAGCGGGTGTGCGTTCGCTGGAACGGGAAATCTCCAAGATCTGCCGCAAGGTGGTCAAGCTGCTGCTGTTGAAGAAGCAAGAGAAGAAGGTTGCGGTCACTTCCAAGAACATCGATAAATTCCTCGGTGTGCGGCGTTTCGACTTCGGCGTCGCCGAAAAAGAAAATCAGATCGGCCAAGTGGTCGGCCTGGCATGGACTGAAGTGGGCGGCGAGCTGCTGACCATCGAAGCCGTCAAGATGCCGGGCAAAGGTGCGATCATCCGTACCGGCACCCTGGGCGACGTGATGAAGGAATCGATCGAGGCAGCGCGTACGGTGATGCGCAGCCGCGCCGCGAAACTGGGCATCCGGGGTGAAGCGTTCGAAAAGAGCGATATCCATATCCACGTGCCGGAAGGCGCGACGCCGAAGGACGGACCGTCGGCCGGCGTCGGCATGACGACCGCCCTGGTGTCGATCTTCACCGGGATTCCGGTGCGGGCGGATGTCGCCATGACAGGTGAAATCACCTTGCGCGGCGAAGTCCTGCCTATCGGCGGCTTGAAGGAAAAACTGCTGGCGGCCCATCGCGGCGGCATCAAGACGGTATTGATTCCAGAGCAGAATGTGAAGGACCTGGCCGAGATTCCGGACAACGTCAAGAACAAGCTGGAAATCGTGCCGGTGCGCTGGATCGACAAGGTGCTGGAGATCGCGCTGGAGCGGCAGCCTGTGCCTCTGACCGACGAGGAAGCAGTGCTCGATGCAAGCGTCGCCAAGAGCAGCGAGAAGACCGATCCTAGCGTGGTCAAGCACTAAGCTTGGGGCGGATTCGGATAAGCTATCGAATCCGCCGGTCTGATTCCTGTTCGCAAAAAAGCGCTCGCAAGAGCGCTTTTTTTTATGCGCCGATGTATTTAATGTTGAATATATCAAGTTTGTAAAATCAGGTTAAACCTTCCCATATCCCCGGCAAACCGCTTGACACAAGGCTTTCCGGCTTGTTTAATACCAGCTGCAGATTTTTTTCTGCAGTCCATCTGCGATGATTTTTCGCACAAAATGCGGAACAAGCATCATCTCGAATTTCAATTCATGTGAGGGGGCTTCAGTGAACAAAACCGAATTAATCGATCACATCGCCAAGTCAGCAGACATTTCCAAGGCCGCGTCGACCCGCGCATTGGATGCCGTGATCGCCGCAGTCAAAACCACTTTGAAAAAGAACGGCTCAGTAACCCTGGTCGGCTTCGGCACGTTCTCGGTAGGCAAACGCGCAGCGCGCACCGGCCGCAACCCGCGTACCGGGGAAGCAATTAAGATCAAGGCAGCGAAAGTTCCTAAATTTAAGCCTGGCAAAGCGTTGAAAGATGCTGTAAACTAGCGTCTTTTGGCGTGGTGACAAACGCCAAAAGATTTGCAAGTAGTTTTAGGAGTGGTAGTTCAGCTGGTTAGAATACCGGCCTGTCACGCCGGGGGTCGCGGGTTCGAGTCCCGTCCACTCCGCCAAAATACAAAAAAGGCGAACGAGAGTTCGCCTTTTTTCTTATGTACATCCGGTTTGTAGTGCAGCCTTCTTATTGCAGCCTTCCTTTTTGATCTTGATTGGCAGACCATGTTTGAATTTGTCCGTACCCATCAGCGCTTGATGCAGTTCTTGTTGCTGCTCTTGATCATCCCTTCGTTTGCACTGGTCGGGCTGCAAAGCTATAGCAGCTTTGGCGACGGCGCCAACACGGTGGCGAAAGTCGCCGGCCAGCCGATCACCCAGCAAGACTGGGATGCCGCCTTGCGCCAGCAGATGGACCGCATGCGCCAGGCGTTCGGCGACCGTTTCGACCCGAAGATGGTCGAGACGCCGCAAGCCAAGCAAGGCGTGCTGGATAACCTGATCGCGCAGCGCGTGCTGGTTGCCGCGGTGGGCACCGAACATCTGTCGGTATCCGACCAGAGTTTGCAGCAAGCCATCATGGGCGTGCCGGAATTGCACGGGGCGGACGGCAAGTTCGACAACGAACGCTACAAGGCCTTGCTGGCGGCGCAAGGCATGACGCCGACCATGTACGAGGCGCGCCTGCGCCAGGATATGGCAATGCAGCAATTGAACGGCGCGGTGCAGACCACGGCGTTTACGCCTAAAACGGTCGCCATGCGTTTGTCTGACATCAACGATCAGGAGCGCGACGTGCAGGAACTGCTGTTCAAGACTGCCGACTATGCCGCGCAAGTGAAAGTCACTGACGCCATGCTGCAGGATTATTACGTCAAGAACGCCAAGGAATTCGAAATCCCTGAACAGATCAAGGCCGACTACGTCCTGCTCGACAGCGCCGCGGTTGCCGCCCAGGTGACGGTCAGCGACGCCGACATCAAATCCTATTACGACCAGAATGTCGCCCGCTATACGGTGCCGGAAGAACGCCGCGCCAGTCACATCCTGATCGCCGTGAAAAAAGATGCGCCGGCCGCCGAGCAAGCCGCCGCCAAGGCCAAGGCGGAAGGCCTGCTGGCCCAAGTGCGCAAGACGCCGGCCGATTTTGCGAAAATCGCCAAGGCGAATTCGCAGGATACCGCTTCCGGTGAACTGGGCGGGGATCTCGGTTATTTCGGCGCCGGCAGCATGGTAAAGCCTTTCGAAGATGCGGCCAACAAGCTGAAACAGGGCGAGATCAGCGACCTGGTGCAATCCGATTTCGGTTATCACATCATCGAACTGACCGGCATCAAGCCTGCCGTGGTCAAGCCGCTGGACGAAGTCAAGGCGGATATCGGCGTCGAGATCAAGAAGCAGCTGGCCGCGCGCAAATTCACGGAACTGGCGGAAGCTTTCAGCAACACGGTGTATGAGCAGGCCGACAGCCTGAAGCCGGTTGCCGACAAGCTGCACCTGCAGATCCAGTCGGCCGCGAACCTCGGTCGCCAGCCGAATCCTGCCGCAGCCGCCGCTCCCTACAACAACCAGAAATTCCTGGCTGCGCTGTATTCGGACGAGTCGCTGAAGAACAAGCACAACACCGAAGCGGTCGAAATCGCGCCGAACACGTTTATCGCCGGCCATGTCACCGAATACAAGCCGGTGACCAAGCGTTCGTTTGAAGAGGTCAAGGCAATTATCAGCGACAAGGTCACCCGTACGGAAGAAGCCGCACTGGCCAAGAAAGCCGGCGAAGAGAAGCTGGCTGCCTTGCGCGCGCAAGACAGCGCAAGCGGTTTCGGCGCAACGCAGACCGTGTCGCGGGTCAAGAGCCAGGGTCTCAATCCTGCCGGGTTCGAGGCGGTGATGAAGGCCAATGTCAACAAGCTGCCGGCCTTTGTCGGCGTGGTGTTGCCGCAGCAGGGCTACGGCTTGTACCGGATCGCCAAGGTCGGCCAGCCGGCGGCGCAGGACCAGGCGCGGCGCACTGCCGAACAGCAGCAGATCACCGGTGTCCTGGCGCAGCAGGAAATGCTGGCCTACGTGGATGTGCTGAAGGAAAAAGCCAAGGTCAAGATCCTGAAGCCGGTCGTGATTGCACCGGCTGACGATGGCACTAAGCAGAACTGACGCAAAACTGATTCAGCCTGGCTGATTTGAAAAATGCCCATCCGGCGTAAGCGGGATGGGCATTTTTTTTATTACTCTTCGCTCACATCGCGGTGGTTCAGTTTCTGCAGGGGGCGGTGGTTGTCATGGAAGATCGCCTTGAATGCGGCGATTTGTTCCCTCGACATTTCAATCGGCTGTTCCAGCACGATCCAGTTGACCGGTTCAGAACACGGCGGCGTGGTCAGCGAGCCGGCATAGACCAGGGCCTTCCTGTCGCTCGGGAGCAATGCGGTTATATCGACCTGGGCCTGGCGTCCGGCCGAGGCCTGGTGCGCAGGCAGGTCCGCAAAGACGGGTTCCAGCGCCGGGTTTTCCTTGCCTTCCATGATGAAAATCCCGACTACGGTTATTTTTCCGTTGCTGCTTTTATTCACCAGGTGCAATTCCATCGGACAAGACTTGCCGTCGAAGGTATGTTCGCTGGGCGTATGGAAATGAAACTGGTCGAGCTTGTATGCCTCGCCTTTGTAAGTGACGGTGTCGTTGGCGTCGTCGACATTGGCCTGGATGGTATGGCCGTTGTTGCGCAGCGCTACGGTTCCGGGCTCGTAATCGATAGTGAAATCTTTGCTGGCGACGCGCGTGGCGCTGGCCTCGGACAAGGCGATCGGGGATTGCCGCTGGCCTGAACCGCAAGCGGCGTTTTCAGGGACGCCTTCGGCCCAGTGGGTGGGGTCGGTTTTGCCATGGTAGGACCAGTGCACCGCGCCTTCCGCGGCAAACGCGGAGGTTGCCGCGATAGCCAGCAAGGCGATTGTAAATGCTGATTTGAGAGAATTTTTCATGACGGGCTTCAGAGAAAGGAAACCGTATTCTAAGAAAGCCCATCTCGTAAATATGTAGGAAAAATCCTTCTATTGACGATGTTTTTTCCGGAAAAGATGCATCGCGCGTCGCATGCTATTTGGCCAGCAACGGCTTCAATCCGGTCCAGACATTGTTCAGCATGATCGGGTGAGCCTGGGCGACCGGATGGATGCGGTCGGCCTGGAACAGTTCCGGCTTGTCCGCCACGCCGTCCAGAAGGAAAGGAATCAGCGCGACCTTGTTTTGCTTGGCCAGGGTTGCATACAGCGAAAAGAATTTTTCGGTATAGTCGCGGCCGTAGTTCGGCGGGATCCGCATGCCCACCAGCAAGACCTTGGCCTTGGCTTGCTGGGCCGCGCTGATCATTGCCCGCAGGTTGCTTTCGGTGGCGCTCAGCTGCAAGCCGCGCAGGGCGTCGTTGCCGCCCAGTTCGATGATGACGATATCCGGCCGGCGCTGCAGCAAGGCCGGCAGGCGCGTCTTGCCGCCGCTGCTGGTTTCGCCGCTGATGCTGGCGTTGACGACGCTGCCGTCGATATTTTCCGCTTTCAGGCGCTGCTGCAGCAAGGCTACCCAGCCGCTGCCGCGCGCCAGTCCGTATTCGGCGGAAAGGCTGTCGCCTAACACCAGTATCGATTTTGATGCAGAATAGGCATTGTTCGTCCATACTAGGCCGAGCAGGCCAAGCAGCAGGATGGCCAGCCGCAGGTGGTCGGCGATTTTACGGCGCCAGCCCTCGGTCAAGTTCTGAAAACCATTCCCCAACCCGGAGTCGATAATCTGCATGCATCAGTCCTCTTCTGTTAAACCTGCAATGGCCCCGGCCATAGACGTCCAGCGCTTGACCAAGCGGGTTGCCGACGCCAGCGGCGAGCTGGTAATTCTTGATGATATCAATTTTAACGTCCAGGGCGGCACTACGCTGGCGATTGTCGGCGCTTCCGGTTCCGGCAAGTCGACCTTGCTGGGCTTGCTGGCCGGCCTCGATACGCCGTCTTCAGGCACCGTGCATATCGACGGCAGCGATATCTTTGCCCTGGATGAAGACGGCCGGGCCGGCTTGCGCAAGGAAAAGCTCGGTTTCGTATTCCAGTCTTTCCAGTTGTTGAGCCATTTGAGCGCGCTGGAAAACGTCATGCTGCCGCTCGAGCTGCGCGGCGACAAAGACGCGAAAGAGAAGGCGCAAGCCAAGCTGGAGCGGGTCGGCCTGGCGACGCGTTTGCAGCACTATCCGAAATACCTGTCCGGCGGCGAGCAGCAGCGGGTGGCCCTGGCGCGCGCTTTCGTGACCGAGCCGCCGCTGTTGTTCGCCGACGAGCCCACCGGCAGCCTCGATGCGGCTACCGGCGATGCGGTTATCCAGCTGATGTTCGACCTCAACCAAGAGCGCGGCTCGACCCTGGTGCTGGTGACGCACGATACCTCGATCGCCATGCAGTGCCGCCAGACCATCACGATCGCCGCCGGCCGCCTGTTGCGTCCGGGCGATACGACGGCTGCGGATGCACAGATATTTCAATAGTTGAGAAAAGAATCCGGAGGGTAGTGCATGTCGACATGGTTGTCAGTAACAAAAGCAGTGCTGCCGTATATCAGCGATATCATTTCCGTCGCGGCGCCGGTGTTCACCCGGCGCAAAGGAAATACGGAAGAGAGCCAGCTGCAGATCCTGCAGCAGCAGGTAAGCGAGCTGCAAGCGGCGTCGCTGCAGAATCTCGGCGACATCAAGGCGCTTGCCGAACAACTCAAGACCGCGCTGCCTTTGCTTGAGCAGGAGATGCGTCAGGAAGCGCAGCAAGCCGATGCAAAATTACGGCGCACCAGCCTGCTGTGCGGCCTGGCGCTGGGCCTCAGCGCGCTGGCCCTGGTGGTCGCTTTTGTGGCGTTGTTGAGCAAATAAAGCGGCAGCGCATAAAGATCGGATGAAAGACAGGATGAAAGAATAATATGGATCGCTTGCAGTCAATGCGGGTATTTGCGAAGGTGGTGGAGCAGGGCAGCTTTGTCGCCGCGGCCCAGGTGCTGGACATGTCGAATGCGGTGGTCACGCGCTTGGTGGCCGACCTGGAAAACCACCTTGGGATCCGCTTGCTGCATCGTTCGACGCGCCGCATGGCGTTGACCGAGCCGGGCCAGGCCTACCTGGAGCGGGTGCGCCAGATCCTGGATGAAATCGACGAGGCGGAAGCCGCCGCTTCCGTATTGTCGACCAAACCTGCCGGCACCTTGCACATTTATTCGCAGATCGGTTTCGGCCAGACCCAGCTGGCGCGCCTGCTGCCGCTGTATTCGAAACAGTATCCCGATGTGCGGCTCGACGTGACCTTGTCGGACCGCACCGTCGACCTGATCGAAGAAGGTTTCGACCTCGGCATTTTTTCAGTCAACCAGAAATTCGACGCCAGCATGGTGGCGCGCCAGCTCGGCATCGCCGAAGTGCTGCTGTGCGCCTCGCCGGCTTATATCGCCGAACATGGCGTGCCGCGGACACCCGAGGAGCTGGCCCAGCATTCCTGCCTCAATTTTTCGATGGAGCATTTGCGCCACCACTGGACTTTCCAGTCGGCCCAGGGCGCCTCGATTATCCCGATCACCAGCAAGGTGATGTCCAACAATACCGATTTGCTGCGCCAATGCTTGCTGGCAGGGATGGGCATCGCCATGCGCACCTCGTATACGCTGGGCGACGACATGGTGGCGGGGCGCGTAGTGCGGGTGCTGCCCGACCACCAGATCAACAAGGTGGCGGTGCGCCTGGTTTATCCGAGTCGACGCCTGCTGTCGGCCAAGGTGCGCAGTTTTGTCGATTTCATGATGGCGCAGTTTCCGCATCCGGATTGCGACCCCTGGCTGGCATCCTAGATATCCGCCAGGCGCCGCAATAAATTGGCTTCCAGCTGCCAATGGCGCCGCTCCGTGCTGCTCAAGGCTTCGGCCTGCAGTTCGGGCAGGCTCTTCTCCATTTGCGCCAGCAGGATTCTTTCAGCCAGGCGCAGGTCCATTTCAACCGGGCCCAGGAACGCCACCACATCGCCGCGCTGTATCAGCAGGGTGGGGAAATTGTCGACGTCAAGGTCGCCGATCAGCTCCGCCTGGTCTTCGATGTCGATCCAGACGAACTGCACCTGCGGATGACGTTGCGCCAGCGCCGTGAAATTCGCGAAATACTCCCGGCAGCTGCCGCACCAGGCAGCGCACAGGCAGGCTGCTACCCAGCCGTCGTCGGCCAGCGTGGCGGCAAGTTCCTGATGGTTGTCGTTATCGAGAGTGAGGATCAGCATTCGCGATATTTTACAGTGAGTGCGCCGGATTCTGCTTGAATACCCGTGGTTTCGGAGTTCGCGGGGCGTTTGCGGCCGGATTGGCCCGGCCAATCGCGCGGAGTGCAGCCGAAGCAGCGTCTAGTGTAGTGTTTCGTAGTTAATGAAACTTAATAAACGGCGTCTTTCCGCGCCATGCGTCGTTGCAAATCCTCGCGATAGTCTAGCTATCGCTCCGGTTTGCGCCTAGCCTGACACGAAAATCCCCCATTTCTTAAGCTCCATTACCTACGAAACACTACACTAGCGCGGTAAAATACGGCCCATGCAGACCATTCTTGCCATTGAAACATCTACCGAACTGGCCTCCGCCGCCTTGCTGCGTGACGGCCATGTGATTATCCGCGAATCGGCGGGCGTCCAGACCCATTCGCTTGCCATCCTGCCGATGGTGCAAGAGTTGCTGACCGAGGCCGGGATCAGCCTGGCCCAGTGCGATGCGCTGGCTTTCGGCGTCGGCCCCGGCTCCTTCACCGGCGTGCGCACCGCCTGCGGCATCGTGCAGGGGCTGGCGTTCGGCGCCGACCTGCCGGTGCTGCCGGTGGTGACGCTGGCCGCCATGGCCCAGGCTTGCCGCGACCTGAACGGCGCCGGCGAAGTGCTGGCGGTGCTGGACGCGCGCATGGGCGAGGTCTACTGGGCCCAATATCGCTTCTCTGCCAATGCCTGGCAAGTGATGGTCGAGCCGGTCTTGTCGGCGCCGTCGCAGGTAGCGCCTTTGCCGGTGCAGAGCGGCGTGCTGCAAGCCTGCGGCAACGGCCTGGCGGCATATCCGGAAGCGTTTGCCGCGGCTCCGTACGCCGCCGCAGGCTTGCCGGCGGTGATGCCGAATGCGCGCCAGGTGGCCCAACTGGGCAGCGTGGCGCTGGCCCAGGGCGGCGGCTTGAATGCGGTGGAAGCGCAGCCTTTGTATTTGCGTAACAAGGTGGCGCTCACCACCGCCGAACGCGCGGCCAAGGTGAACCCATGAACGCCAATGCACAACCGAGGCCCGGCCTGCGGCCGCTTGCGTTCGCCGCCATGCGCGTCGAAGACCTGGACGAGGTGGTGGCGATCGAAAAGGCCGTGTACTCGCATCCCTGGACCCATGGCAATTTTGTCGATTCGATCCAGAGCGGTTATCAATGCTGGGTACTGCGCGATGCGGAACAAATCCTGCTGGGCTATTTTTTCATGATGCAGGCGCTGGACGAAGCGCATCTGCTGAATATCAGCGTGCGTGACGATGTGCAGCGGCAAGGCATCGGCAAGATGCTGCTCGATCAGGTGTGCATGCTGGCGCGCCGGCTGCAGATGCAATCGGTGCTGCTGGAAGTGCGGCCCTCGAATACGCGCGCGATTGCGATCTACCAGCGTTATGGATTCGCCGAGATCGGCCGCCGCCGCGATTATTATCCGGCGGCTGGCGACAAGCGCGAAGAAGCCATCGTGATGAGGCTGCCTTTATGAGCGAGATGACCAGGCGTAGCGTTTTCCTCGACGAGATAGGCCTCGGCCCGCTGTGGCTGCGGCGCGATGGCGGCTTGGCGAGCGCCGAGCCGATTGAAGCCGACATGGCGCCGGCAGAGGCAATTCCTGCAGCGGCGCTGCACGGGCAACAGCTCGAACCTGTAATGCAGAACAGGGCCGAGATCTCGGCCTGGGGCGGCGACGAGCCCATATCCGCGCCGCCGGCAGTCGTCCATGCAGCGAATTCTCCCGCCGCCATGGACTGGACGCAATTGCAGACGGCCGTGGCCGGCTGCACTGCATGCGGACTTTGCCACGGCCGCAAGAATACCGTGTTCGGCGTCGGCGACAGCAAGGCAAAATGGCTGTTTATCGGCGAGGGTCCCGGACGCAACGAGGATATCCAGGGCGAACCGTTCGTCGGGCCGGCCGGCAAGCTGCTCGACAATATCCTGCTGGCGATGGGCCTGAAACGCGGCGACAACGCCTACATCGCGAATGTTGTCAAATGCCGGCCCACCGACGGCACCGGCCGCGACCGTCCGCCGGCGGCAGACGAGGTGGCGGCCTGCATGCCGTATCTGCAGCGCCAGATCGAGCTGATACAGCCGACCATACTGGTAGCGCTGGGCAAGACCGCAGCCCTGTCCCTGCTCGGGTTGGATCCAGCGACGCCGGTGTCGAAACTGCGCGGCACGGTGCATCGCTACGCCGACCGACCTCTGGTGGTGACCTACCACCCGGCTTACCTGCTGCGCCAGCTGGGCGACAAAGGCAAGGTCTGGAGCGACCTGTGCCTGGCCATGAGCACTTATGCCAACGCCGGCGAGTAATCCTGCTGCGCAGACCTGCCAGCAACAGTTTCACCAGCGCTGGAATCATCTGTCCGATCCCCACGTCAGGGCATTGGCCTGGCTGCTGGATGCGCCCGACCTGCTCGATCCCTTGGCCGCACAGTGGCAGGGAAAGGTCGCCAGCTATGCCGACGCCGACCTGGCGGCATGGCTGGCCGAACTGGAGCAGACGCCGGAAAAACTGCAAGCTTTGCACCGCTATATCGACAGCCTGCCGTCGACTCGCCTCGGCCTGTATGCGGAGAAACTGCTGGCGTTCTATTTCGAACAGC
>NZ_JAQGLV010000180.1 GCF_028292705.1 Collimonas fungivorans | reverse complement strand
ACTGCAGCGCGGCAACGTCGAGGCGCTCGGGCCGGACCACCTGCCGGCCATGATCGCGCGCGACCAGCGCCAGATCCAGTCGATGATCCGGCTGATCGACGACATGCTCGACGTCTCGCGCATCCGCAGCGGCAGCCTGTCGATCCGTCCGGCCGACATCGAACTGATGGGACTGCTCAAGGGTGTGGTGGCCGACCTGGCGCTGCAGGCGAGCGGCTCGGGTAGCACCATCACCTTGCACCCGCATCCGCCCGTGCACGGTTGCTGGGACGAATTCCGCATCGAACAGGTTATTATTAACCTGTTGACCAATGCGCTGCGCTATGGCGCCGGGCAGCCGGTCGACATCGTCGTCGAGGCCGGCGGCGCGCAGGTGCACATCGACGTGATCGATGCCGGCATGGGTATTCCGGAAGCGGACCAGCAGCGCATCTTCGAGCCGTTCGAACGGGGCAGCGGCAGCGGCGAGGTGAAAGGACTGGGCCTTGGCCTGGCGATTTCGCGCCAGCTGGCCGCGGCGCATGGCGGCCGGCTCGAAGTCAGCAGCGACGGCCAGAACGGGTCGGTCTTCAGCCTGGTCCTGCCGCTGGCGGCACGCGTTGCGCAGCCCAACGGTGAGAGCGGCTGAAGCCGGACGCTATCGCGCAGCTAGGTAAATTCAATTGCAGTTGTATTTTCCAGTAGTTCTATACTAAGCGTCTGTCCTCAAACTTCCCTCAACAACGCAAGGAATTGAACATGAAAACTGTGGGCGAAAAATTAGAAGCATTCAGCGTCCCGGCCGCCAAGCCAGGCTTCAATCAACCGGAAGAAAACGGCCAGTCGGCGTTCGAGACCATCACCGAAGCTTCGTTCCCGGGCAAGTGGAAAGTCATCTACTTCTATCCGAAAGACTTCACCTTTGTGTGCCCGACCGAAATCGTCGAGTTCGCAAAAATCAAGAACGACCTGGCCGACCGCGATGCGGTGCTGATGGGCGGTTCGACCGATAACGAATTCTGCAAACTGGCATGGCGCCGTGATCATCCTGACCTGAACAAGCTGAACCACTATTCGTTCGGCGATTCGGCCGGCCGGCTGGTCGACATGCTCGGCGTGCGCGATCCATCCGAAGGCGTTGCCCTGCGCGCGAGCTTCATCGTCGATCCCGACAACACCATCCAGCACGTGTCGGTGAACAACCTGAACGTCGGCCGCAACCCGACCGAAATCCTGCGTATTCTCGACGGCCTGCAAACGGACGAACTGTGCCCTTGCAACCGCAGCGTAGGCGGCGCAACGCTGTAGGCGTTTCTCGACCAACCCGCTTCGGCGGGTTTTAAAAACCTGAAACGATAGGGTTTATATATGGAATTCTTAAATTCGATCAAAGAATTGATTCCCGACTATGCCAAGGACATCCGCCTGAACCTCGACGGCACCATCGCGCGCTCCAGCCTGGAAGGCAAGGACGCGGTCGGCGTGGCGCTGGCGGCGGCATTCGCGGCGAAAAGCCGGAAGATCATCGACATCATCATCGAAAGCGGGGAGTTGTCGGAAGATGAAAAGAATGCGGCGCTGACGGCCTCGGCCCTGATGGGCATGAACAATGTCTGGTATCCGTATGTGGAAATGACCGAGGATCCCGATCTGAAGGGCCAGCCGGCCCAGTTGCGGATGAACGCTTACGCCAGCAACGGCGGCATCGACAAGCGGCGCTTCGAGATGTACGCACTGTCGGCGTCTATCATCGGCAAGTGCCAGTATTGCATCAAGTCGCACTTCGACTTGCTGAAGACGGAAGGCATGTCGTCGCAGCAGCTGCGCGACGTAGGCCGGATCGCCGCGGTCGTCAATGCGGCAACACAGGTCATCGCGGCTTCGAACTGATCAGTGAAAGAACACCGCGGCGCCGCGCAGCAGGTCGGTGGTGCACAGGACATAAGTCGAGGCGCCCGCGAGTGCAATTTGGATACTGGTCCAGGTCATCGGAAATAAGCGCATCATGTCGTACTCCTATTGCTTTTTTTTCTCGTTGTATGACTGAATCATAGGCTTCGCTGTGGATTGCGGGCATCGGTCAAGCGTCCGCCTATCTGTAGGACGATGCCTTAGGAGATTGTATGACGGGCAATAGCAGAGCCGGAGCAGGCCTCCTACGCAGGATGTAGGTACGCTCCTATGGCGATTTTCAAGCCTGCGCCATACAGTTGTGCTTATGACTAAACACGATCCCCGCCTCATGCACCAGGGCTTGCGCGCGATCCGCCGCAACGCCATCGCCAAACTGCTGCGCAGCATCTTCGGGGTCGACCGTTTGCGCGATGGCCAGCAGCGCGTCATCGACAGCGTCCTCGACGGTAAAGACACGCTCGCGATCATGCCCGCCGGCAGCGGAAAATCGCTGTGCTACCAGATTGCCGCGAAGATGCTGAAAGGCACCACCATCGTGGTATCGCCGCTCATTTCACTGATGAAGGACCAGCTCGAAAAGCTCGAGCAGCTCGGCATCCGCGCCGTGCAGGTCAACAGCAGCCTGTCGTCCGACGAGGAGCATGCCGCGCTCGAAGGCATCCGGAAGCGAACCCACGAAATCGTGTTCTGCACCCCGGAGCGCCTGGCCCGGCCCGAGTTCCTCGAGGTGTTGAAGACGGTTCCGATCGCGCTGGTGGCGATCGACGAAGCGCACTGCATCTCGCAATGGGGGCATGATTTCCGTCCGGCGTATCTGGAGATGGCGGCCTCGATCGCGGCGCTCGGCAAGCCGCCGGTGCTGGCGCTGACCGCCACCGCGACCGACGACGTGGTGGACGACATCGGCCGCCAGCTCGGACGCGCGCGCATGAACGTCGTCAATACCGGCATCTATCGGCCCAACCTGCACTACAGCGTGGTGCAGGTGACCAATCCCGACCAAAAGCTGGCCGAAGCGCTGCGCATCGTTCAGCAGAGCGAAGGCGTCGGCATCGTCTATGCCGCCACCGTCAAGGCGGCCGAGGAAATGCACCAGCTGCTGCAGGATGCCGGCGAAAGCGTGGCGCTCTATCACGGCAAGCTGGCGGCGCGCGAG
>NZ_JAQGLV010000036.1 GCF_028292705.1 Collimonas fungivorans | reverse complement strand
ACCGCTCACAGGCAGCTAAACATCATGGAACAGAATCTCTTATTCAACGGCTTGATTTACCTGGCGGCGGCAGTGGCGGCAGTACCGATCGCCAAGCGCCTGGGCCTGGGCGCGGTGCTGGGCTACCTGCTGGCCGGCATGGCGATCGGCCCCTGGGGCTTGCGCCTGATCGACAATGTAGAAGACATCCTGCATTTCTCCGAGTTCGGGGTGGTGCTGCTGCTGTTCATGATCGGCCTGGAACTCGAACCGAAGCGCCTGTGGTCGTTGCGGCGCTCGATTTTCGGCTGGGGCACGGCGCAGGTGGTGACGGTTTCGCTGGCGCTGTTCGGCGCCGCCGTCGTCGCCGGGGTCGACTGGAAAACCGCGCTGATCGCCGCGCTCGGCATGTCGCTGTCGTCCACCGCGATCGCCCTGGCCACCATCAACGAACGCAAGATCAACAGCACGCCTGCCGGCCGCGCCGGTTTTGCCATCCTGCTGTTCCAGGACATCGCCGCCATTCCCATGATCGCGATCGTGCCGTTGCTCGGCGTCGCCGCCGCCCACGGCAGCGGCGAAGGCTGGATCGGCGGCCTGAAAGTGGTGGCGGTGATCGCCACCCTGATCGTCGGCGGCCGTTACCTGGTGCGTCCCCTGATGCGCATGATCGCCCGCACCGGACTGCGTGAAATCTTCACCGCATTTGCGCTGCTGCTGGTGATCGCCATCGGCCTGCTGATGGAATCGGTAGGCATGTCGATGGCACTGGGCAGCTTCCTGGCCGGCGTGCTGCTGGCCGACTCGGAATACCGGCACGCGCTGGAAACCGACCTGGAGCCGTTCAAGGGCTTGCTGCTCGGACTGTTCTTCATCGCCGTCGGCATGTCGGTCGACTTTGGCCTGCTGCTCAGCCAGCCGTGGCTGATCCTGGGCCTGGTGGCCGGTTTCCTGGCGATCAAGCTGGCGGTCCTGTACCTGCTCAGCAAAGTATTCCAGATCGCCCGCGCCCAGCAATTCCTGTTTGCGGCCTTGCTGTCGCAGGGCGGCGAATTCGCCTTCGTGGTGTTCGGCGCCGCCGCCGCCGCCCGCGTGTTTTCCCAGGAAACCTCGTCGATCCTGGTAGTGGTGGTGGCGCTGTCGATGGTGACCACGCCGCTGCTGCTGGTGCTGTACGACAAAGTTATCGCGCCGTATTTCCTGAATGCGCAGAAACGTCCCGACGATGAAATCGACGACAATGAAAACCCGGTCATCATCGCCGGCTTCGGCCGCTTCGGCCAGATCATCGGCCGCCTGCTGCACGCCAACAAGATCGGCCTGACCGTGCTCGACCACGATCCCGACCAGATCGACCTGCTGCGCAAATTCGGCTTCAAGGTGTTCTACGGCGACGCCACCCGCATGGACCTGATGCACGCCGCCGGCATCGCCAAGGCGCGCTTGCTGGTGGTGGCGCTGGACGACATCGAGGGCAGCCTGAAACTGGTGGCGGCAGTGCGCCACGTGTTTCCCGACCTGCCGATCATCGCCCGGGCGCGCAACGTTACCCACTATTTCGACTTGATGGATCTGGGCGTGACCGTGATCGAACGCGAAACGTTCGAATCGGCCCTGCAGCTCGGACGCCAGGCGCTGCGCACGATGGGTTTCGGCGCCTACCGGGCGCGCCAGGCAGCGATGAAATTCCGCGCCCACAACCTGCAAACCCTGCACGATATGTATCCGCACCAGAAAAACCAGCAGGAAATCGTCTCGATCGCCAAGAAAGCGCGCGAGGAACTGGAGGAAATGTTTGCGCACGACCGCATCTTGCGCGAAGACATGCCCGCCAGCGGCTGGGATGATGAGGTATTGCCGTTGGATGAAACTACACAGGAGCCGACATGATCACCATCTATCACAACCCGCGCTGTTCGAAATCGCGCGAGGCGCTGGCGCTCGCCGAGCAATACAGCAGCGAGCACCAGCTCAAGCTGGAAGTCGTCGATTATCAAAAAACGCCGCTGACCCTGGCGCAGCTGAAAACCCTGCACAAGCAGCTGGGCGGCCCGGTCAGCGCCATGGTGCGCGACAACGAAGCGGAATACGCCGAGCTCAACCTGGCCCAGGCCGACGACGCCACACTGCTGCAGGCGCTCGCTAGCCATCCGAAACTGCTGCAGCGACCGGTAGTGACTTACCAGGAACGTTCGGTGATCGCGCGGCCGCCGCAGCTATTCAATGACTTGATGGATACCTAGAGCAGCCGCACCAGCAGGAACAGCACCGTCGATAACAGGATGGTGGACGCAAACGGCAGGGAGAATTTCCTGCCGAACAAGGTAAACCGCAGGTCGCCCGGCAAGCGGCCGAGCCCAAGCTTCTCCAGCCAGGGCAAGGCGCTGGAAAACACGATGACGGCGACAAAAATCACCAGCATCCAGCGGATCATGCGGCGCTTTCGGGCAGGATAGTCATAGACGATGACTGCGGTCGTGGGTGGCGAAGCGCGCCGGCAATTCGGCATGGATGCCAACCGCCAGCACTTTGAACAATTCGCCCATTTCGGCCGGCGACACCAGCTTTTGCAAGGCATTGGCTTGCGGCAGGTAAGCCAGGGCGTTCTCCGGCGGCGTGCGCAGTAGCAGCTTGCCGATCCCGGCTTCCAGCAGGAAAGCCGCCTGGCTGCTGTAGCCCAGCAGGTCCAGCCCGCTATCGAGGGCGGCGGCCGCCATCGCAGTGAAATCGACGTGGGCGGTGACATCCTGCAAACCCGGCAGGTAAAACGGATCGGGATGGGCATGATGCCGGTAATGGCACATCAAGGTGCCCTGGTCGCGCTGCTGCAAATAATATTCCGCGGCCGGGAAACCATAGTCGAAGAACAGCGCGACTGCGCCCTGCCCGGCCTTCAGCATGCTGCCCAGCGAATGCATGAAACCGATCGCCACCGGATGCACTTCGGTCATGTGGCCGACCGTCAGCGACTCGGCCTCAGGTATTTGTGCGATGAGCGTCGGCTCGGCCGGGCGATCAATGTAGACAAATTGTCCATCTTCGCCATCGGCGCCGGCTTCGGCCAGGCCGACCCCGCGCTGCAGCCAGCCTTGCGCGCCGCGCAGCACCAGTTCGACCGGCATCGCATCCAGCACTTCGTTGCCGATCACTATCCCGGAAAACGCCTCGGGCAAGCGATCCAGCCACTGCACCTGCGGAAACGCCTGCAGTTTCAGCTGCTGGCGCGCCCGCAGTTCGGCTGACAGTTCAACGATGTAATACGCTTGCGGCAAACCGGCGCCGTTGTCGCCGGCAGCCAATTCGGTCAGGATGTCATGCGCCAGCTGGCCGCTGCCGGCGCCGAATTCCAGTATCCGCGGCTGCAGCGCAGGCGAAGAAACCAGCAATTCTGTTGTCAAATGGGCCAAAGTCGCGCCAAAAAGCGGCGTAATCTCGGGCGCGGTTGTAAAATCACCGTCTTTGCCCAATTTTGCCGCGCCGCCGCTGTAATAACCGAGGTCCGGCGCATACAGCAGCAGTTCCATATAACGCGCGAATGAAATCCAGCCATGCTGCCGGCGGATTTCAGTGGCGATCAGATTGTGTAACAGGCGCGATGCGCGCTGTGCTTCGACCGAAGCTTCGGGTAATTGCAGTTGCATGGCGCTATTGTAGAAGATAACGCCGGCGCGCAAGCAAGTGTCGTCAATGCGTGTCGCCGATAAAACAGTATAAATGCCGCCTGCCGCGTCGCCCCCGGGAATCCTGCACAGCGCTTATGATGAATAAACCATGATGACCACGCCAGTCTCTACCGTTGCCCTTGTCACCGATGCCGCCAGTACGGTCGGCCGCGCCATTGCGCTGGCGCTGGCGCAGCAGGGCTGGGATCTGGCGCTGCATTACCAGGAAGACCCGGCGCCGGCGGCGCTGTTGCAGGAGTGCCTGGCGCTGGGAGTGCGGGCTGTCGCGATCCGGTGCGACTTGAACCGGGAAACCGAGATCCAGGCGCTGCTGCCGCGCGTGGTGCAAGAGCTCGGCGCCGTCGGCTGCATCGTCAACAACGCCAGCCACGTCGAATACGACAACGCCGCCACCCTGTCCGCGGCGAGCCTGGAACGTCACATGCAAAGCAACCTGACCGCCCCCCTCCTGTTAGCGCAGGCGCTGCATGCGGCGACGCTCAAGACTGAAGGCGCGCATGCGATGGTCATCAACCTGCTGGACCAGAAACTGTTCAACCCGCATCCCGATTTCCTGTCCTATACGCTGTCCAAGGCTGCATTGCACAGCGCCACCGCCTTGCTGGCGCAGGCTTATGCGCCGCAGCTGCGGGTGGTCGCGATTGCGCCCTCACTTGCGTCGTCACTGAATGCAACCGGCGGCGCCCAGTCGAAGCAGCCGGCGACTTTGGAAGACATTGCGGCGACCGTCTGTTTTGTCGCCTCCTCCTCCGCCATCACCGGCAGCACGCTGCTGGTCGATGGCGGCCAACATTTGTATCCTCACCCAAGGGACCTGGCTGCCGTTCCCGGCCAGCCGTCCCATCCTCACTGAAAACACCATGCTCTCCGCACTCATCCATCCCGACCTTAGCGATTGCCGCCGCCTTTTCCTGCGCGACTACGAAGTGCAGATCAATATCGGCGTCTACGAATCTGAAAAGCAAGGCACGCAACGCGCGCTGATCAATGTCGACCTGTTTGTGCCGCTGGCTTTGTCAACGCCGACTAAAGATCATGTGGATGACGTGCTGGATTACAATTTCATGCGCAATACCGTGGCAAAGCGCATGGCGCAGGGCCATATCCATTTGCAGGAAACCCTGTGCGATGACCTCGCCAATGCCCTGCTGCTGCATCCGCGGGTACGCGCGGTGCGGGTATCCACTGAAAAACCCGACGCCTATCCCGATTGCCGTTCGGTCGGCGTCGAAGTGTTTCGGATCAAACCGAAAGCCTGAGGCTGAATCACCATGAATGAACCATTGAAGCAGGAAGTCCCGATGCAAAACCAACTACTAGCGCAAGCGCAAGCGCCAGCTGCCGGCGACGCCGCCGCGAATTCCCCAAGCCAGAAGAGCGTGGAAAAGATCGCCCACGAAAACAACAAGCTGCACAAGCGCCTGTGCCGCCAGGTCGGCCAGGCGATCGGCGATTTCAACATGATCGAAGACGGCGACAAGGTGATGGTCTGCCTGTCGGGCGGCAAGGACAGCTACGCCCTGCTGGATATCCTGATGACCCTGCGCGAACGGGCGCCGATCAATTTCGAGATCGTCGCCGTCAACCTGGACCAGAAGCAGCCGAATTTCCCGGACCACATCCTGCCGGCCTACCTGGAGAAATTGGGCGTCGCTTACCATATCGAAAACCAAGATACCTACAGCATCGTCAAGCGCCTGATCCCGGAAGGCAAGACCACCTGCTCGCTGTGCTCGCGCCTGCGGCGCGGCATCCTGTACCGGGTCGCCACCGAGCTGGGCGCGACCAAGGTCGCCCTCGGCCACCACCGCGACGACATCATGGAAACCTTCTTCCTCAACATGTTCTTCGGCGGCAAGCTGAAGAGCATGCCGGCCAAGCTGCAGTCGGACGACGGCAAACAGATCGTGATCCGGCCGCTGGCCTACGTCAAGGAAGCCGACCTGAGCCGCTATGCCGAGGTCAAGCAGTTCCCGATCATCCCTTGCGACCTGTGCGGCAGCCAGGAAAACCTGCAGCGCAAGCAGATCAAGGGCATGCTGCGCGAATGGGAAAAGAAATTCCCGGGCCGGGTGGAAAACATCTTCTCGTCGCTGTCGACGGTCGCGCCGTCGCACCTGATGGACCGCAACCTGTTCGGCTTCGCCGACCTGAAGGCCAGCGGCATTGCCGATCCCAACGGCGATATCGCGTTTGACGACGATCCATGCTCGACGCAGGCAACCGTCGCCAGCATCATTCCGCTGCGGCCGGCAGACTAATCCATCGATTTCCCCGCCCGGCTATATAATCGAAGCGGACCAGCGGCGATCAGTGCAACCAGCTGAACAGATTCAGCGAACTGCGCCGCCTGGCCGGCAACTTATCAGGAGACGCGCAATGGCAGGGTCCTATGTACTCAAGAAGTCGTTGGATGGACAGTTCTATTTCCTGCTCTACTCTGGCAACGGCGAAGTGGTGTTGAACAGCGAAATGTATGTCGCCAAGGCTTCCGCCGAAAACGGCATCGCCTCGGTCCAGAGCAACAGCGCACAAGACGATCGCTATAGCCGCAACCAGGCTTCCAACGGCAAGTTCTATTTCAACCTGAAAGCCGCCAATCACCAGGTCATCGGCAGCAGCCAGATGTATAGCACCACCAGCGCACGCGACGCCGGCATCGACGCCGTCAAGAAAAATGGCCCCAGCACGGATGTCAAGGACGAAGCCTGAGCATTCGGCCAAAGCATCCGGAAACACGGCGGCGCGGGTGAATTGCAAGTATTTGTAAGCCCTGTATTCGTTCCATACGGCAAATCGTTTAATACCCAGGACCTTTTTCTGGAGATATGAATGAACCGTCGTCGTTTTCAGCGTTACCTTGCTCTGTCGGCCGTAGCAGCGGCCTCCCTGTCGCTGGCCGGCTGCGTGGTCGAACCGCCGCGCACCCGCGTCGAATACCGCGAAGCCCGAGTGGTGCAAGCACCGCCGGCGCCGCTGGTGGAAGTGGCGCCGCCGGCGCCCTACCCCGATTCCTACTGGATCGGCGGTCACTGGAAGTGGGAAAACAACCGCTACGTCTGGAATAACGGCCATTGGGAACAATCGCGCCAGAACATGGTTTACCAGCATGCCTACTGGGCCAATGAAGGCGGCCAGTGGGTATTCCATGGCGGCCGCTGGGTGCCGATCAACAATACTTACAGCGCGCCCCCGGTCGTGATCAACGTTGCCCCGCCGCCGCCGCGGATCGAAGTCATGACGCCGGCGCCCAGCCCCAACCATGTCTGGATCGGCGGTTACTGGCGCTGGAACAACGGCCGCCACGACTGGGTCAACGGCCATTGGGAAGCGCGCCGCGACGGTTATTTCTGGGCCCCGGGACATTGGGTCCGCAACGGCAACAGCTGGGCCTTCTCGGGTGGTTTCTGGCAGCGTTATTGATATCGGCCTGCAAACAAAAATCGCCTCAACGCTGTGCAAACAGCCTTGAGGCCATGTCTTTTCCTGCTGCGGCAAGCAATCGATCAGCTTGAGCAGGTTGTCATATATACAGCGCCGGCGCTGAATTTGTAGCTGCAGCGCATGATAAAATTTGCCACCTAATCTTTCTCATATCGACCATGAACGTTGTCATTCTCGCTGCCGGCATGGGCAAGCGCATGCAGTCCGCGCTGCCGAAAGTGTTGCACCCGCTGGCGGGCAAACCGCTGCTGTCGCATGTGATCGACGCCGCGCGCGCCCTGTCCCCGACCACCTTGTGCGTCATCTACGGCCATGGCGGCGACGCCGTGCCAAACTCGCTGGCCGCCGCCGACCTGGTGTTCGCCAAGCAGGAACCGCAGCTCGGCACCGGCCATGCAGTAGCGCAAGCCGCGCCGCATCTGGACGACGCCGTGCCCACCCTGGTGCTGTACGGCGATGTACCGCTGATCGCCAGCAGCACGCTGCAACGGCTGATCGACAGCGCCGGCAAAGACAAGCTGGCGGTCCTGACAGTGGACCTGCAGGATCCGACCGGCTACGGCCGCATCGTCCGCGAGCACAATGGTGAACGCAGGATCGTCAGCATCGTCGAGCAAAAAGACGCAACGCCGGAACAGCGCACGATCCATGAATGCAATACCGGCATCATGGTAGCGCCCACCGCGCAACTCAAGAAATGGCTGGCCGGCTTGTCCAACAACAATGCCCAGGGTGAATATTACCTGACCGATATCGTCGCCAGCGCCGTCGCCGACGGCACGCCGGTAGTATCGGCCCAGCCCGCCGCCGTAGCGGAAACGCTGGGCGTCAACAGCAAGATGCAGCTGGCTGAACTGGAACGCATCCATCAGCGCAGCATCGCCGAACGTTTGCTGGAACAGGGCGTGACCCTGCTCGACCCGGCGCGCCTGGATGTGCGCGGCACACTGAGCTGTGGCCGCGATGTCAGCATCGATATCGGCTGCATCTTCGAGGGTGAAGTCAGCATCGAAGACGGCGCCGTCATCGGCGCCCATTGCGTCATCAAGAATGCCCGCATCGGCCGCGACGCCAACATCAAACCCTTCTGTCATATCGAAGATGCCGTGGTCGGCGCCGCTTCCCAGATCGGACCGTACGCGCGCCTGCGCCCCGGCACCGAGCTTGGCGAAGACGTCCATATCGGCAATTTCGTCGAGATCAAGAACAGCCAGATCGCCGCACACAGCAAAGCCAACCACCTGGCCTACGTCGGCGACGCCACGGTGGGATCGCGCGTCAATATCGGCGCCGGCACCATCACCTGCAACTACGACGGCGCCAACAAATCCCGCACCATCATCGAAGACGATGCCTTCATCGGCAGCGACAGCCAGCTGGTGGCGCCGGTACGGGTCGGCAAAGGGGCGACCCTGGGAGCCGGCACCACGCTGACCAAGGATGCGCCGGAAGGCAAGCTGACCGTCTCTCGCGCGCGCCAGGTCACCATCGATGGCTGGCAGCGCCCGGTCAAGATCAAGAAATAAACATCAAGAAACAAGCAAAAAATAAGCAAAATCGACGCCGGCTGCGACCGGCGTTTTTTCATACCGCCAGGCGCGTATCGAACTTGCTGCGGTAAATCGAAAAATACGTACGCACATTGCGCACATTCTTTTGTGCGGCAAACAGCTGGTGCGCCAGCGCATGGTAAGCCGCCATGTCCGCCACCTGCAGCACCAGCACGAAGTCCGGCCCGGGCGACACCCGGTAGCACTGCAATAACGCAGGCTCGTCCGCCACCAATGCCTCAAACTCTTGCAAACGTTCGGCCGCCTGGTTGTCGAGCGTGATTTCGACAATCGCGGTCAGGCCGGCGCCGACCTTGTCCGGCGCAACAATCGCCACCTGGCGCAGGATGATGCCGGCGTCGGTCAGGCGCTTGACGCGCCGCAGGCAGGTCGGCGGCGATGCATGCACCAGCTGCGCCAGCTGATGGTTGGTTTGAGCGGCATCGGCCTGCAAGGCATTCAAAATCCGCTTGTCCAGTTCGTCCAGAACGATATCCATGATGGAATATGTAATTTATGAGATAAATCCAAGTATAAATGGAATAATATTTCACATGATTTATATCGTGAAATATTTAATCAAAAATGCACGAATTTAGTAATCTTAATTCATAAGCGCTGGCCTAAGATACGCCCATTCACCTATTCAACGAGGAAAGCCATGTGCGGTATCGTCGCAGCAGTTGCCCAGATTAATGTCACGCCCATCCTGCTGGAAGGATTGAAGCGGCTCGAATACCGCGGTTACGACTCTTGCGGCGTCGCCTTGCACATAGACGGCAAATTGCAGCGTTCGCGCAGCACTTCACGCGTGGCCGACCTGGAAATCCAGGTCGAAAAAGCCAGCCTATCGGGTTTCACCGGGATTGCGCACACCCGCTGGGCAACCCACGGCGCACCGGCCACCCACAATGCCCATCCACACTTCTCGCGCGACCGCATCGCCCTGGTCCACAACGGCATCATCGAAAACCACGACGAACTGCGCGCCGAACTGCAAGCCGCCGGTTATCACTTCGAAAGCCAGACCGACACCGAGGTCATCGCCCACCTGGTCGACCACATGTATAGCGGCGACCTGTTCGCCACCGTGCAGCAGGCCGTGAAGCGCCTGACCGGCGCCTACGCGATCGCCGTGTTCTGCGTCGACGAACCGCATCGCGTAGTCGCCGCCCGCCAGGGTTCGCCGTTGATCGTCGGCGTCGGCAAAGGCCAGAACTTCGTCGCCTCCGACGCCATGGCGCTGGCCGGCACCACCGACCAGATCATTTATCTGGAAGAAGGCGACGTGGTCGACCTGCAATTGCAGCGCGTCTGGATCGTCGACGCCGCCGGCAAAGCGGTCGAACGCGAAGTCAAGACCGTGCATGCCTACAGCAGCGCGGTTGAACTGGGACCGTACCAGCACTACATGCAGAAAGAAATCTTCGAACAGCCGCGGGCAATTGCCGACACCCTCGAAGGCATCACCGGCATCATGCCGGAACTGTTCGGCGACGGCGCCTTCAATGTGTTCAAGCAGATCGATTCGGTCCTGATCCTGGCATGCGGCACCAGCTACTATGCCGGCCTGACTGCAAAATACTGGATCGAATCGGTCGCCAAGATCCCCGTCAACGTCGAAATCGCCAGCGAATACCGCTATCGCGACAGCGTGCCGAATCCAAATTCGCTGGTGGTCACCATCACCCAAAGCGGCGAAACCGCTGACACCCTGGCCGCGCTCAAGCACGCCCGCGCGCAAGGCATGCAGCACACGCTGACCATCTGCAACGTCGCCACCAGCGCCATGGTGCGCGAATGCGCGCTGGCTTACATCACCCGCGCCGGCGTTGAAGTCGGCGTCGCCTCGACCAAGGCCTTCACCACCCAGCTGGCCGCGCTGTTCCTGCTGACGCTGGCGCTGGCGCAAAGCAAAGGCCGCCTCAGCGACGAAGAAGAAGCTGCCCACCTGAAAGCCATGCGCCACCTGCCCGCCGCGCTGCAAAGCGTGCTGGCGCTGGAACCGCATATCGTGGCCTGGGCCGAAGCCTTCGCGCGCAAGGAAAACGCCCTGTTCCTGGGGCGTGGCATCCACTATCCGATCGCGCTGGAAGGTGCATTGAAGCTCAAGGAAATCACCTACATCCACGCCGAAGCTTACGCTGCCGGTGAACTCAAGCACGGGCCGCTGGCGCTGGTGACTGAAGAAATGCCGGTGGTGACGGTGGCGCCGAACGATACGCTGATCGAGAAGCTGAAATCGAACATGCAGGAAGTGCGCGCGCGCGGCGGCCAGCTTTATGTTTTTGCCGATGCCGATTCGCACATCAAGTCGAGCGATGGCGTGCATGTGATCCGCTTGCCGGAAAACTATGGCCTGTTGTCGCCTATCCTGCACGTCGTGCCGCTGCAACTGCTTGCGTATCACACGGCGCTGGCGCGGGGGACGGATGTGGATAAGCCGCGTAATCTGGCCAAGTCGGTTACTGTTGAGTAGGGTATCCGCAGCACGTATTGCATCCTGGTCCTTCAGAACAAAGATGCTAACTACGGCGGCTTGCCTGGGCATTGCCGGCGAAAGGACGGATGTTCTGTCTAGATCCGGTGTTGGTAAACGTTGTGCAGGTAACCCGCCTTTGATTGCAGAGGTATCTCGACGTAATGGCGAAATTTGCAAGACCGCGGTTGATCAAGCCTGAGGGGTTCAGGGACAAACAAGTCCGTTGGAGTGATTGAGGCATCAACCGGCAAATTCCATTAGGGTCCAGGCTTTGCCAATGAGACCGAATATATGGATGCAATCTAACCTTTCACCGTGAAACCGAATTACTGCTTGCAAATTGAGGGCGTCCATATATGAACCCCTCGGGCTGGATCAAGGTTGATCGAGAAACTAAGCCGCTTGCCGAACGTGTTGTGTTTCGAATTGGTTAGAATCCAAGGCATTCTTGTAGCCCGTGTCGCTGTTCATCCGAGCCTGTGCAGATTGCTCTTCGGCACCGTCGGGCTCTTTACCGCGCAGGCCGAGGTAACCATGGAAGCGAAGATAAAGCTCACCCGACTCGTCCTCGAACAGCTCGTTGATGATGGCGCCTTCGCGCGGACCGGCGGCTTGGAAAAAGGTCACCTTAGCGTCAGGCTCGAAGGTGATAATTTCGCGCAGGTCGGCACCCGCAATCGTCGCCTCGCGCACGATGTGTGTAGAGTATTCCTCCACGATATCGCATCGCGTGCAGAGGTTAGACGGAAGAAATTCGCGCGCGTCGCGAGCCTTGAGAACCAGCCCTCTCCATGCCTGCGAACGGGTCAACGGAACCTCACCTCTCGGGTTCACCGGAACAGTGGTGGTCGAGTAGATCATGATGATGCTCCTTGGCCTGATGTTCAGCCGTTAGGCTGAGATCGCAATCTCGGAAGCGAAGTCGCGATAGGAACGAAGGGGGCGTCCCAAGAGCGCAGTCAAACGTTCCACATCGCCGGCTTCCGGAATCATTCCCTCAGTGAGAAAACGTTCACTCATCAGGCGCATATCGAAGGCCATCCAGCTCGGCATGAACTGTCGAAGGTTTTTCTCGAACCCGGCGGGGTCATCGCCCGGATAGGCGATCGGACGACCCAGGACTTCTGTCCAGATCGCAGCGACGTCTGCGCCGGTCAAGGTGTCAGGGCCAACGAGATTAATCCTGTCCAGAGGAAGTGGGATGGTGCTTCGTTCTCGGCGGATAAGTTCGATGGCCGCGATCTCAGCGATGTCGCCCGTATCGACCATTGCCAGACCCTTGCTACCGATCGGCATCGGATAAATGCCGTAGCCGGCTACCACATCCTTGATCGTGAGGTCGTTGCCCATGAAGTAGGCGGGACGCAGAATGGTTGCGTTGAGTCCCATTCGCTCGATCATGCGTTCAACGCCGAATTTGCCTGCGAAATGCGGCACGTTCACGTAGAGGTCGCTATGAATCACCGAGAGATAGACGATCCGCTCGATGCCGACCTCTCGGGCGACGTTAAGCGCGATCAGCGCCTGAGTGTATTCGTCGGGTACCACCGCGTTGAGCAGGAACAGCGTCGAGGCACCGGAGAAGGCGCTGCGCAGTGAATCGACGTCGAGCAGATCGCCTTGGACGACGTCGACACCTGTTGGGAAGTTTGCCTTCGACGGGTCGCGAACGAGAGCGCGAACATCGGCGCCTCGCTTCACGAGTTGCTCGACAACTTGGCGGCCGACAGTGCCGGTAGCGCCGGTAACGATAATAGTCATGATGATTACTCCTTGGTATGGTTGGTAAATTCAAAGGTGGATAGAAACTCTCGATCAACTCGACACCGCTCTATCCACAGAAAGCCGTGCGGGTGCATGTAGCGTTAGAGGAGATTGGCGAAACGCTTGGCGACATTCTTCAAGCGCGCATGTTGTTCATCGTGCTCATGTTTTCTCCTTTTAAGGAAGTTGATTAAAGGGAGAAATTCACTACGGTCTTGCCGACTTGCGGCTGAGTCCGATTACGTTCGATCGCTTCAGGCAGTTCGTCGAAGCGCACGACGGCGTTGACCTTCGACTGTAAGCGTCCGTGCGCCACTTCCTCTGCAATCGCTTGCAGCCGTGCGGCATCCGGTGTGTTCATGAACCATAGGCCGCGGCGCCCTGCAGGGGTACTCGCCAGTATGGCCGGCGATGCTGTGCTGACGATGACGCCATCTTCGGCAAGGACGGACCATGAACGGTTCAGTACCTCGCCACCGACGTAGTCGAGTACCAGGTCGATATCGCGTGCCGAGGCTTCGAACTGCTCTTTGTCATAGACAATGACGTGGTCAGCGCCCAGGCTGCGGACATAGTCGGCATGCTCCTCTAAGGCGGTGGCAAACACCACAGCCCCGGCCTGATGCGCGTACTGCACCGCGAACCCCCCGAGACCGCCAGCAGCACCGTGGATAAGAATGCGCTGACCGGCCTGTATCGGACCGGCAAAATTCAGGCTTTGCCATGCCGCCACGGATGCCACAGGCAAGGCCGCCGCGTCCACGAAGCTCAGCGAGTCAGGCATCAGGGTAAGATTGGCCTCGTCTACCGCTACCAGATCGGCATAGGCGCCCAATCCACCGCGAGGCCCCATCACGCGATCGCCTTTACGCAATTGGGTGATGCCCGCACCCACCGCTTCGACGACTCCGGCCAGTTCGATGCCTAAGATGGTTGGCAATTGCAATGGAAAAGCATCGCGGACATAGCCTTCTCGGACCTTCCAGTCCAGTCCATTGATACCGGCGGCCTGGACGCGGACCAGCACTTGGCCTTCTCCTGCCGTCGGTGCGTCGATGGACGAAATCTTGATAGCGGATGGGCCGCCGTATTCGGTAAGAATCAATGCACGGATATTGTTCATGACTAAACTCCTTTGAGATGTGGGTTGCGTACGAACAAATAATAGGTGGTTCCGTATATAAAACAAAGACTGTAAAATATAGACACTTCGTTTCAAAAGTGAGACATCATGGATTTCAATGCCCTCGAAGACTTTCAACTAGTGGCCTCTCACGGTGGCTTTGGAAAAGCCAGCCGCGCCAGCGGACGGTCTAAAGCGACCCTGTCGCGTCGTGTTGCTGACCTCGAAGAAGCATTGGGGATACGGCTCATCGAGCGGGGCGCTCGTAGCCTGGAGTTGACCGAAGCAGGCCAACTGCTGCGAGCCAGAACGGAGGGGCCAATGCACGAGGTCGCCGATGCGGTTGCTGCAGCGCGAGACGGCCTTGCGACGCCGCGAGGGCGTCTGCGGATCGCGGCACCGCTCCTGTTTTCGCAATTAGCCTTGGGGCGGATTGCCGCCCGGTTCCTGGCGAGTTACCCCGAAGTACAGATCGAAGCTGTGGCTGAGGACCGGCTCGTCAATCTGGTGGACGAGCATTTCGATGTCGCCATACGGATCAATCCGAGCAAAGACAGCGCACTGGTCGGCAGATGCTTTGCCAAAGACAGGCTGGTCCTTGCGGCCGCACCATCCATTCAGATGCCGAAGGGAGATCGTGACAAGCCGTTTCCTGTTCCAGCGGTCGTCACGCCGAGCTATCGCGACGGGGACATCTGGTCCGTTCGTAATGGTCAGTTCACCATCGAACCACGACCTGTTCTGCGTCTGTCTTCGCTCCTGATGGTTCGGGATGCTATTGTCGACGGCGCAGGAGCAGCGATGCTGCCGCAGTCCATCATCGGAAGCTTGCTGGAAAAAGGCGAGCTGGTATCGTGGGGAATTGCCGG
>NZ_JAQGLV010000392.1 GCF_028292705.1 Collimonas fungivorans | reverse complement strand
CCAGGTTGGTCACCAGGTTGTCGATCTGGATGCGCCAGAAATCGGCCGATATGTCGAAGTTCGAGCTTGGCGACCATACCGCGCCATAACTCCACGATTTGCCGTTCTCGGATTTCAGGTCCTTGCTACCGGTCTGGATGTAGTTCGCGCCCGGCGAATAATTGTTGTAGTCGCAGCCGGCCAAAGGCTGCCCTGCCTGCTGGCAGCGGTAATAGTCGGTAGTCGATGAATAATAACCGCGGGTGGTCGACGAGTAGATGTAATTCATGTCGGGTGCGCGGAAACTGGTCGCATTGTTACCGAGGAACATCAGTGTCTTGGCAGGACGGATTTCGAGCCCGGTTTTATAGGTGTATTTGCCATCGTTGCGGCCGGCGAAGCTGTATTCGTCGTAGCGGCCGGCGACAGTGGCAACCAGCTGCTTGAGGATAGGGATATTCAGTTCCGTCCCCACGGCATAACGCTTGCGCGAGCCGCTGGCGCCGTTGGCGGCCGCCTGGTTGTAGAACACGCCCTGGTTGATTTGCGGATCGGGCGTGTTGCTGAAACCCTGGCTGCCGAATTCGGTCACGGCCGCCAGCCGCACCGGTCCGGCCGGCAGGTTGAACAGCTCGCCGTTGGCGCTCAGGCTCAAGGTCTGGGTCCAGGATTTGTCGCGGCTGATGGCTTCACCGGTGATCGAGTTGAACTGGGCCGGAGTCAAAGGCTGAGACAGCCGGCTCGGATCGGGCGCATAGATGGCGACGCCGTCGGCATCGTAGCCAAGGCGCGGGCCGAGGAAAAAGCTGTCGACGCTGTTGAGCAGCAAAGGCGTGGTCTTGCGGCTGGTGTAAGCAGAGATGTTGTAAGCCGCTTCATAGTTCCAGCTGCTGGTCGACGGGATATCGCCGCGTATGCCTACCGTCAGGTTGGCCGCGACGTCTCTCCATTTGCGGTTAAAGCGCGTCGCCCCGCCGATTTCTTCCGGCGAAATACGGCGCGACCAGCTTTCGTTGGCGCCGCTGTTCTGGTTGAAAAAATAACTGTTGCCGACTGCTTCCGAGGTCCAGCTGGGGCCGCGCGTATTGTTTTGCGTGGAATTAAATCCCAGCATCAGGTCGCTGAACACTTCAGTCTTGGCGCTCAGCTGGTAACTCAGGCTGCCGAACAGGTTCTCGCTTTCGTTCTGGGTCATGGTGGTCCAGAACGCGGGTTGCGCCTTGCCGCTGCCGCAATACGCGCCGGATTTCGACTGCACCCTGACTACGCTGTCGTAGAACAGGTTGCCGAGCTGGCTGCAGGTCGCGCCCGGATCGACGTACTTGCCGGTGTCGACGTTCTGCCGCGACAATACGCGCGTCGGCGCGGTGCCGTCGGACGACGTCGAGGACATGAAATCGCGCTGGCGGCTCCAGACTGGCTGGGTGCGGCTCAGTTCTACGCCGAACACTCCGCTCAGATTGCCGCTGCTGCCGCCGCCGGTAAGCTGGATCCGCTGGTTGGAACCGCCGCCATGCTGGGTGCCGCCGGCCTTGATGTTGAAATCGATGCCGCTGACCTGTTTTTTGGTGATGATGTTGACCACGCCGGCAATCGCATCCGAGCCGTAGACGGCGGACGCGCCGCTGTTCAGTATTTCGATGCGGTCCACCAGCGCCGACGGGATGTTGGCCAGGTTGACGAAATTGACCGAACCGTCATAGGCCACCGGATAGTCGGCGATGCGCCTGCCGTTGAGCAGGATCAGCGTGTGGTTCGGCCCCAGCCCGCGCAGGCTGATGGTGTTCGCTGCCGGCGTAAAGGTATTGCCGAAGTCAGCGCCCTGGGTCATGCCGGTATTCTGGGTCTGCGAACTGAGGGCGTCGAACACATTGCGGTAGCCTTGCTTCTCGATATCTTCGCCGGTAATCACCGTGACGCTGGTCGGTCCTTCCTTGCTGGCGCGCGGAATGCGGGAGCCGGTGACCAGCACCGCTTTAGTATCGCTGGCTGCCGCGCTCTCATCCGCGGCCTGGGCATAAGCTGTTTGACAGAAACTCGGTATTGCATAAGCAATCAGCAGAGACAGCGCGGTTTGCGCCGGCAGGGTTTTGAATCTGTGCATGTAGTGCCATTCCTTCCCATGTATTCTTTTGTAAAGAACTGTTGCGTTCTTTAATGGGAGACGAGAATATAGTAGACGACCGGCAATACAAACTGATGGTTTTACATATCCATATGCGCTGGATGCATGCTGCAAGATGTATTCCTTCCTCGGCCCGCGCAGGCGTGCGGGCCGATTCTGAAATTGTTTTCTTCCGGAGGCCAGGCCCATGCTGCTACATACCATCTATCTGATAGCGATCGTAGCGGAAGCCATGTCCGGCGCCATCATGGGCATGCGGCGCGACATGGACCTGTTCGGCATCTGCGTGGTCGGCACCATCACCGCGCTGGGCGGCGGCAGCATGCGCGACATCTTGCTGGGCAACTATCCGCTGGGCTGGATAGCCCATCCTGAGTATCTGCTGTTCACCATCGGCGCCGCCGTCGTCACTGCCTTGGTGGCGCGTTTCCTGCACCATCTGCGTAATGTGTTCCTGGTGGTCGACGGCCTCGGCCTGGTAGCGTTCAGCGTGATCGGCTGCGATGTCGCCCGCGCTGCCGGCATGGCGCCTGGCATCGTGATCCTGGCCGGCATGATCACCGGCGTGTTCGGCGGCTTGCTGCGCGACGTGCTGTGCAACGAGATTCCGCTAGTGCTGCAGCGCGAGCTGTATGCGACCATCGCATTGTTTACCGGCGCCTTGTATGTCGGATTGTTATGGTGGGATGTCGATCCGTCTGCAGCGCCCCTGATCGCGATCGGCGCAGGTTTCCTGGTGCGCCTGCTGGCCCTGCGCTTCCACTGGAAATTGCCGAGCTTTAACGGCAGCGGCATCCGCGGTTTTGAATAGCGGTGTTCATGCCTCCAGCAAACGCAGGCCGACGATGCCGCAGATCACCAGTCCGATGCACAGCAGGCGCAATGGCGACGGCGTGTCGCCAAACAAAAAGATGCCGAGTACGGTAACGCCCACCGAACCGGTGCCGGTCCATATTGCGTAGGTCGTGCCGGCCGGCAGGCTG
>NZ_JAQGLV010000143.1 GCF_028292705.1 Collimonas fungivorans | reverse complement strand
TTTACATGACCAAAGACGTCAACGCCTGGGCCATGTCGAACGGCTGCATCCGGGTGTATAGCGGCTTGATGGACATGATGAACGACAGTGAACTGCGCGGCGTGATCGGGCATGAAATGGGACACGTTGCACTAGGCCACACCAAAAAAGCCATGCAGACCGCGTATGCCGTGACGGCTGCGCGTACTGCCGCGGGCGCAACGGGCAATGCGGTGGTAACCAACCTGTCGTCGTCGCAACTGGGCGAGCTGACCGAAAAAATCATCAACGCCCAATTCTCCCAGGTGCAGGAAAGCGCTGCCGACGACTATTCGTTTGACCAGCTGACCAAGATGAACATGGATCGCAAAGGGCTGGTGACGGCATTTCAGAAGCTGGCGAAACTGGACGGCGGCGCCGGCGCCACCATGCTCAGCTCGCATCCATCGTCGACCGACCGTGCCCAGCATATCCAGCAACGGATCGATCAGAACAAGTAATCTGCTACAAGCATCGCGCTCCGCCTGTGCCCATCTGATTAGTTGAGGTGGGGATAGGTAAAGCCGATGAAGTGAACCGCATTGACCGCGAAATGGACGATGATCGCGGCTTCGATGCGTTGCGTGACGTAATAAGCATAGGCATAAGCCAGGCCGGCGACCGTGGCCAGCAGCACATAAGTGCCGCCGCCGGCTATATGCGCCGCGCCGAACAAGAGAGCCGAGCAGACTACCGCCAGCAGCGGGCCGTAGCGAAAGCGCGCCAACGACAAGGCCAGGCGGTCTTGCAGCAAGCCGCGGAAAAAAGCTTCTTCCGCAACTACTGTAAAGAACAGGTTGGTGGACAAGAACAGCGCAGTAGCCTGGCTGATCTTGAAATCCGGCTTGACATAGCCGATGGCGGTCGCCAGGCCGAGCACGGCAACCGCTGCGATCAGCGCAATGGGCCAGGTCTGCCGCAACAGCTTGCGCCAGTCGGCCGCGGAGCTGGCGCGGGCGCACAGGAACGCCAGCAGGACCAGGCCGGCGGCGCCTTTGTCGAAGTTTGCATATTGCGTGAAGGGTGCGGAGTCGGCGGACAGGCGCAGCTGGAAAAGCAGTATCGGATTATTGAATCCCGGCAGCTTATGCAAGGCCAGCGCCAAAGCCAGGATGGCGGCGACGACGCCGAACAGCAAGCGCAGATTGCGGCGGGCCGTGGCGGCCAGGTAAGCGGCCAGGCAGAACAGCGCCAGTTCCAGCACCGCCAGGGGACTCAGGACAGCGGCCGCCAGGCCGCTGAGGAGCGCGCAGGCGGCGACCGCCATCCAGGGCAGCAGGACGATGCGGTCAGTCAGTCGGAGGGGAAGCAGCCAGACCGCGGCGATCGCGACGGCGAGTAAAACAAAGGTAATCAGCATCGGTCCTGGCGCTCCACGATGGCGAGTCCAGGAGCGATAACGCCTAGCGGTTTACCTTGCATGCAGCGTCGGTATCCCAGCGTCCGGAACAAATGCGCCAGCGGCACAACTCGCCTTCGATCATGCCCAGCTGCTTGCAGCGTTGCAGCAAGCCGCCAGTGCTGTCGCCGGCCTTGCGCTCGACGATATCGGGTCCGTCAGAGGCATTTTGCGCAAGCACGGGTTCTGTCCCTTTTTTCTTCGCCTGTTGTTTCGATTTGGCGGTTTCCTTGGCCTTGGGCGGCTGTTGTTCGGTCACGCTGTCGCCATGGGAAACCAGTGCGCTCAGGATGTTGACGTCGCTGTCGGCAGGCTGGGCGCCGGCTTTCGGCGGCTTCGGAGCAACGGCTTTTTTCTCCTGCACATTGCGGTTCACCAGCGGTGCATTCACGCTCTTGGGAGCCGGCTTGGGTTTGGATGCCTTCGGTTCTTCCAGCGCTTTCTTCAGCGCAGTCGAAGTGACCGGCACGCCGGCTTCCAGGGTTTCCGTCAGCTTGGCGCGGGGATCGGCCGATGCTTCGTCGGCTTTATCGGCATGGGCGGCTGGATCGTTTTCGATCACCGCTGCTTGCGATTCTGTTTTTTCGGCAGGCGCGGGATCGTTTGCGGCAAGCGCCGGAGTGCTTGGCGGCAATTCCTTGGGCGCTGGCGCGCTGGCTGCAATGGCCGTTTCGGGCTGGACGCTGCGTTGGTTCCAGGCAAAATATCCACCCGCGCCGATCGCCGCCAGCAAGACGACGACGAGCGCCGCGCGCAAGGCGCCGGATTTTTTTTGTGCGGCGGCCTTTGAAGGCGATTCCTTGCCTTCCAGCGCGTTCAGGATGCTGCCGCTGCCGTTTTCTGTTGCCGTCGAGCCCGATAACAAATTCGGTTTTACGGAGCCGCGCGCAGTTTCTTCAGATGGTTGCAAGACACAAATCTCCAAATGTCAGTTATTGGGCAGTTAATGAGCACGGACCGACGTGACGCCAAGTTTGATAAGGTATACTCTCTGACAACTAAATATGTCAACTGGCAATATATTACCAAAAAATTATAATTTTTCTTTGGTAATATTCACGAGAAGGTTTTTGTGTTCGTCTTAGTCATCGCCCTTTACTTTTTGCTTGCATGCGGTGTCGCCGGACTGCTGCTGTTCCCGGCTGCCCGCGAGATTGTTTATTTGGCATTGATCAAGCGGCGGCAGCAGATGGGGGCGCAGGTCCAGAACTGGCGAGACCGCCGGTCCCAGACCACCAGATCCCTGTCGCAAAACCTGCAGGCATCTAGGCTCTCAAGCTGGCAGTTCATCAAGCGGCATCAATGGATTCTACTCGCCGGAATGGCGGTTGTGCTGATACCGCCCTTGATTGCTTGGCTGTTGAGCGGTAAAACCATGCTTGGGAGTTACGATGATTCCGGGCAAGTAGTGAACCAGCAGATTGCCGCGTTGCTGGAAGGAGAGCAATTAGTACCGCCGCCGCCGTTGCCGCCTGAGGTGTTTACTACGCAGGAAGTGGCGCAAGTGCGGCCGATGCTGGATACCGCCAGCCGTAACTGGCAGGCGCTGGATGCCGATTTCACTCAGCGCTTGCTGATGACTTTCAAGATCATGAAAGAGAAGTACGGTTACGACATGGTCATTATTGAAGGTTATCGTAGTCCGGAACGGCAGAATGCGCTGGCGCAAATGGGCGGCAGCGTGACCAACGCCAAGGCGTTCCAGAGCTACCACCAGTACGGCCTGGCAGCCGATTCTGCGTTCATGCGCAGCGGCAAGCTGGTGATTACGGAGAAAGATCCGTGGGCCATGCGCGGTTACCAGCTGTACGGCGAAGTGGCGGAATCGGTCGGACTGACCTGGGGCGGCCGCTGGAAAATGATGGACCTGGGCCACGTGGAATTCCGCAAGCCAGGCGTAATGAAAAGATAAGAAAAAACATAAAACCGTTGTATCTGCGCAAAAGAATCGACAAAAAGAGGGATGGCATGGCGAGGCGATTGATAGTATCGGGCAATAAAATTTCACGCGGAGGCATAGCCGTCCGGCGGGCGACACCCGTTTTTCGCAATGCAATCCTGGTTCCTTGTTCAGGCTGACACCGTCATGCAGCACAGCTTGTTCAGCGACCAACGCAGTCATTACGCTGTCGCGTGCAAGCAACATTGTGGCCGTCGGCGTGTGCCGTTCGCATCCCTTCCAAAAGAATCAACCATTTAATTACTGATACCTATGCAACGAATTTGGCAATTCCTGACGAATACACGAACCCTGGCGGTGGTCGGTTTTGTGGCGCTGGCCTGCTTCCTCTTTCTCGCTGCGGACGCCTTGCAGATCGACGGTATCTGGGTCGTGGTTTTCCTGGTTGCGATCCTGCTGATATGGGGATTGGTCGTGCTGTACCGCAAACAGCGCACCAAGACGGCCTCGAAAAATTTCAGTTCGATGCTGGAAGGGCAGGCCGAGAAGGGTAGCGACAAACCGAGCGTCGTCGGCCGCGACGAAACCGAGACCATACGCAAGCGGATGCTGGAAGCGATTTCCACCATCAAGAATTCCAAGCTTGGCGAAAAATCAGGCGCTACCGCTCTATATGAACTGCCGTGGTACATGATCATCGGCAATCCAGCCGCCGGCAAAAGCACGGCGGTCGCCAATTCCGGCCTGCAGTTTCCGCTGGCCGACAAGAACAGCAACATCGTGCAGGGCGTAGGCGGCACCCGCAACTGCGACTGGTTCTTCACCACCGACGGCATCCTGCTCGATACCGCGGGACGCTATTCGGTGCATGAAGAAGACCGCGCGGAGTGGTTCAGTTTCCTCGGCCTGCTGAAAAAGCACCGCAGCCGGGCGCCGATCAACGGCATCATCATCGCCGTCAGCGTGGCGGAACTGGCCGGCAACCGGCCCGAGTTCGGCATCAACCTGGCCAAGAACCTGCGCCAGCGGGTGCAGGAACTGACCGAAAAGCTGGAAGTGTTTGCGCCGGTCTACGTCATGTTTACCAAGGCCGACCTGATCACCGGCTTCACCGAATTCTTCGTCGACATGGACCGCGGCGAAAAAGACCGGGTCTGGGGCGCGACCTTGCCCTACAGCCGCAAGACCAGCAGCCAGGACGTACTGGCGTATTTCGACGAACGCTTCGATGAATTGTTCGAAGGCCTGAAAGAAATCAGCCTGGCCAACATGGCCCTGAGCCGGGGCGACCGTCTGCCGCCCGGCGTGCTGACCTTCCCGCTCGAATTCTCCGCGGTAAAGAGTTCCTTGCGCGCCTTCATCGCCACCCTGTTCGAAGAAAACCCGTTCCAGTTCAAGCCGGTATTTCGCGGCTTCTATTTCACCAGCGCCTTGCAGGAAGGCAGCGGCCTCAGCACGTCGTCGGAACGGATCGCCGAGCGCTTCGATCTCAAGCTGCAACCGCTGGAGCGTCCGGAAATCCATTCCAAGCACGGTTTCTTCCTGCTCAACCTGTTCCGCAAGGTCATTTTTGCCGACAAGGACCTGGTCTCGCAATACGCCAGCCGCCACAAGACCCGCTTGCGCTACACCATGTTTTTCGCCGCTACCGCCTTCGTCGGTCTGGCCCTGGCGGGCTGGAGCTGGTCCTACATCGGCAACCGCCAGCTGACCGCCAACGTCCAGGCAGACCTGGACAAGGCCATCAAGCTGCAGGAAAAACGGCTGGACCTGCAATCGCGTTTCGAAGCGATGGAGATCCTGCAAGACCGTATCGAGCAATTGCAAAAGTACGACAACCACCGGCCTCTGTCGGTCGGCTTCGGCCTGTACCAGGGCGAGCTGCTGGAGCAGAAGCTGCGTGAAGAATATTTCGCCGGCATCAAGGACATCATGCTCAAGCCGGTGACCGCGAATATCGAATCCTTCCTGTCTGAAATGAATGCCCATGCCGGTTCGCTGGAGCCGATGTCGCGTCCGGTGCAACTGGTGGCCGGTGCGGCGCCGGCGGCTGGCGCTGCGGCTGCAGCAAGCACAGCGGCAGCGCAGGCAGCCAGTGCCGGCAGCACCCAGCAATACAAGGATTCTTCGCCGACCAATGTGGAAGACGGCTACAACGCCCTGAAGACTTACCTGATGCTGAGCGACCGTTCGCGCGCCGAGTCCAGCCATCTGAACGACCAGCTGACCCGTTTCTGGCGCGGCTGGCTGGAAAGCAACCGCGGCAACATGACGCGCGAACAGATGATCCGCAGCGCCGAACGCCTGATGAGTTTTTACCTGTCGCAGGTCAGCGACCCGTCCTGGCCCACAATTGAAAGCAAGCTGACACTGGTCGACCAGTCGCGCGACAACCTGCGCCGCGTGGTGCGCGGCATGGCAGCCCGCGACCGGGTGTATGCGGATATCAAGGCGCGCGCCTCGACCCGCTTCCCGTCGATTACAGTGGCCAGCATCGTCGGCGACCAGGACAAGGAACTGATTGTCGGCAGCTACGCGATTCCGGGCACCTTCACCCGCGACGCCTGGGAGAAATTCGTCCAGGGCGCGTTCAAGGAAGCCGCCAACAAGGAACTGCAAAGCGCCGACTGGGTGCTGAAAACCGCCTCCAGCGACGACCTGACATTGGAAGGCAGCCCGGAGCAGATCCAGAAAGCCCTGGTTACCCAATACAAGACCGAATACGCCAAGGAATGGCAGAAGTTCATGCAGGGCGCCAATATCGCTGACCTCGGCGGCTTCGACAACGCGGTCAAGGCGATGAACCGTTTCGGCGATCCTTCCACTTCGCCGATCAACAAGTTCATCACCGCGGTCTACCAGCAGACCTCATGGGACAATCCGTCGCTGCTGAACACCGGCCTGGGGCGCGCGCAAAGCGGCTTCATCGCCTGGTTCAAGCAAACCATCCTGCGCCAGGCGCCGTCGGGAGTGAACGTCAACGTCAACCTGAATACCAATACCGACCCTACAGCCGCACCGATGGGCCCGGTCGGCAAGGAATTCGCGGGCGTCGCGCGCATGGTCACGGCCAAGGACAAGGACGCCACGCTGATGCGCGGCTACATGGAAAGCTTGTCGAAACTGCGCACCCGCTTCAACCAGATCAAGAACCAGGGCGATACCGGCCCCGGCGCCAACCAGCTGATGCAGCAGACCTTGAACGGCAGCGGTTCGGAACTGGCCGACGCTCTCAAGTATGTTGACGAGCAGATGCTGGTCGGCATGAGCGATTCGCAGAAACAGGCGATCCGTCCGATCCTGGTGCGGCCGCTGATCCAGGCTTTCGCCGTCACCATCAAGCCGACCGAGGCCGAGATGAACCGTACCTGGCTGGCGCAGGTTTATTCGCCGTTCGAGAAAACCCTGGCGGAAAAATATCCGTTTGCCGCCAATTCGAAAATCGAAGCGACCAGCGCTGAAATCGGCCAGACCTTCGGCCCGGACGGCAGCATCGCCAAGTTCGTCAATTCTTCGATGGGTCCGCTGGTGGTGCGCCGCGGCGATAGCCTGGCCGCCAAGACCTGGGCCGACATGGGCATCACGCTGTCGCCTACCATGGTGTCGAGTTTCGCGCGCTGGGTAGCGCCGCTGGGCGCCAGCAGCGCGGCAGCCGGCGGCAGCGCCGGTGGAGCGGATGCGCAAACCGTGTTCCAGATCCAGGCGCTGCCGGCCGGCGGCACCACTGAATACACCATCGAGATCGACGGCCAGCAGCTGCGTTACCGCAATACCCAGGCGCAATGGACCAATTTCGTGTGGCCCAATCCGCAAGGCGTGGCCGGCGCCCGCATCACGGCCGTCACCTTCGACGGACGTACTGTCGAAATCGCCAACCAGCCTGGCCGTTTCGGCCTGGAGCGCCTGATCAACACGGCGGTGCGCAAGCGCAAGGACGGTAACTTCGAACTGAGCTGGACCAACGAAAACATCACGGTGCCGATCAATCTGAAGATCATCAGCAGCCCGCAGGTCAGCGCCAAGTCGCCTGACGGCGGCGCCCAGCAAGGCCAGGGTTTCCGCGGCATGAGACTGCCGGAAACCATTGTCGGCACGGCGGCCAGCCCGGTCAGCACTCCTGCTGCGCCAGCGGCCGGAGCAGCGCCGGCCCCGGCTATCAGCGCGGCGGGTACAGCGCCGGCTGCCGCAGCAACGGCTGCCGCAGCAACTGCAGGAGGGGCCGCACAATGAGCGTAGGAGAAAAATTGGCTAATATTGGTTATTTCGGCAAGATCCCCAGCCGCGGCGATTTCATCAAGGCGACCGACAACATGCCGCTGGTGTCCATCCTCGACGAATGGCTGGCGCAAGCGATGGACTTGCTGTCGGCCGAGCCGCGCTGGAAAATCGCTTACGACGCCGTCAGCCCGCTGCATTTCGCCTTCATTGGCCCGCGCAGCAAACGCGCCATCGCCGGCCACCTGATCGCCAGCAACGACCAGGCTAACCGCCGCTTTCCTTTCCTCGCAGTCAGCACCATGGAAATCGACGAGCCGCAGGAATTCACCGCGAAGAGCCCGATGGCGTTCTCGCGCCTGTGGAACCGGCTGGAAACCCAGGCTTCCGAAGTGGTGGCCGCCACCGACCCGGCGATCTCCCTGCAGAACCTGACCGCCACCGGCATTCCTTTGCAGCTGGGCAGCGGCGCTTATCACGCGGCTTTCACCGATTTCATGGAAATCCAGACCGTAGGCGGCCTGGAGAACATGCTGCACAGCGCCGGCTTCAAGGGCTCTTTGCGGCACCTGGTCCTGGCGCTGGGCATCTTGCTGCAGCCGGTGATGGCGAGTTCGTCGTCGCGCCTGGAAAAGAGCCTGGTGATGCCTTTGCCGGACGACCCCATGTACCGCAACCTGGTGGCGTCCTACTGGCTGCACCTGATCACGCCTTTCCTGTTGCGCGGCAATTTCGAACTGGCGACCTTCGTTACCAGGATCAACGGCAGGCCGTCCATGGTGATCGGCTTCAGCGGCGCTTCGCCGCGCACCCTGCAAGCCATCATGGATCCGCAGGTCGCGCTGGAGCACCATATTTCTTTCGAGGACGCCAGCTGGGTCGAAGAACAGGTCAAGTCGGATTACAGCATCACGAAGATCGCCAGCTACCTGGCGCAACCCACCCTATCTTTAAAATCGGCTCATGATTCGTTTCGTGACGCATTTATTGGAGCCTGACGCATGCGTTATCTGAGCATTGCACTGACATCGTTATTGGTGTCGAACCTGGCGCTGGCACAAAATGTCGCGCCGCCCGTGGCTACCCCGAAACCGGGCCAGATCCTGGTCAGCGGCACGGTGCCGGACGAAGCCAGCAAGCAGAGCGCGCTGAGCAAGCTGCAGGAACTGTACGGCGCCGACCGCGTAGTTGACCAGATCTCGGTCGGTTCGGTGGTGTCGCCGGCCAACTGGAACGGTTATGTGCAGAAGCTGATCAATCCGAGCCTGAAACAGGTCAGCCGCGGCCAGCTGAAGATCGACGGCAATACCGTCACCATCAACGGCGAGGTCAGCAATGAAGCGCAGCGCCAGCAGATCGCCAGCGAAATCGCAGGCAACCTGAATCCGACTTATACCGTCAAGAACGGCTTGCGGGTTTCTGCCTCGGAGCAGAATGTGCTGGACCAGACCCTGGCCAACCGCACCATCGAATTCGAAAGCGGGCAAGCCACGCTGACGCCGTCGGGCATGCGCATCCTTGACGAAATGTCGGCTGCGCTGCTGAAGGTGAAAGACAAGAAAGTGGAAATCATCGGCCATACCGACAACCAGGGCCTGCGGGCGCGTAACGTCTCGCTGAGCAAGGCGCGCGCCGATGCGGTGAAGGATTACCTGGCGCAGAAGGGCATCAATCCGGACAGCGTCGTGACCTCAGGCCAAGGCCCGGACCGGCCGATCATGACCAACGATACCGCCGACGGCCGCTCGCGCAACCGTCGTATCGAGTTCCGGGTATCGCAGTAAGCGGTTCCTAGTTTTCGTCGTTCTGCTGGTTGCCGTGCAGTCCGAGCAGTTCTTCCACGTGCGCCAGCGAGCCAGGATCCTTGATGACCGTGCGCAGCCAGTGATGCAGCGGCAGGTCGCCCCAGCTGGCAGCCTTGTCCGCCAGGTAGGCGACCGGGCTGTGCGGCTCGGTGCGGCGGAAAAAATCGGCCACATGGCGCAGTTGCGCCAGGGCCTGGGCGCGGTTCTGTATCGGGCCGTTCAGCGTGGCCTGTGCTTGCTCCACCTTGCTTACCTCCTGCTGCACCGTGGGTGCGGTTTGTGTATCGTTGCTGGCTTTCGGCGCGCTGCCTGTGTTGACCCCGGCTTCCTGGGCGAAGCGGGTGATGACCGCAATCACATTTTCCAGGGTGTCCTTGGCTGCTGAAAAAGCCGGGCCATCGTCACCCACGCGGAAATCGATCGATTTTTCCAGCTGCAGCAGCGCTTGCTGGCACAAGCTGGCGTCGGCCAATAATTTTTCATAGAATTTCGGCGACGATTTGCGTTTTGCCGCTTCGATGTCGGCCAGCTTGACGCCTTCGCTGCTGACGCTCTCGCCGTTGGCCCTGTCGCGTTCTTCACTGGCTGCGCGGATGCGCGCCGATTCGAAATCGACGCTGGAAAAAGCGGTGCCGCGGCCTTCCGTGATCGGGATCTCGCGTATCAGGTGCACCGAGCGCGACAATAGCCAGCTCAGGTTGCCGACCCGCAATTCCTGATCGTCGTCATCCGGCACCGGATGCAAGCCTTCCCAATACCTGTCGCTCAAGCCGGCCAGCAGCAGGTAGCCGTCGGCCAGGCCGCCGAAATGGCGCACCTTGGTGTTGGCTTCCGCCAGCCAGACCGCCAGCCGCAGGTCCTTGCTCTGGGTTTCGATCAGCCGCGCGCAATTGTCGACGACGAAACCCCAGTCCGCCTCCTTGAGCTCGGTGACCCATTCGCCCTGATCGAGCGACGGATCGTCAAAGCGGCGGGCGTTGGCAATCGCATCCAGGTCGCTTGAGAAAGACAGGTCGGCGCCGCACGGTGCGGCGTCGCTGACGGGATTGAGTAATTGATCGACAGAAAACATAAATGACAAATCCAAATAAAAGTGATTCAAGCCGGCAAGCGGCGACGCTCTTGCGAGATATTCATCAGAATTTCCTTGGCACAATCATACCCTAGCGTTTCAAAAAAGGAATCTAAGTTGCACCCGGAATGTGGCGCAAACCCGGCATCGGCGATGCCGGACGGATATGTCGAAATGTCAAAGGAGATGTTTCCGTAGTAACATGTGTCCTGAATGCATCTCTAAAAAAGCGTCGATATCCGGCATTTGCGGCAGTTGATGTCTGGCGCGGCGATTGTTATATTTGCAATGGCTGCGTTGTGCCTGTCCAGGTCTTAATATTTTCAGGAAAGTGAGTAAAGCTATGAAGCTTTGGAAAACCAAGTTGGTTTGCAGTGTCGCTTTAACATGTTTGATGATTCCATTCGCTGCGTCGGCTGCTCCCGCCGCTGCAGATGCGGCACAGAAAAGTGCGGCCGACCAGGAAATCCAGGTGCTCAAGGACGTAGCGCAGGCCCGTCCGACCGAAAAAACGCCATGGGTGCGCATGACCCAGATCAAATACGACGCCGGTAGCTACGGCGATGCGGTGGCCTATGCATTGCAGGTATTGCAACGCGATCCGGCCGACAAGTACGCCAAAGGCGTGGTGGCGTTGGGCAGCCTCAAGCTGTCGATCAAGGCCCTGAACGACTTGAGCGCGCAAAGCGACTTGAACGGCGGCGTGCTCAGCGATGCCCAGAGCCAGACAAAACTGCTGCGCGAGAGCCTGGGTGAAACCGTGGTCGATCCGGCCGCAGTGGCCGAAACCAAGCCTAAGGTGAGCCGTCCGCTGAAGAAAAAGGCCACGCGCGCTGCCAAAACCGCTACGCCGGATGCCGGCGGCGAGGGCAAGCCTTTCGGGTCTTTGCAATAAACCTAGCAAGCAATAAATATTGCTTTTAAAGTAACTTAAGTACTACCGCGGTCCGGCTCAGCATGCCGACCGCCACTTCGCCGCCGCTGTCACTCGCTGGTAACGCCAGCGCTGTAAATTATTCAGGCACGGCGTCGCGACGGCCTTAAATACCGATATAATTTCAGATCGGCAATATTGCTGCCGCATATTCGTTCCATCAGTTATAACAGGCAAAGTCGACGTCCTCACCCAGGACCGTGGCTTAAACAGCTGCTCTATGCAAAGCCATTCCTTTTGCAAAACGGAGAATGCCAATGTATCCAAACCCTTCTGCAATGCTGGCCCGGGTGGGCCGCTTCAACCAGGACCGGCGCCTGGTCCGGATCAAGACTCCATTGGATGCCGACCTGCTGCTGGTGCACCGGATGCACGGCAGCGAAGCCTTATCCAAGCCGTACCAGCTGACGCTGGAATTGCTGTCGCCCTACGACCAGCTTGAACTCAAGCAGCTGGTCGGGCAGCCGGTGCTGCTGACCATGCAGACCGCCGGCGACGAGCGCCATTTCCATGGTTTCGTGAAGGAATTCAGCCGCACCGGCAGCGACGGCGGCCTGGCCACTTACCAGGCGCAGCTGGCGCCATGGTTTTCCTTCCTCGACTACGCCAGCAACTGCCGCGTGTTCCAGGACCTGTCGGTGCTCGATATCGCACAGGAAGTATTCAGCAAATACGGCCAGCTGGCCGACTACCGCTTCGACCTGGTTGCCGGCCGCTATCCAAAACTGCCGTACTGCGTGCAGTACAACGAATCCGACTTCACGTTTGTGTCGCGCCTGCTGGAAGATGCCGGCATCTACTACAGCTTCGAGCACAGCGAGAGCGGCCACAAGCTGGTGCTGGCCGACGATACCACCCAGTGCCAGCCGCTGGAAGGCGACGCCACCGTGCGTTTCCAGCCCAACCAGGAATTGCAGGCCAGCGACGTGCTGGACGACTGGCGGCCGCGGCGCCGGGTCGGGCCCTCGGTGCACAGCATCAAGAGCTTCGATTTCAAGCAGCCGCGCAATCCCCTCGCGGTCGAACTGAAGAACGATGCGCCGCGCGGCACCCTGCCGCAATTCGAGCACTATGCTTACGATGGCGCCGCCAGTTACGGCAACAGTTCGGTCGGCGAACAGCTGACCGCGGTGCGCGCCGAGGAAGCCGGCTGGCAGACCAAGGTGTTTGAGGGCGCCGGCACCACCCGGGTGCTGGCGATCGGCCGCTATTTCGACCTCAGCGGCCATTTCGAGCATGAGGACGACGACCAGACCGAACATCGCTTCATGGCGCTGCAGGTCAAGCACGATGCCCGCAACAACTTCTCCAGCGATTTCAGTGAAGCCCAGGATTGCATGTACCGGGTCGAGGTCAGCGCCTTGCGCCGCAAGATTCCCTACCGGCCCTTGCGCGAGACCGCCAGGCCGCGCATGCCCGGGCCACAGACGGCGACCGTGGTGGGACCGAAAGGCGAGGAGATCTGGCACGACAAATACGGCCGCGTGAAATTGCAGTTCCACTGGGACCGGCTGGGCCAGTTCAATGACCAGAGCTCTTGCTGGGTACGGGTCGCCAGCCCCTGGGCCGGCAGCGGCATGGGCGGGGTTTCGGCGCCGCGCGTCGGGCAGGAAGTGGTGGTTGATTTCCTCGACGGCAATCCGGACCGGCCTATCATCACCGGCCGCGTCTACAACGCCGACAACATGCCGCCGTTCGGCCAGGAAGTCAGCGGCATGCGCTCCAAGACGGTGCGCGGCGGCGGCTTCAATGAAGTCACCATGCACGACACCGGCGGCAGCGAGCTGCTCAACATGCATGCCCAGCGCGACATGGCGGTGACGGTGCTGAACGACCATAACAGCACCGTCAAGAACAACAAGGCGACCAAGGTTGCCGTCAACCACAGCCTGAATGTCGGCGCCAACCAGGATATTTCGGTGGGCGGCAACCGCGGCGCAACGGTCACCGGCAACGATACCCGCACCATCACCGGCACCTCCACCGCCACGGTGACCGGCGCGGTGACGCAGACCTACCAGGCGGGCCAGAAACGCACCATCACCGCCGCCGGTTATAACGAAAACATCACCGGCGACTACGGCAGCACCCTGGTCGGCAACTATAGCGGCAGCACCAGCGGCAACTGGAAGCGCGACATCACCGGCACCGCCACCCGCACCATCACCGGCGCGGTCAGCGACACCATGCATGCCGGCCGCGAAGTGACGGTGACCGGCACCGACAAGCGTACCGTGACCGGCCCGGTGGAAGACGGCAATACAGGGGCGCGCTTGCTGTCAGTGACCGGCAACATGCAGCATGAGGTGTCCGGCACCCACACGGTGTATTCCGGCTCCGACCAGACCATTGCTTCCGGCAGCCAGGTCGATCTGGTGGTCGGCGGCGCCGGCATCAGCATCAATGCCGGCGAAATCACCATCACCGCCGGCGGCTCAATCATCAAGATCAATGGCGGCGGCGTGTCGATCAACGGCAGCAAGATCAACCTGAACAGCTGAGACCTTATTGAAAGGACGCGAACATGGCGAAGAATCCTGTCGAAAAGCGCGTCGAGACCCTGCGCGACTTGTGGCTGGAGCACACCGAGGATCCGCAGGTGCGGCTGCTGGTGTGGCGCATTCCCGATAATGCCGACCGCATGCTGCAAGCGTTTTTCGAGATGCAGCAGCATCCCGGCGACTGGACCACGCCGGACCTGTTCCTGCGCTTCGATGCGCCGTTCGACACCGGCTTCGGCTACAGCCATGCATTGCGCCAGGCGCTGGCCGACAGCTATGTCGACAGCAAGGACAGCCTGCGCGAGCAAGGGGTAACGGCAGACTGGCCGTTTTCCCAACTGCCGCTCCACGATTCGGCTTCCGGCGTCATGGCCATGCTGTCTTCGTTTGCGCAGCATCACAAGGCGCAGCTGCCGCACTTGCGTTATGTGAACGCGGTGCTGGCGCCGAACGGCGTGATCAGCCAGGATGCTTGGGAAGCCTGGCTGGATGCGGCGCTGCGCAGCCCCGGCTTGGCCGCGGATGGCGCCGGGGTGCGCCTGACATTGGTCGATACCTTGTCCGACAAACGCTGGCAGACGCTGGCGCAGCGCCACGGCGCTAGCGTGCGCGTAGTGGAAGCGCCGATCGACATGTTCGACATCGCCCGCGAAACGGTGGCGCAGTCCGGCGGCTCCGGTCCGACGGTGGCCTACCGCCAGCTGCTCACCGATGTCATCACCCTGGTCGAAAAAGGCAGCGCCGCGCAAACCGCCGCGCGCGCCGAAAAAGCCATGCAGATCGCCCGGCGCGAACAATGGCCGGACCAGCAGGTAGTGCTGCAGATGGCGGTGGCTGGCGCTTATGTAAAAGAAAAGAACTACGTCGACGCCATCAAGCGTTATCGCGATGCCCGTGAGTGCGCCGTGCAGGCGGAACAGGACAAACATCCGATGGCTGCCGACCTGATCATGCAAACCTGGTTTGGCGAAGCCGGCGTATGGCTGGTGGCGAAGCAGCCGGAAAAAGCGGCACAAGCCTATCGCAGCGCCGCGGAGCAGGCGCAGCGCGTGCCCAATCCCATGTTTGAAATCGAAGGTTTCCGCATGGCCGCCTACAGTTATGCGCAAGCCCGGCAGGAAAAACCGGCGCGCGAGCACGGCGCCCTGGCGCTGCGCGCCGCAAAAGCGGTTGCTCCGGCCGAGCGCCCGCTCACCACCATGTCGCTGGCCTTGCAGGATCTGTTGCGTCTGCAAGACCCGGGGCGCACCGAAAAGCTGGAGCGCAGCGCGGCCGATTACCAGGCCGCCGTCGCCGCTGCCCACTTGCATGCCGAACAGCAGGCCGGCAAGCTGGGCGAGCAGCCGGCGCCGGCCGACCTGGAAAAGATAGAAACCGCCATGCACGCGCGTTTCGAAAGCAGTTTCCAGCGCCAGCGCCAGGAACGCGAACACCTGATCGCCGGCGGCGACGAATTCTTCCGCAAAGTGGTGGCGCTGGCGCGCGAACTGCTCAATCCGCTCTGGAACGGCCTGCCCGAAGTCAAGCATCCGCTCGACAAGGATGTCCCGGAATGGAGCGAGCCGCCGCAGTTCACCAAATTGCCAGACCCGGCCGGTGTGATCGACGCCGCCTCGGCCAATTCAAACGCAGCCGCCAAAGCGCCGATAAGCGCCGCCGCGACCGCCTGAAAAGGAAGCGTCCATGACCAACGCTGCCAAGCATTTCGACCCCCAGATCGGCATCGATATCCACATGTACGTACTGGTGCCCGGCACGCCGCCGGTGCCGCTGCCGACCGCGCATATCTCGATGGTGCTCGATCCTTTCGATTACCTGCCTTTTATCGGCGCGACAGTGCAGGTAGCCGGCGTCAAGCGCGCCACGGCAGGAACCGGCGGCTTGTCGGTGCATATTCCGCTGGCGATATGGGTGCCGCCCTTGCGCGCCCCCGGCGGTCCGCAGTTCGACGACGAGCTGTTCATGGGCAGCAAGACAGTGCTGGCCGACGACTCGCCGTTCTCGCGCCTGGGCATGCCGGTGCTCGATTGCAGTGTGGTCGGCATGGTGCCCCCGTTCCGGCTGAAGAAACCGTCCAAGCCGCATTTGTCGATGACCTTGCCGACTTCGGTCAACCTGGCGATACCCGACAGCGTGTTTGTCGGCGGGCCGCCGACGATTTCCTTGATGGCGATTGCGTCCAGGCTGGGACTGGCGGCTCTTGGCAAAGGATTCAAGGCGTTGCGCGGGACAAAGGGGTATAAGCGTGCGGCAGCAATGTTCAAGGAGGCACGGCAGAAACTGTTCAAGAATATGGATTCCGGTTTCTTGAAATGCAAGATATTGCATGCCGAGCCGGTCGATATCCGCGATGGCAGCGTAGCGGTTTCGCAAGAAGATTTTTCCATATCAGGACGCTTGCCGTTGATCTGGAGTCGCGATTATTCATCGGGCAATAGCTACGACGGCATGTGCGGTTACGGCTGGCAGACGCCCGCGGATTTCCGATTGGAAATCGAAGCGGATGGCATGGTACTGTTTTTCGAAGCCAACGGGGCTGCAGTATTTCCGCAACTGCCAGAAGCCGCTGGTGCTGAGCACGCTGTGACCGAATTTGTCGATGGCGCGCGGTTAGCCTGGATTCAAACTGACGAAATTGCCGAGCTGCAGGTCCTGACCAAGGGCGATTTGCGTTATGTCTTCCGCATGCCGGCGCCCGATATCGCGCCACAGCATCAAGTCCTGCATTTGCAGATCGAGAGAATCGAAGACTTGTGCGGCAATCACTGGCGATTCGAGCGCGTTGAAGGGCATCTGACCCGAATCATAGAGAATGGCATCGGCGCCATGCCAGGCCGTTTTATCGAAGTACATGAATCCGCCGGCAAAATTCATCAGCTAAGTCTGCACGACCCGGCTACCGGCCTGAACCACCCGCTGAGTACTTACAAATACCAGAATCAGGATCTGATCGCTGAATTCGACGCACTCGATGCCCCCCGCACCTTCGACTACGACCGCCATCACATGGTGCGCCACGCCGACCGGCTGGGACTGTCCTTCTATTATGCTTATGACAGTGAATGGCGTGTAGTGCATGCCTGGGGCGACCACGGATTGCATGACTACCGGTTTGGGTACAACGCCGTATTGCGCGAAACAGAAGTCACCGATTCGCTGGGCCATACTTCGCTGATCAAGTTCGATGAGGACCACCTGCCTCTTTGCGAAATCGATCCTTTAGGTGGCGTTACGAGCTTTGAATATGACGAGGTAGGGCGCACCACTGCGGTATCGGATCCGGTCGGATCGCGTACGGAATTTGAATATGACGAACGCGGAAACCTGTTGAAATTGCTGCAGGCAGACGGTAGCGTGATCAGCATGGAGTTCGACGACGCCAATCGTATGACTTTGGTGGTTGACTCGCTTGGCCATCCTTGGCGGCGCGTCTGGGACGAAAGGGGCCGGATGCTGGAGCAAAGCACGCCTATGGGAGCGCGCTCGCGATTTACCTACGATGCCCACGGGCAATTGCAAACCCACGTCAACCCGCGCGGAGCTGTCACTGGGCTGGTTTACGATCGCTACGGCAATATATCGCAGCTGACGGACCCGCTTGGTCATCGCAGCCATTTCGAATATGACGCGCTGGGCGACCTGACACGCCATACCGATGCCAGCGGAGCTGTCACCGAATATCGCTATGACGCCAAAGGACGTCTGCTGCAGACTCGCCAGGCCGACGGAGCCAGCACCCGCTGCGACTATGATGCGGAAGATCGGCTGACCGCTTATGCAGATCAAAACGGCGCCCTGACCAGGGTCGAGTACTTCGGCACCGGCCAGGTCGCCAAGCGCGCACTGGCTGACGGCCACATCGTGGAATATCTTTACAATACCGAGGAACAACTGATCGGCCTGGTAAACCAGCGCAAGGAGCACTACCAGCTCAAGCGCGACGCCTTGGGCCGCATCATTGAAGAATGTGATTATTGGCAGCAATCACGCCGTTATTGTTACGATCCTGGCGGCAGCCTGGCAAGCGCCACCGATCCTCTGGGCCGCGTCGTCACCTATGTTACTGATCGGCTGGGCCGCATCACAAAGAAAATCTTGCCCGATTCCGATAGTCCCGGACAGCATGTGCAGGAAATCTTCAGTTACGACAAGAACGGCAATCTGGTCGAAATCCGCAATTCGCATCGGCATGTGCTGCGCAAATTCGACGCCGACGGTCGTCTTGGCGGAGAAATGCAAGACGGGTTTCAGGTTGAATACGGCTACGACGAGGCGGGCAACCGGGTGTCGCGACAAACCGGCGCAGGCAACAAGGTTGTTGCCCGCTTCGATTTACGCGACCAGGCGACCGCTATCGTGATTAACGACGCGACGCCGATCTTGATCGAGCGCGATGCGCTTGGACGCTCCATCAAGGAGCAATTGAGCGGCAGTCTTCAGCGTCAGCTGCGTTATGACACGGAAGGTCACCTCACAGCCCAAACCGTGTTGTGGGACCAGGCGCCTCTATTTGCCACCAGCTACGATTACGACAGCGCGGGAAATCAAACGCGGCGCAACGATAGCGAGCATGGCAGTGATCTGTATCACTATGACCCGTTGGGCAATATTCTGCGCCATATCGACCCTGCCGGCCGCATTACGGATTTTCTCAGCGATCCGACTGGCGATCGCTTGCGCACCCGGATCCATCTAGCCGAAGTGAAGCAGGCGGCGGGCGCTGAAGGCCTCGCCGATGTCCTATGGAGCCGCGAAGGCAGCTATGAGGGCAACCACTACATATTCGATCGTGCCGGCAACCTGGTCCGGCGCAACAGCAGCCAACCGCCGGCAGAGCAATCCACCACCGAGCCGGCCACGCAACTCAGATGGGACGCCGATCAACGCCTGATCGAAAGCAGCAAAGGCGGCCAGGTGACTCGCTACGGCTACGACCCGCTTGGCCGGCGGGTATTCAAACGTAGCCCGGCTCGCACCACCTGGTTTTTCTGGGATGGCGATATCTTGCTGGGAGAAGTGCATCAGGCCAGCAATGCCAAGAACCATGCTGACATTTGGTCAGCCGGCAATGTGGCTGATTTCATGGCGGCGCGTAAGCGGCTGGCGGCGCTGAAAACAATGCATGCCCGGGCACGGGAATATGTCTATTATCCGGCTACATTTGCGCCGCTGGCGCTGATCGATGGACAAACTGAGGCGACAGCAAGAACGGTTCGGCCTGTCAGCCCGATGGGATTGGGGATGGGAATACTGATCGGCGGTGCTGCCAATGCATCTCTATCCGGTGCGGCGCTGAGCGGCCTCCCGGAGATCAGCAAGGTCGAGACGGTGGCGGCGGCTGACGAAACTTCTGGCGCCGTCTTTTATTATCACAACGATCCCAATGGCTGTCCGACAAGGTTGACCGATAAATACGGGGAAATTGTGTGGTCGGCTAGCTACGCAGCATGGGGCGAGGTACGGCAGCTGCACGCAGGGGAGATCGATAACCCGATCAGGTTCCAGGGCCAATACCATGATGTAGAAACAGGATTGCATTACAACCGGTATCGATATTACGACCCGTATATCGGGCAATTTGTCGGAAAGGATCCGATCGGACTGGATGGCGGCAACAACCTGTACCAGTACGCACCTAACCCGAATCGCTGGATTGACCCGTTGGGATGGGATTGGAACTATCATCTTACAAATTCCGATGGCGATGTCTATTACCATGGACGCGCCAGCGATAAGCAGTCAATGGCTGATGTCGCGCGCAGACATGGGAATAACGTGGGCACTGACGGTGCGCGGTTTGGTTCAGGCGACACCATGACGCAAATTACCAAGCCAGGCACGCCAAAATTGACGGCTCAAGGTGTGGAAGGCGTAGCGGTTCAGGAAACCGGGGTCATCGGCCGGAAAAAGACGAATGGCGGCAAAGTACGTGGCAACGCAATCGAAGGCGTTAACCCTAAATCAAAAAGAGCGACCATAAAAATGGAAGCCGGGGAAGATTTCTTGAAAGGCAAGAGCCCGAGCGAAATGACTGGAACCACATTAAAAGGAAAGGATTACAAAATAAAATGCTGAATAAAAATCTTATTGACGCACGTGCATTAAAAATTCTCCTGAAGTACGATGTGCTGGCCGCTGGCTATGAAGCACGAGGATATCCGCTCAATGCCCGTCAACAAGAATATGTAGAGAAAAACGGTACTTCGCCTGACGACGTGTCTTACATGAAGCAGCACGGCCTGGCATTTGATTCGCTCAAGATCGGCCATGATGAAGCGGTACGGAAAAGTTTTGAACACTATGCGCTGTGCAAGAAGAAGCACGTTACCAATTTGTTTTTAGCCAGTTTCAGCAGTGGGCGCCAGGATTATAGAAGCGGGCTGTCCGCTTATGCATTCATGCAAACGATGCCCGATCATGTGTGCAAGCTGAGTTCTGCCGATGTCTGCAAGATATGCTCTGCTGTAGAGGTAAAGGATCGCCTGGATTTGACCGGCTTGAATCAGCAAAGATTTAAATGCGGTTCGATGATCGGATATAAAACGCCCTACGAGATCCAGTTTTTTCTGGAACAGCACCACCAGCTCGAGGACGTCCCTCCTGCTGCCGCAGATTTTGCTATCTTTAATGCAATCATCGACATACTGAAACATGCGGATGACGGCCTGAAACCGAAAGATGCGCATAAAGAACTGAAAAAAATTCCTGGCTTCAAACCTACTACCGACGAATGTCAATATGTGCTCGAGATTTTGGGATTTTGCAGCATCCTGGAGACAGAACAACATAGAGGATATTTGACGCATTACACCAATCCTGGTCTTGCTCCGAGTAAATCGCATAGCTCAGATTGGGCGTATCCGGTTGATTTCTGGACTGGGAAAAACGGCATAAACCGTGACGCATTAAAATTTTGGTTTGGCGCCTACAAAGAGATCAAGATTTAACCGGTGGCGCCGGACGAAAAATAAGCGATTGCGTCGGGAAAACTATCAGTAACAATCCCGCCGCCTCGCATACTTTTATCCAGCGCTCGCCAGTGCAATACGAGGATCAGGTAATCTGGATAATGTGCAAACTAGGCTGTTCCTTGCAACGCAAGTGATAGCTCGTCTCTTGTATCCTCAGTGTAATGTGCAGGTTGTTGTCCACCCCACGCTGATCCCCGGTCCCACCCTCATGCGCCGTCGCCGACGGCAGCCAGGGCCGCCCCTGCATCAGCTGCAGCAGGCGGCGCGCCTGTGAGCGGGCTGCCGCGGACGGAGTATCCAGCAGGTCGATGATATCGGCCGGCGTCAGCTTGACGAAATTGCGCACGTCGGTCGCCTTGTCCTGGTACTGGAATTTGCGGCTGTATTTCTCGTCGAAGCGCTTCGAGTAGCACTGCTTCAGGATTTTCTGTTTGGTTGCTGCATCCATGTTCTCTCCGTTCTATTTGATCGCGTATTTGAATTGACCCTGCTTGTTGGCAGTGACCTTGATCTTGGCGATGCTGCCGCCTTCGGCCATCTTGGCCAGCACGGTTTCGGCAATTTCCGGCAACAGCGTGCCGTTGAGGATATTGTCGACATTGCGGGCGCCGGAATCGACTTCCGTGCAGCGCGCCAGCACCGCTTCCACCAGCGGTTCGTCGTAGCTGAACTCGGCCTTGTGGTTGATGGCGATGCGTTTCTGGATGCGTCCCAGCTTGAGGTTGATGATCTCGACCAGCACGTCATCCGAAATCGGATAGTAAGGAATGACTTTGAGGCGACCGAGGAAGGCCGGCTTGAACGCCTTCACCAGCTGCGGCCGGATTGCCTGTTCCAGGTCGTCGGTGCTCGGCAGTTCCGCCGCCGCCTTGTTCAGGCAGCTCTGCATGATCAGGCTGGAGGCGACATTGCTGGTGAGGATGATGATGGTGTTCTTGAAGTCGATCTCGCGGCCTTCGGCGTCGTCCAGCACGCCCTTGTCGAATACCTGGAAGAACAGCTCGAGCACATCCGGGTGGGCCTTCTCCACCTCGTCCAGCAGCACCACGCTGTACGGATTGCGCCGCACCGCTTCGGTCAGGACGCCGCCTTCGCCGTAGCCGACATAACCGGGCGGCGAGCCTTTCAGGCCGGAGACGCTGTGCGCTTCCTGGTATTCGCTCATGTTGATGGTGATCAGCTTGCGTTCGCCGCCGTACAGCACGTCGGCCAGCGCCAGCGCGGTTTCGGTCTTGCCGACGCCGGACGGGCCGACGAACAGGAACACGCCCTTCGGTTTGTTCGGATCGTCCAGGTTGGCGCGCGAAGTGCGCACACGCTGCGCCACCGCTTCGATCGCATGCGACTGGCCCAGCACGCGTTCATGCAGCAGGGCGCCGAGATTGATCACGGTCTTGATTTCATCCTTGACCATCTTGCCGAGCGGGATGCCGGTCCAGCTGGCGACGATTTCCGCTACCACCAGGCCGTCGACCTGCACCGGCACCATCGGCGTTTCGCCTTGCAGCGTTTTCAATTCCTCGATCAGCTTCGCCAGTTCCTGGTTTTCCTTGCTGTCCTTGGTGGCTTTCTTGGAAGGCTTGGCGCCTTCTTCCGCTGCGGTTTGTTCGGCAGCAGGGATCGCTTCCAGTTCGGTACGGGCGGCCTTGATGCGGTCGGTCAGGGTTTTTTCCTTTTCCCAGCGTTCGCGATGGATCGCTAGTTCCGCATTCAATGTGTTTTGCAGTTCGCGCAATTCCTTCAGGCGTTCGGCATGCTTGCCGCCGGCGTTCGATTCGCGTTCCAGCGAATTCAGCTCGGCCACCAGGCGATCCAGCTTTTTGACGATGTTCTCGATTAGGGCCGGCGTTGCATTCTGGCCGAGTGCGACCTTGGCGCAGGCGGTGTCGAGCACGCTGATCGCCTTGTCGGGCAGCTGGCGGCCACTGATATAGCGGTGCGACAGGCGCACGGCCTCGGTGATCGCTTCGTCGAAGACACGCACGCCGAAGTGTTTTTCCATCAGCGGCGCCATGCCGCGCAGCATGGCGCAAGCCAGTTCTTCGCTTGGTTCTTCGACTTTCACTACCTGGAAACGGCGCGCCAGGGCGGCGTCTTTTTCAAAGTATTTCTTGTACTCGCTCCAGGTGGTGGCGGCGATGGTGCGCAGTTCGCCACGCGCTAGCGCCGGTTTCAGCAGGTTGGCGGCGTCGTTCTGGCCAGCCTGGCCGCCGGCGCCGATCATGGTGTGGGCTTCGTCGATGAACAGGATGATGGCGTGCGAGCTTTTCTTGACTTCGTCGATCACGCTTTTCAGGCGGTTTTCAAACTCGCCCTTGACGCTGGCGCCGGCTTGCAGCAGGCCCATGTCGAGAGTATGCAGTTCCACGCCTTGCAGCACGTCAGGCACGTCTTTTTGCGCAATGCGCAGCGCCAGGCCTTCCACCACCGCGGTCTTGCCGACGCCGGCCTCGCCGGTCAGGATAGGATTGTTCTGGCGGCGCCGCATCAGGATGTCGATGGTCTGGCGGATTTCGGTATCGCGGCCGATCACCGGATCGACCTTGCCTTCGCGCGCACGCTGCGTCAGGTTGGTGGTGAATTTGTCGAGCGACGGGGTTTTCGAGGCTTCGCCCTTGGTGGTCAGTTCCTGCACCGGATCGCCGCCTTCATCTTCAGCCGTGGCAATGCCGCCTTCCCCAGTCGTGCTTTCCTGCGAACCTTCGGTCAGTTTTTCCAGGTCATGCTTGAGATCGTCCAGCTTGAACTTGATGAACAGCTTGGAGCCGCGGTAGGCCAGCTGCACCAGGTCCGGTTCGGTCAGCAGCGCCAGCAGCAGGTGGCCGCTGCGGATCCGTCCCGACTGGTTGTCGAGCGAGGCGATCAGCCAGGCGTGTTCGAACAGCTTGGGCAGGTGCGGTGAAAATACCGGGGTGCGCGCGTTGCCGTTCTTGAAACGGTCGATTTCGCCCTGCAGGTCGCTTTCCAGCGCGGCGAGGCTGATGCCGGATTTGCGCGCAATCACTGCAAAATCGCTCTTGGGCTGTTCCAGCAAGGCCAGGAACAGATGTTCGATATCCACTTCATACTGGCCACGGCCGACGCAGATGTTTGCCGCACGTTCCGCCGCCAGGCGCGAGGTGTCGTTCAGTTTGCTGATTAAGGTTTTGAGATTAATGCTCATTGAAGCCTTCCCATCCATGCATGGTCAAAGTGAGTGAATTTCGTAACAGACATCGGTGCGGTCGCTTTCTTCCGGCTTGCTGGTGACAAAAGTATCCCAGCCCAGCCGTCCGCTTTCGCGGTCGGAATCGAGGCTGACGCTTTGTACCTGGTCTGCGCGCAAGATCAGCTGTATTTCATACTCCAGGAAGACGCTGGTAAACATCGCCAGTATTTTTTGCAAGCCGATGGCGGCAGCGCCGCCCGGCAAAAAGCTCTCGAACTTCTTCTTCGCCAGCGGGCCGATTTTCAGGCGCATGCGCAGATCGCGCTGCCATACCCGCTCGCCCACCATCGCCACGCTGCCTAGCAGGGCGTTGGTGGAACCCAGCACGGTTTGCTGGTCGACCGGCACGTTATACCAGTGGCCGACAAACTGCTCGATGGTGATCGGCACCGAAAAATATTCGCGCAACACCCGCTGCATGTACGCTGCCGACGGCGGCCGATGGCGGATGGCTGCGGCGAAATGCCCGATCGATTCGTCCAGCACGCCGGCGCCGTCTTCCGACATGCGGTCGCGCAAAGTGCGGTGGCCGAGGCCGGCGAGCGACATCAGCAGCGGCAGGAAACTGTCGGTGCCGTCGATCTGGTACTTGAATTCCAGCCGGTACTTGCGCCAGGCCTTGAAAAAAAGCGCTACGCTGCGATTCGAGAAGACATCCAGGAAAGCGCGCGGCCCGTGATCTTTTTCATACAGCTGATGCGCGGCGATGCGTTCCGAGTAGTGGCTGGGCAAAGTGCCGTTGCTGCCTAAAAAACCGATGAACGCCGGCGTCAGCGCAATGCTGTCGAGCTGGTTGGTCTGCAATGCTTCCAGCAGCGCTTCCACCGTTTGTTCGGTCAGCTTGGGCTTTACCTCCAGCGCCTCGATTTCGCTCGGAGGAAAATTCAGCGACACGGTGTTCTGGAAACGCAGGAAGTCGCTGACGGCCTCCTCATGCGGGATGCCGTTGCGTTTCAACCACAGCTCCAACATCATCACAGCCTGGAAAAACTGGAACCGATGCGGCTTGTCCAGCAAGCGCTGGATTACACTAGGTTCGAATCTCCGCTGCGCGGTAAGCATCGCAGTATCTCCTCACCTGTTCGTTTGGAAGCTATCACCAATTGCGTAAAGCTGTTGGCATGCACATACAGGCCGAGGAAGCGGTCCAGGACATTGGCAAACACATGGATGCCGCTACCCACAAAACCTTCCTCGTCCAGCGTTACCCTGATCTCGATGCCGCGCACCAGCGATGCGAACGGATTGCCGGGCAGCCAGGCGGTGGCAGCCTTGTGGTCGATGCCGACCACGCTGCCGATCTGGCGCTGGGAAATCGCCGAACGCGGCAAGTCGTACAAGCTCAGGGTTTCTTGCAAAGCCTCCAGGCCGCCCTTGGCCAGCGACAGGTGGTTCAATGCAAGATGGGAAATCAGGCGCCAGTGCGCACCGCGGCCGCGCTCGAAGCGGCACGGCTCGGAAGGCTTCCTCAAGAAGCCTATAGAGTTCACCAGCGAACCGCCTTCCAGGAACAGGTCGCCGCCGGCCAGGCCGTAAGCCAGGGAAGCCGGCAGGTTGCGGTTGCAGCAGGTCAGCTCGATGCTCAGCGTATCGGTTTCTATGGTGGCCGGATCGAAGTCGATGTCGACGATGGAAATTTCGGTTTCGTAGCCGGGACTGCGCGACGCAACCATCTCGTCGCGCCGCATGGCCCAGTAATGGCCGGCCTTGTCCACGCTTTCGCCGTGACGCAAGGAATAGAAAGGCCGGAATTCCGTAATCGATTCACCTTCCGGGGTTTGCCGCACCAGCTGCACCGAATCGATGGAATGCACTTCATAAGCATAGGCGCGCCGCGAGTCGCCCACTACCGGGTAGTAGGCGCTGGTGTGGGTCAGCCGGATCGGGTCGCCACGCTGCTTGAACAGGTTGATGACTGGGGTGCAGCCTAGCAGCAGGTTGTTGGTCGACAGGGTGCCAAGCATGCGCGCGGTGTTGGAGTCGGCGCGCAGTCCGGACAGCACCAGGTGCAAGGTGAATTTCTTGCAGCCTGGCGGCAGCAGCTTTGTGATTTCGGCAACATCGACGTCAAAGAAATTGAATTTCTCAGGATAGGAAAAGTACTCGGTCAGCAGCCGGTAGGCGGGATGTGAGCGCGCCGGGAAGTCGATCAGCGATTCGTCTTCTTCAAAGCCTACCGGCGTGACCGGGATCTTGTTCACGGCATGCCATTTGCCGCTCTTGCCGACTTCGACATAGGCGCGCACGGTGCGCATGAACAGGGTGTCGCGCAATGCGGCGCAGAACGATGGTTCGCCGTCGATGAATACGCGCAGGCTCTTGATGCCCAATTCGGCAAAACCGGCCTGCTCCGCTGTGCTCTCGAAAGTAATGCCGATGCGTGAGCTGGCGGTAGGCGGCAGCAGCACCGCGTCCGGCGGTTCGATGATGGGATCGAATACCGCACGCGACAGCTGCACCGGCGCCACCGTCACTTCATAGGTTGTCTTGAATTTGCAAGCGACGCCCTTGACCTGGCGCGTCGTCAGTTCGGTGCCGCGCGGCACCGGCATGGCGGTGGTCAGCTGTGCCGCGGCGACGCTGTAGTCCATGCGCGCGATCGAGCAGGAGGGAAACGGTCGCAGGTAGTGCGGATACAGCACCTCGAACAGCGCTTCGGTGAATTCCGGGTAGTCGTCGTCCAGCCGCTTCGAGGTGCGGGCATTGATCAGCGCAAACGACTGGATCATGCGCTCGATGTGCGGATCTTCCGATACTTCGCCGGACATCAGCAGGCGGCTGGCAATCTTCGGATAGCGTTCGGAAAATTCGCGCGAGTAGCGTCTCAGGAACCCGAGCTCGCGCTCGTAATAGGGAAGTAATTCGTCCACGTTAACCGTCCATCCGCGTCGCGCGGCGTGCTCTGCTGATTGAATATTGCAAGGTTGACGGCTGCAGCACGGCGTCGAAGCTCACGGCTTCCTTGGCCGGCCCCACCACCAGCATGGCTGCAATCGCAAAATTCAAGCGGTTGATCGATCCTTCGCGCAGTTCGAGTGAGGCGCGCACATTCCTCAGGCGCGGCTCGTGGCGCGCAATGCCCTGTTCCAGGCACTGGCAGATATGCGCCCGGTCATCCAGGCTGGCCAGGCTCATGCCGGAAAAATCGTTCAAGCCGTAGGTCAGTATCGACTTACTGCATTCGGGGAAATTCTTCAGCAATTCTTCGGGAATCACGGTACGCGTATTGAGCATGGCCTCAAGGTCACGAGCGACCGTGTCTTTCAAGGCATCCATCGACAATCGCACTACCAGATCGGATTGTGCAGGCGTGTTGTCGCCGCCCATCAACCGGTCAAACAATCCTGGAGTGAAACCTTTCATCGCTTACCATTCAGGAGAAAAAAAGAGCCGCAGCATGCGGCTCTTTGTTCAACACAAGAAAATTACACGACCTTGTTGGTCGACAGATCCCAGCCGCCGGAAGTATTGCCGCCCGAACCGCCGCCGATTTTTTGCTGTGTGTACTTCCATTTGACCTGGGAGTACTTCAGGCTGATGCTTTCGCTCAGCACATCGCCTTCCTGGACCGATGGCGTGACATCGGAAATGAGCAGGTTGACCAGCTCGATTTCGAAGTACTTGATGCGGTCGCCCTTGCCGTCGGCGCGCAGGAATTCGAACTTGGCTTTCGGAATGGTTTTGCCCGATGAGCAGTTCTGCAGCAGCAGAGGCGTAGCCAGATCGGCGATCTTGGTCACGACGATGTCCTTGTGCTCACAGCGTTCGGCCGTGTGGCCGCCGCCGGTCGAAGCAGTCGCCGACTTCGGCTGCAGCACTTCCCATTGCACCGATTTGCACTCGATCCAGTCCTTGTGCGCGCTGTCCGTCGACTCGCCCTTGATGCCGTCGATTTGCAGATAAACGTCAATTGCCATAGCGATACCCCTTGTGAATTAAGTTAAGACTTGGTTGACGCTGGTAATTCTGCAACCAAGCGCAGTGAAACTGAAAGTTCGTCAAGCTGGAAGTGCGGGCGCAGGAAGGACACTGCACGGTAGACGCCCGGACGTCCCGGTACTTCGGATACCTGCACCGAGGCTTCGCGCAAGGGAAATTGCGCTTTGGCTTCTTGGCTGGCATTGTCATCAAGCAGCACATACTGGGTCAGCCAACGGTTGAGGAAATCCTCCACGTTGCCTGCCGAAGCAAAGCTGCCGATCTTGTCGCGCATCATCGATTTCATGTAATGCGCAATACGCGATACGGCAAAAATGTACTGCAGCTGAGCTGACAGCACAGAGTTGGCGTTGGCCGAATCGGTATTGTATTTCTTGGCTTTTTGCGTCGACTGCGCGCCGAAGAAGGCGGCGTAATCGGTGTTCTTGCAATGCACCAGCGAGATGAAACCGAGGTCGCTCAGTTCTTTTTCGCGACGGTCGGTAATCGCGATTTCGGTCGGGCACTTGAGCGCGACTTCGCCTTCGTCGGTCTTGAAGGTGTGGGTCGGCAGGTCTTCCACCAGGCCACCGCCTTCGACGCCGCGGATCGCCGCGCACCAGCCGAAATCTTCAAACGCCTTGGTCAGCTTGGTGCCGAAGGCATACGCTGCGTTACACCAGAGGTACTTGGAGTGATCGGTGCCGTCGACATCTTCCACGAAGTTGAAACCTTCGACTGTCTGGCCATCCTTCGGATTGAACGGCAGGCGGCCGAGGAAGCGCGGCAGGGTCAGGCCGACATAACGGGAATCTTCCGATTCGCGGAAAGACTTCCATTTGGCGTATTCGACGGTCTCGAACACCTTGGCCAGGTCACGCGGCTTGCCGAGTTCGCTGTAGGTTTCCAGGCCGAACAGCTCAGGCGAGGCCGAGCTGATGAACGGTGCATGGGCCGCTGCGGCGATATGCGACATCTGTTCGACGAAATACATGTCTTCCGGCTGCCGGGTGATTTCGAAATCGCCCAGCAGGGAGCCGAACGGCGCACCGCCGAACGTGCCGAACTCTTCTTCGTAGACTTTCTTGAAGATCGCGCTCTGGTCGAACTCGAGGGCGCTCTGGAAGTCCTTGACCAGTTCCCGCTTGGTGGCGTTCAAGACCTTGATCTTGAGGTTCTGGCTAGTGGTCGAGTTGAACACCAGGTAGTGCAGGCCGGTCCAGCTGCTTTCCAGTTTCTGGAATTCAGGCGCATGGATCACGGCGCTGACCTGGGCGGAAATCAGGCGGTCCAGCTCGGCCACGCGGGCGTCGATGGTGGCCGACAGGTTGGCCGACACCACCACGGTGCCTTGCATGACCTGGTTGACCAGTTCCGAAATGATGTCTTTGGCGCGGTCATGCTCGGCGCCGGACTTGGCGACTTTGCTCTGTTCCACGATCTGGTCGAGCAAACCGGATTCTTCCGCGGCCGCCCCTGCGGCTGGCGCAGAATTATGCTGAAAGGACATCTCAGTCTCCTTGCTTCTTGGTTTGCTTGCTTAACGCCGCCAGCTTTTCGGTGCTGTTAAGCACATCGTTGAGGATATCTTCCAGCTTGTCGTTGCCGGCCAGCTTATTGCGCAGGTCGGCCAGTTTGGTGCGGGCTTCGAGCAGCTGCTTGAGCGGCTCGATCTGCTGCACCACCGCTTCCGGCCGGAAATCGTCGATCGACTTGAACTTCAGGTCGACCCCGAACTCGCCGCCGGCGTCGCTCAAGTGGTTCGGCACGCGGAAAGCGGCTCTCGGCTCGACGCCCTTCATCACTTCATCGAAGTTATCGTTGTCGATATTGACGAACTTGCGGTCCTTCAGCTTGGTCTGGGCCACTTCGGACTTGCCGCTGAAATCACCGATCACGCCCATCACGAACGGCAATTCCTTTTGCTCGATGGCGTCGCCGATTTCAACGTCGTATGTCATTTGCACCCGTGGTGGACGGACTTTCTGCAAACGTTTTTGAGTACTCTCTTTTTTAGCCATAAAACCCCCGCTGATACCGAATAATCAAGCCCCGACCCCGCCTGGCGGGGATCAGGATTCATATGAGTTACTGCAACGATCCGAATGGATTGGCGCCATCGCCGCTAGGTTCCGGCGTGCCCGGTTTGGCCGGGACAGCACCCTTTTTGGCGGCGGCCGCTGCTGCTGCTGCCGGCGCCGGACGTGCTACTGCTTTTGGACGGGGCGGCACCAACACCGTCTCGCCCAGGCTTTCACGCAGGATTTTGGCCAGTCCCTGTGCTTCGGTGCGGACATTGCCGTTCAAATCGTTTTGTGTGCGTAAATCGTTCAAAGCCTTGGTCGACAGCCGGAGGCCGCCTACCGCGACTATGCTGTTGGCGACCTTGTCTTTCGGATCGCGTTGCAAGCCTTCCAGCGCATAGGAAATGGCGTCGCCATAGTTTTCCCCATCGAAACGGATCTGCGCCAGGCGCACCCATGGTGTCTTGTCTGCAGGAAACGCGCTGGTCGCGTCTTTCAGTAATTTGACTGCCTTGTCGGTCTGTCCGGCTTTTTGTGCGGCGTCGGCTTCAGCCACTATAGAATCCAGTTTGGCTGCGGGATCAACCGCAGGTGGGGTTGCGCAGGCGCTTACCAGACACGCCAATGCCACGCCGTAGATAAATTTGCTTTTCCATTGACTCATCGTAAACTCGCTTTCTATGTGGCAACTTTTAAATAGCCGAATCTTAACAAAACCCGGCAGATGCAGATATCATATTGCCAATCTACATCAAAATTTGTGAACTTTGGTTACACCATTGCAACAAGTTTAGTCCAGACCCATACTATGTGTCTAGGCGACAACTGAGAATGTTGTTGTTTTATACAATATTGGCAATAAAATATTATTCCAGACGTTATTATCTATCCGGTATTTTTGCAACCCAAATAAAGACTAACTTTAATGCGCCCCATATCTCTCCTGGTTTCGCTGGCCGCAATACTGAGTTTGGCTGGTTGCGCCGCAGGCGCCGTTTCCGCGATCGGCTCTGTCGCCAGTTCTGTATTGCAGATGTCAGGCATCACCAAACCAGAGGTTCCCGATGCTCAAAAACCGCCGCGCACCATAGCCATCAAGCTGCATGCAGGCAGCAATTTGAACGCCGACAGCTCCGGTACGCCGCTTGCCCTGGTCGCCAGAGTATATAAGTTACGACAAAATGGTGCTTTCCAACAGGCTACATACGATACATTTACCAATCCGCAGAAAGAAAAAGACGTATTGGGCGCCGATTTGATCGAAGTTAAGGAAATTACACTGGTTCCTGGACAACGCTATGAAGTCAGCGAAAAAGTCACCAGGGAAGCGGGTTTTGTCGGGGTTGTGGCGTTGTTCCGCAAGCCTGCGGCACAACGCTGGAAGGTGACTTTCCCGACCGAAGCTGCGGAAAAATCAGGCATTACGATAGGCGCGAACGCCTGTGCGCTGACAGTCGGCACCGGCGTCACGGTTGCGGAAACCGGCGCGGCGACTAAACTTTTAACCCCGGCCCCATGCGGCTAGCGTGGTCCAGCTAGCGCCACGCGGATCTTGCGTGATGGTTTGAATAAAATGACATGTGAGTAAATACGTGAATCGAACATCGAAAATTTTATGGGGCGAGGGCCTGTTTTTACGGCCCCAGCATTTCCAGCAGCAGGACCGGTATCACGAAAACCGCCTGCATGAGACCACCAACGCCTTGCATCCGTATGCCTGGGGCGTGATGACGGTGCAGCTGGACCGCGATGCGCTGGCCAACAACACGCTGCGTTTATCCGAGCTGTCGGTGATTTTCCAGGACGGCGAGATTTACAACGCACCGGGCGATGACGACTTGCCGGAAGTGGTCGACCTGAGCGATATCCCGCATGCGCAGCAAACCATTACTTACTACGCAGCCCTGCCATACATGAAAGGCTTCGGCGGCAATTTCTCGCCGCTGGGCCAGACCAGCAACTCGACCCGTTACGCCCAGAACAATTCGGCCACGCCGGACCTGTTCACGCAGGCGGCGGAAGCCGAGCTGACCTACCTGAAGAAATCGGTGCGCATGGTGTCGGAAGTCGAGCCGCGCGATTCGCTGATCAGCTTCCCGCTGATCAAGCTGCGCCGTATCTCGACCGGCGGCTTCGAGCCGGACCCGACCTTCGTCGCGCCAAGCCTGACGATCCGCAGTGCACCGGCGCTGTATATCCAGCTGCGGCGCCTGATGGATGCGCTGCAGGCCAAGGTCAATGCCTTGTACGGCCATCATCGCGAGCCGAGCAAGAACGTGATCGAATTCCGTTCCGGCGATATTTCATCGTTCTGGCTGCTGCACACTGCAAGCTCGGCGTTCGCCGGACTGACGCATTATTTCCACAATCCAGCCTTCCATCCGGAGCGTTTGTACGAGCAGCTGCTGAGCCTGGCCGGCGCGCTGATGACGTTTTCCAAGAGCTATGCGCTGTCGGACCTGCCGGTGTACCAGCACCAGGATCCGGGACCGTGTTTCGCCAAGCTCGACAGCATCATCCGCGAGCTGCTGGACACCGTGATTTCCTCGCGCTACTTCTCGATTGCGCTGTCGGAGAACAAGCCTTCGCACCATCACGGCATGCTCGACTCCGGCAAGATCGACGACAAGACCGCATTCTACCTGGCGGTCAACGCCAGCATGCCAGCCATCGAACTGGTCGATATCGTGCCGCTGCGCTTCAAGATCGGTGCCCCCGACGACGTCGACAAGTTCGTGCTGTCGGCGATGCCGGGCGTCAAGCTGTCGCATTCGCCGCAAGTGCCGGCAGCGTTGCCGGTGCGGCCGGACACCTATTATTTTGCCTTGGAAAACAAGGGCGCCCTGTATGATCGTATGCTGCAGGCGCAGTCGATCGCGATTTATGTACCATCCGGCATCAACGACCTTAAACTTGAGCTCTTAGCGGTTACATCATGAACAGACCATCAGCCCCCTCCCTGCTCGGCGACAGCGCCGGCGGCCAATACATCGCGGCGGACACCAGTTCCGCCAATTCGTTGCTGGACCTGATGTACGACGGGTTCTACGCCTTGTTCCTGCTGAAAAACCGCTGCGCGCCTACCGACGAAGCCGGTTTCACGTCGAAGATGCAGCGCTTTCTCAGCGATTTCGAACGCGGCGCAAAAAAGCTGGATGTGTCGGCGGAAGACGTCCACGCAGCGAAATACGCATTTTGCGCGGCGGTCGATGAAAATATCCTGCATTCGCAATTCAATATCCGCGATACTTGGGCGCGGCGGCCGCTGCAATTGATCCTGTTCGGCGACCAGCTCGCCGGCGAACATTTCTTCACCCGCCTGGAAGACCTGCGCGCCAAGGGCGCCCAGCACCTGCAGGCGCTGGAAGTGTTCCACATGTGCCTGCTGCTGGGTTTCCAGGGCAAGTACATTATTGAAGGCCCGGAAAAACTGAACTACCTGACCGCCCGCCTGGGCGATGAAATCGCGCGCATGAAAGGCAAGAGCGCCGGTTTCGCGCCGCACTGGGAACGGCCGGACCAGGTCAGCCACAAGCTGCGCAACGAAGTGCCGCTGTGGGCGCTGTGTTCGGTATTCGCCCTGATCGGACTGGGCGGTTATTTTGCGCTGAACACCATGCTGTCGCGCGCCACCGCATCGAGCATCAGCGGTTACAGCGACATCGTCAAACTGGCGCCGCGTGCGTCCTATCTGACCATTACCCTGCCTTGATCGGATTCGCCTGAGGCATTAACTATCTAATGCCCGGCATTCCGGGCACGTATGGGACACGGCATGAGCAACGTACTCCAGAGCCTGCAAAGCCTGATTAGTGGGCGCCAGACCAACCGGATCCTGCGCCTCTCCTTTCCGCACGATGATGGTCCGCAAGCACAGCTGCTGGTCAACAAGCTCGATGCCGCCGAAAGCCTGTCGCGTGATTTTGCCTTCACCGTAGAGCTGCTGTCGGACGCCGCCAGCCTGGCGCTCAAGGATTTGCAAGGCAAGCTGTTTAACGTAG
>NZ_JAQGLV010000359.1 GCF_028292705.1 Collimonas fungivorans | reverse complement strand
ATACCACCAGCGCCTTGAAACCGAGCGCCAGGAATTCATCCACCAGCCGGCGCCGTGGCTGGTTCCACAAGGGCAGGCTGGCCTGCAACCCGGCCTGGGCGCAGACTTTTTCTTCCCAGTCGCGATGCGCCTGCAAATCGATATCGCCGAATACGGCGTGGCGCATGCCGGCGCCATGGGCATCGCGCAAGGCCCCGATGAATTTTTCTTCATACTGCTGCCAGCTGGCGCTGTAAAAAAATAGCGGCACGCCGAGCGCATCTGCCTGCGCTTGCAGCAAGGCCGGCGGCACACCGTGTGAACGGGCGCGCTGGCCGCTTTCATCCAGCGCGGTAACCAGGCGTTCGATACGAACGCCGCTCTGGCGCGCGCGCCACAGCGCCAGGCAGGAATCCTTGCCGCCGCTCCAGGACACTAGTGCACCTGCCGTTTGCGGGATCATGAATGCGCCGCCGCTTGCAGCAGGCGCCGATGTTCAGGCCGCGCCACGAAACGATGCAGCAGCAAGCCGCCGACGCCGCAGGTGGCCATCACCACCATCAGCGGCAGGGCGGTGCCGTCATGCCACAAGCTCATGCCAACGCCGGAGGTGATGCCGAGCGTGAACTGCAGGGTGCCCATCAGCGCCGACGCGGTGCCGGCTTGCTTGCCTTGCTGCGACAAGGCGATCGCCGATGCATTCGGACTGATGAAGCCGTAGCAGGCAAGATAGCCGAAAAAGCCGACCAGCAGGATAGGCAGGTTGTTTACGCCGCAAGCCACCAGCAGCGCGATGAACAGGCTCAGCAGCGCCGGCAGCCAGAGGGCGCGGCCGAGGATGGTGTCGAGTGAATATTTGCCGACCAGCCGGGCATTGATCTGCGAGGCGGCGATCAGGCCGAAGGCATTGGTGCCGAACACGAAGCCGAAATGTTCAGGTTTGATGCCGTGCAGTTCGATCAGCACGAAAGAGGAACCGGTGATGTAGGCGAACATGCCGCCCTGGATCAGGCCGCCGACCAGGCTGTAGGCGACGAACTGGCGGTCCAGCAGCAGCCGGCCGTATTGTTTCAGGGTGCGGCCCAGGTGCAGCGGCTCGGCCTTGTGGCGGTCCAGCGTTTCCTGCATGGTGTAGTGGATCGCCAGCAGGCAAAACAGGCCGAAGGCGGCGAGGCCGCCGAAAATCACGCGCCAGCCCCAGAACTTGAGCACGCTGCCGCCGATCAGCGGCGCCAGGATAGGCGCCAGGCCCATCACCAGCATCATCAGCGAAAACGCCCTGGCGGCGCCGGTGGTGCCGAGCCGGTCGCGGATCACTGCGCGTGCGATGACCATGCCGGCGCAGCCGCCCAGGCCTTGCAGGAAACGGAACACGATCAGCGCAACCACGTCTTGCGACACCATGCAGGCCAGCGAACCCAGCAGGTACAGCGTCATGCCGACATACAGCGGCGGCTTGCGGCCGAAACGGTCGCTCAGCGGCCCGTAAAACATCTGGCCGACCGCCAGCCCGACCAGGAAGCTGGCCAGGGTCAGCTGCACCAGGTTGCTGCCGACCCCGAACTGTTGCGCGATGGTCGGAAAGCTCGGCAGGTACATGTCGATCGACAGCGAGCCGATGGCGGTCAGCGCGCCAAGTAAAAGAAGCCAGCCCGGGAGCAGTTTCTCCGGGGCTGAAGTTGCAGATGTGTTTGTCATGGGATGCTTGGAGTAGCGCCAATTGCTGGCGCTGGGTTAAATATGTACAACGGGTAGAAAGCGCTGGCAGGAACTGCCCGGATGCGGCACAAACATGATCTGTGCGCTAAAGCGATGGCTAATGTTACACCAACATCGGGATGTTTGCCGGGAGGCGCCTGGGGCCGCCCGGCAATCGTGGTTTACTGCGCGAGAAAATCGAGCAAAGTCAGCGCCACCACTTTGGTGGCCTTGCGCAGATCGTCCAGCGCAAGATTTTCATCGGCCTGCTTGGCGTTCGATTCCATCAGGGTGCGCGGACCGGCGCCGTACAGCACCACCGGGATGCCGTGTTCGCCGTACAGGCGGGCGTCGGTGTAGAGCGCCGAACCGTTGGCCGGGATCGCTTCGCCCAGGACCGCCTGCGCATTCTTTTGCACGCTGGCCAGCAGCTTTTCGTGGCCAGGCAAGGGACGCAGGGCGCGCGCCAGCAGCAGGCGCTTGATGTCGACGCGGATGCCGGGCAGGTCGGCAACTGACGCAGTGATCATGGCCCGAACTTCGGCTTCGACCGCCGCCGGATCTTCTTCCGGAATCATGCGGCGATCCATCTTCAGCACCACTTTGCCCGGCACCACATTGGTATTGGTGCCGCCGTCGATGCGGCCGACGATCATGGTCGGATGGGTGATGCCGGGAATTGCCGAGCTGATTTTTTTCAGATCGGGCAGCTTGGCGTAGATCGCTTGCAAAACCTTGGTCGCTGCTTGCAACGCATCGTGGCCGGTTTCCGGCATCGAACCGTGGGTCGCCTTGCCGTGCACCGTCACCTCGAATTGCAGGCAGGCGTTATGCGCGGTGACGACGTTGTAGCTGAAGCCGGGGCCGATCACCAGGTCGGGTTTGGTCAGCTGCTTTTCCAGCAGCCAGGCCGGCCCCAGCAAGCCGCCGAATTCTTCGTCGTAGGTGAAGTGCAGCTCCAGTGCGCCCTTGAGCGGCACGCCGAGCGCTTCCAGCGCGCGCACGGCAAAAATGTAAGTAGCGAAATCACCTTTGGACACCGTGGTGGCGCGGCCATAGATGCGGCCGTTTTCGATTTCTCCGCCGTATGGCTGCTTGGTCCAGCCTTCGCCCGGCGGCACCACGTCGCCATGGGCGTTCAGCGCCAGCGTCGGGCCGGCGCCGGCATACTGGCGGCGGATGATCAGGTTGGTGATGCTTTCCATGCCGTAGTCCTTGACGACAGCTGCCGGCACCGGATGCTTCTCGGCTTGCCAGCCCCAGGCGGTGACCAGCTCGGCTACGGCATCGGCGTGCGGCGCATTGTTGCCGGGCGGGGTGTCGGTGGGAATGCGGACGATGGTTTGCAGGAATCCGACTTCTTCATCAAAGTGGCCGTCTATCCAGCTGAGCAGCTGGTCGGATAAGGTTGTATTGGACATGGCGTGGAATTAAATGAATGCGCAAATAATTGCAAAAGAGGATTCGAGAGCCTGCATCACTCTCCGATATATTCCCGATAGTAGCGCATTCCCAAGCCGGTCAGGATTTCGTAGCCGATGGTGCCAGCCAGCCGCGCCACGTCGTCGACCGGACGGTGCGGACCAATCAGTTCGACCAGGGCGCCGGCCTGCAGCCGCTCGGCGGCGATGCCGGTGACATCGATGGTGATCGAATCCATGGAGACGGTGCCGACCATGGGCGCCGCCCGGCCGTCGATGAACACCACGCCGCGGTTGCTCATGCCGCGCAGCCAGCCGTCGGCGTAACCGACGCCGACGGTGGCGATCTGCCGTTGTTCGGCGGCGCTATAGCTGATGCCGTAGCCGACATGGTCGCCGCGTTCGATGGTGCGGGTTTGCAGGATGCGGCCGTGCAGGGCGGCCACCGGCTGCAGCGGATTGGCGGCGCCGGCTACAGGTGCGATGCCGTACAAGGCTGCGCCGGGGCGGACCAGGTCGAACTGGTAATCGCGGCCGAGGAAAATCCCGGAAGAATTGGCCAGGCTGACCGGCACCTGCGGCAGGCGCTGGCGCAATGTATTGAAGCGCGCCAGCTGGCTGGCGTTCATCGGATGGTCCTGGTGTTCGGCGCAAGCCAGGTGGCTCATCAGGAACAGCGGTGGAATGGTTTGCAGATAGAGCGGATCGGCTAGCCAGGCTTCGGCTTCGGCCGCCGGCAATCCCATCCGCGACATGCCGCTGTCGACCTGGACGATGGCCGGCAACGGCCGCTGCAGCGTTTGCGCCAGCGCATGCCAGCCCTGGATCTGCTGCAGGCTGTTGAGCACCGGGAGCAGGCCGTGGCTGATGAATTCCTGCTCTGCGCCGGGCGGCGGGCCATGCAATACAAACACTTGCGCGGTAGCCGGCAAATGCGGACGCAGCGCGATGCCCTCGTCGAGATGGGCGACAAAAAAGTGGCGGCAGCCTTCCGCCGCCAGCGCCGGCCCGACCCGTGCTGCGCCCAGGCCGTAGGCGTCGGCCTTGACGGCCGCGCCGCATAGGGCCGATCCGGCTTGCTTGCGCAGCAGGCGATAGTTGCTGCGCAGGGCGCCGAGGTCGACCGACAGGATAGCGCCTGCGTGTGCCGCTTGAGGATGCATGGTGAGTTTCGCTAAAAACGTTTACCGGATCAGGCGTATGCAGGATGCTCGCTTTGCGCGCCATGCTTGCTGTAGCGGCCGACCGCCAGGTCGTCCGAGGCAATCGCCGGCCGCTTGCCGGAAATCAGGTCCGCCAGCAGTTGCGCCGAACCGCAAGACATGGTCCAGCCCAGCGTGCCGTGGCCGGTGTTGAGGAACAGGTTGCGGATATGGGTGGCGCCGACGATCGGCGTGCCGTCCGGCGTCATCGGCCGCAAGCCGGTCCAGAAACTGGCGGCGGCGGTGTTGCCGGCGCCCGGGAACAGGTCGTTGACCACCATCTCCAGGGTCGCGCGGCGTTTCGGCTTGAGGGTCTTGTTGAAGCCGACGATCTCCGCCATGCCGCCGACCCGGATGCGGTCGTCGAAACGGGTGATGGCGATCTTGTAGGTTTCGTCGAGCACGGTCGAGACCGGCGCCGCTTCGGCGTCGACGATCGGCACCGTGATCGAATAACCCTTCAGCGGGTAGACCGGGATATCCACCAGCGAACCGAGGAAACCGGTGGAATAGGCGCCCAGCGCCACCACGTAGCGGTCGGCCTGCAGGTGCTCCGGACCGCACTGGACCCCGGCGATTTCGCCGTTGGCCAGGGTCAGCGCATCGATCTGCAGGTTGTAGCGGAAGCGCACGCCGAGTTCTTCGGCCATCTTCGCCAGCCGGGTAGTGAACATCTGGCAGTCGCCGGTTTCATCGTTAGGCAGGCGCAGGGCGCCGCTCAGCTTGTGCTTGACTGCTTCCAGCGCCGGTTCGGCCAGCGCCAGCTGGTCCGGCGTCAGCAATTCGAACGGCACGCCGGTGTCTTGCAGCACCTGGATATCCTTGGCGGCGTCGTCCAGCTGCTGCTGGTTGCGGAACACCTGCATGGTGCCGAGCTGGCGGCCTTCGTAGGCGATGCCGGTGTCGGCGCGCAACACCTTGAAACAGTCGCGGCTGTATTCAGCCAGGCGCACCATGCGTTCCTTGTTGACGGTATAGCGGGCGGCGCTGCAGTTGCGCAGCATCTGCCACATCCAGCGTAGCTGGAACAGGGTGCCGTCGGGGGTGATCGAGAGCGGCGCATGTTCTTGCAGCATCCACTTCAGTGCTTTCAGCGGAATCCCGGGCGCGGCCCAAGGCGAGGCGTAGCCGGGCGAGATCTGGCCAGCGTTGGCAAAACTGGTGTCTTGCGCCGGGCCCGGCAGGCGGTCGATGACGGTTACTTCGTGGCCGGCACGGGCCAGGTAATAGGCGCTGGTGACGCCGACCACGCCGCTGCCTAGGATGAGCACCCGCATCTTGATTCCCCTTAGTAGACCTGAATTCGGACCTGAATTCGCCTGAATTGTTTTTGATTTGCAGCAATAAGCGCTATGCTAATAGCTAATTTCCAGCATTTGTTACTGTATAAATCAATGTATTCAGGATTTAACACTAAAAATATCAGAAAATTCGGGACATGAGAATCTACAAGGAATCGAGCCGCACCCTGGACAAGCTGGACCGCCACATCCTGCGTCTGCTGCAGCAGGACGGCCGCATGTCGATGAAGGACCTGGGCGAGCAGGTCGGCTTGTCGATCACGCCGTGCATCGAACGCGTCAAGCGGATGGAGCGCGACGGCGTCATCGACGGTTACTACGCCCGCGTCAACCCGGCCGCGGTCGGCGCCAAGCTGCTGGTTTTTGTTGAGATTACGCTGAATCAGAAATCGGCGCATGCGTTTGAGCAGTTCCGGCGCGAAGTGTTGCGCATTCCGGAGGTGCTCGAGTGCCACCTGGTGTCCGGCGATTTCGATTACCTGATCAAGGCCCGCATCCGCGAGATGGCGGAATACCGCAAGCTGCTGGGCGACATGCTGCTGCAGCTGCCCGGGGCGGCGCAGTCCAAGAGTTATGTCGTGATGGAAGAAATCAAGGAGACGCTGGCGTTGTCGATGGAAACTAAATAGCCGCCAACGGAGTGCCGTCCAACGGAGTGCCGCCCAAGCTGATTTCTATACGCTCCTTGCCCTTGCCGATATTCTTGCGTTTCAGCCTGAGCGCGCCGACTTCCGCGGTCGAGCGCGGATGGGTGCCGCCGCAAGCCATTCTGGCGAATCCTGCGACTTCCCAGTAGCGCCGTTGCGCCGCTTCATCGGTGAAGGCGGTGACGATAGGCAGGTCGGCGTCGAGCAGGGCAGCCACTTCGGTTTCTATCTGCGGCAGCAGCACGGCGATGCTGCCTTCGTGGGCAAAATCGATGCGCCCCTTGTCGGCCGAGATATGGGCGCCGATGCGCTCTATGCCTGGCCGCAGCTTGTACACCAGCTGCAGCACCATCTCGGCGGCGAAGTGCAGCCGCATCAGGCGATAGCGGCGTTCCCAGTCGATCGCGATCTCGACTTCGCTGCCTGCCTGCAAGCCATGTCCGGGCGCCAGCGTGTAGAGAATATCCAGGCCGTCTTTTTCCGCGGACAGCACGGGGTGGCCGGCCAGGGTGCCATGGTCGCTTTCCTGGCCGCCGGAAAAGGCGAAGAAAATGGTTTCCGCGAGACGGATGCGGTCATTGTCGACAGCGCTGACCTGAGTGGTCAGCATGGTGCGGTAGGGATCTTGCCAGAAGAGCTTGCGGGTCATGGCCGGCCGGAATAATGAATGGTCCGGTAAGCATAACAAAAGGGGCGAATTAAAAGGGGCAAGTTCGGTGCTCGCCCCTTTGCTTAACTTCAGATCTTGCCGTCGCGGAAATCCTGGATCGCCTGTTCCACCTGTTCGCGGGTGTTCATCACGAACGGCCCCCACTGGGCAATCGGCTCATTGAGCGGCTTGCCTGCAATCAGCAGGAAGCGGCTGTTGCCTTGCGCCTGCAGGCTGACGCCGGCGGCATCGGCAACATTGCTCAGGATCGCCATGCGGCCGGCCGGCGCGCTGCGGCTGTCGGCGCCGATGCCGCCGATGCTCAAGCCGCCTTCGAACACATACAGGAAGGCGTTATGGCCGGCCGGGATCGGCAAATCCAGCTGCTGCCCGCCTTCCAGCTGCACGTCCAGGTACAGCGGTTCGGTATGCGGCCTTTGCACCGCGCCGGCGGTGCCGAAAGCGGAACCGGCAATCACTTTCACCTTGACGCCGGGCTGCGGCGACACTTGCGGGATCTCGCCGGCCTGCAGGTCGCGATAGCTGGGGGCGACCATCTTGTCGCCCGACGCCAGGTTGAGCCACAACTGGAAACCGCTCATCAGGCCGTCTTCCTGTTCCGGCAGTTCGGAATGCACCAGCCCGCTGCCTGCCGTCATCCACTGCACGCCGCCGGCCTGCAGCAAACCTTCGTTGCCGGCATTGTCGCGATGGCGCATGCGCCCCGCCAGCATATAGGTAACGGTTTCGAAGCCGCGGTGCGGATGGTCGGGAAAACCGGCGAGGTAATCTTCCGGCTTGTCCGAATGGAAGTTGTCGAGCATCAGGAACGGATCGAGGCGGCGCTGCAGGTCGTTGGTGAGGACCCGCACCAGGCTGACGCCGGCGCCGTCCTGGGTGTCGATGCCGGTGACCAGGCGTTCGAGCTGGCGGTTGAAAACTGGCTTGTTCATAAAATCCTCCGGGCAGGTTGCGTTTACTTTTTCGAATCTGTATCTACCGCCGCCAGCATCAGCAAGGCGCCGATGATCGAGATGTTTTTCAGGAAATGATTCAGCTGGTTTTGCATGCTGGCCGGATCGGCCTGCCAGAAGCGATGCGCCGACAGAGTGGCGCCAACCGTGAACAGCGCCACGACGAGTGCCGCCGGACGGGCATTCCAGCCGGTCATGATCGCCAGTCCGCCGCCGACTTCGACCAGGATGGTGATCAGTACGGCGAACGTCGCGAATGGGATGCCGAGGCTGCTCATGTAGCCCACCACGCCGGAAAACGCGGTGATTTTCAGGAGGCCGGAAATGACGAACAGGGAAGCCAGCAGAACCCGGCCGATGCGATACAGTGTTGGCGAAATTTGCATGATGATTCCAATCTTTAAAAGGGTTTAGAAGTAAGTAAGCATTTGCTTGCAAGTCGCTGTATCAACTGATGATTGCGTATCTGTTGCAGCGAACGACACCATCTTATGCCGCTTATTCCTGGCCGGATATTGATAATCTTGAGATAATCTATATCCAATTATTCGATATAGTTGAATCGCCATGAATATAGAACGGCTGTCGCTGGATCAATTGCGGGTATTCGCCCAGGTGGCCGACAGCGGCAGTTTCCTGGCTGCGGCAAAGGCGCTGAAGCGGGCCCAGTCGGCGGTCAGCTATGCGATCAGCACATTGGAAAACCAGCTTGGGCTGCCGCTGTTCGACCGCGGCAGCTACCGGCCGCAGCTGACCGCGGCCGGCATCGAGCTGCTGCGTGATGCGCGCCAGGTGCTGGACCAGGTCGACGCCTTGCAGGCGCGCGCCGCCGCCTATGCGCACGGCCAGGAGCTGGAGATCACGCTGGCGCTGGATGTGTTTTTCCCGACCTCGGCGCTGGTGGCCTTGCTGGCCGATTTCCGGCTGGCGTTTCCCGGCGTTACGGTGCGCCTGGAGATCGAAGCGTTGGGTTCGGTCGCCGAACGCGTACTCGACGGCGTGGCGATGCTGGGTGTGCTCGGCACCTTGCCCATCGTTCCCCCCAATCTGCTGCGCATCAGTTTGCCGACGGTGCTGCTGGTCGGCGTGGTGTCGCCGGCCCATGCGCTGGCGCAGATCAGCGGCCGCGTCCCCGGCCATGTGCTGGAACAGCAGGTGCAGCTGGTGCTGAGCGACCGCAGCGCGCTCACCGCCAACCAGGATTTCTCGGTGCATTCTTCATTGTCCTGGCGCATGAGCGACCTCGGCACCAAGCATGCCTTGCTGCGCGCCGGCATGGGCTGGGGCTACATGCCGCGGCACGTGGTGGCCGATGACCTGGCGAGCGGCCGGCTGGTGCGTATCCTGACTGCCGGCCATCCGCCGGAAGGGGCGGCGCTGCCGATGCAATGCGTGTACCGGCCGGATCGTGAAGTTGGTCCCGCTCTCGCCTGGTGGCTGGATGCATTGGCGCAGCTGACCAGCTTCGATCCGGCCTGAGGCTTGCGCCAGGCCTGACTGTCCGGCACAATGGCAACTGCTTCGGAGATGGCATTCCTCCCTGAACCGCCGCTTTTGGCCTTGAATCCTCGCGGGTTCGCCGGTCAGACGCAGCTGATGATGCCTACAAGTTCCTGGACGGGATTTGTAGGCGCGCGCGCTTTCCTTGCCATCCAGGTTTGAGTCCTTCAAATCTCGTACCCTTGTCCATGAAAAATTCAAAATACCCTGAACAGCTATTGATGCTGGTGTATCTCGCGCGCTGGCTGATATTGGCTTCCGTGGTCGGCGCCCTGGCCGGCCTGGCGTCGGCAGTGTTGCTGCTGTCGCTGGAGTGGGCCACGGATACCCGCAACGCCCATCGTTG
>NZ_JAQGLV010000247.1 GCF_028292705.1 Collimonas fungivorans | reverse complement strand
GTAGAGCGGTATCAGTTCGACCCGCTGCGCTTCGCCGTCGAGGTATGCGGCGTATCGCCCAGCGCGGACCAGATTGACTTGTATCAGGCCATGGAGCCCATGGATGCCAAGGTCAGTGTGGTGTCCGGCACATCCACTGGGAAGACGAACTCGTTCGGCCGTATCGCGCTCTGGCACCTGCTGTGCTATCCCTATGCGGTCTACGACGGCAAGCTTGAGATTGGCTCCAATACCTACATCGGCGCGCCGAACCTGCAGCAGGTCGCAGACGGGGTATGGAAGGAAATGCAGGACTCGAAGATTGCTATGGCGAACGGTCCCCATGCCTGGCTGTGCGATTATTTCGTCATCACGAAGACCCGCGTGTATGTGACCGGCTTCGAAGAACAATGGTTTGTTGGTCGGGTCGCGCTTGCCAAGGGGCAGTCCGTTGGTATCGCCGGTAAGCACCGCTGGGCGCAGCTGATTATTGTCGATGAGGCCGCCGGCGTGAGCGACGACCATTTCGACGTGATCGACGGCACCCAGACGCAGCCATGTAACCGGACGCTGATCGCCTCCCAGGGCGTCCGCAGCAGTGGCAGGCACCATGCCTCCCACCACAAGCTGTCGGTGCGCAATGGCGGTTCCTGGCATGCGTTGCGCTTCAATTCGGAGCGCTCACCATTCGCGACGACCAAATGGCTCAAGGAGCGCGAGAAGGAGAGTGGTGGCCGGGATTCGGTGGAGTATCAGATCCGCGTGCTGGGCCTGTTCCCCGAGCAGTCAGAGCGCTTCCTGCTTGGCCGCAGCCAGGTGGAGAAGCTGGTTGGCGCTGAACGTACGATCAGCGCCGGTGAGCCTTACGGCAACCTGTTCATTATCGACGTGGCCGCCGGCGTGTTCCGCGACAAGACCGTCGGCACCTACGCGCGGGTGATCGGCAACGGCGACCGCATCGATGCGGATCCGCGGCGTGTGGACATCATGGACGTGCCGATTTTCTCGAGCGCCCTGGACTGGCAGCACATCGCCGGCGAAGTATTCCATTACACGCAGCGCCTGTCCAACTGCACCATCCTGGTCGACGTCGGCGGCCAAGGTATCCAGTTCGCCAAGATGCTCGAAAACCTCGGTTGCCCCAACGTCGTCAAGATCAACTGGGGCAATCCATGCTTCAAGAAGAAAAATAAGGATCGCTTCTTCAACCTCCGGGCGCAATGTTCAGTGCTGGCCGCCGAGGCCGTGAAGGACGCACGGATCACGTTCTCCAGCCAACACGTCCAGGACCTGCTCGATCAGGCGTCCAAGATCCCCTATTTCTTCGATGAAAAGGCCCGCTATCACATTGAACCCAAGGACAAAATGAAGGAAGAGGGTATTCCGTCGCCTGATCTGTGGGATACAGTCTGCATGGCTTTCTTGGAGAGCGCTCATTACATTGGAAATGATGACGATTACGCCGATCTATCCGGCGTGAACGCGGCGCGTAGGGCTGCGGCAGATGCGTTTGCCGAAGCCTAGATTTAGCTTATTTATTCATTGTGATGAATTACAAAAATCACATATCTATCAATAGAATAAATTGATAATTACTAATTTCGCAATTAATGATGCGAAATATTGTCAAAAAGTACCAAAAATTTCTGAAATGAAGTAAGATCGGCCCCCATGGCTGCGCAAAAAATAAACTTTTAGTAACAGCCGATCCGGGCGCCCAACCTAATACGCCAAATGACCGCTACAGCCATAATTCAAGCCACGACTCAGCCACTCACGCCATTCCTTAAATGGGCCGGCGGAAAACGCTGGCTTGCCGAACACGTGCTCGACCTGATTCCCGATGATTTTTCAACATACTACGAGCCTTTCCTTGGCAGTGGAGCAATCTTCTTTTCACTCCAGCCGAAGGCCGCAGTGCTGTCTGACTTAAACGCAGACCTTATTAACGCGTATGCGAGTATCCGAGACGATGCTGAAAAAGTGAATACTGTTCTGCGGCATCATCATCGCCAGCACACTAAGGATTATTACTACGAGGTGCGGGCCAAGATCATGCGTGCGCAGCACACGCGTGCGGCACAATTCATTTACTTGAACCGGACGTGCTGGAATGGCCTTTACCGCGTGAACCTTGCCGGTGATTTTAATGTCCCGATTGGTACCAAAACCAAGGTCATCTTAGATACTGACGACTTTCCAGCTACCGCTGAACTGCTTAGCCGCACCGAATTATATTGCCGTGACTTCGAGGCAACTATTAACCTCGCTGGCCGGAACGACGTGATCTTTGCTGATCCTCCTTACACGATCCACCATAATCACAACGGCTTTATCAAGTACAACGAGAACATCTTCTCGTGGCAAGATCAAATCCGCTTGCGCGATGCCTTAGTGCGTGCGGCTGCGCGCGGTGCCAAGGTCATTATGACTAATGCAAACCACGAAAGCGTTCAAGCCCTGTACAACGAAGGCTTTTCGCTGACGCCCGTATCACGTATGAGCGTCATTGCTGGATCCTCATCCGCCAGAAAGGCCTATGAGGAATTACTTATCGTATCCACCTAAAGAACCATGAGCCTATCTAAAGTTCGCGCGGTTTTTGCGCACGTCCTCAAGAAAGTTATAGACTTTCTGCTTTCGTCGTTGCGACAGCTTCCGCTCGTTGGAGGGTTGGCTGATTGTACCGGTCGCGACCATAAGTTGGCTGTGAGAGAATTCTTCCTCGCCTTGGTATTTTCCACTACGACTTTCTGGATTACCGTGGTCATCATGAGCGTACTAGTCGTTTACTCATCGACAAGCACCTTCGACTTGATTTTGAAGACCGTATCGAACGGTGAGCTTCTGATCTTTTCGGTATCCTTTGCTGCCCCGATCTTACTTGTCGCGGCGCAGGATCGCTCAGGAAAAGTGCCTTTTCCAGGAGCTATTTGGCATGTCGTCGCACTGTGGGTCTTTGCCATAGTTGCGGCGATTATATCCGGATTGCTGAAAGTTCAAACTGTGGCACCAAACATCAATTTGGGCCTCAACATGGGGGCAGTAAAGAGTATGTCCTATTATGTTTTTGCTGTCGCTCTATTCTTGCGTTATACAACCGTGGTCTACCAAAAGATGCTGGCGACTGCCGATGCATCGGGGCCGAAGCAGGATAAAGTCTTCGCCGATCGGTGGGTCGCGCACGCAGAGAACAAAGGGCAATAGTCATGAAACAACAAACCATCCTGACCGAGAAATTCGAAGAGTCCATTCCCTGCCTAAAGCTGCGCCAGCCCATTGGTGATTTCTTTATTGCGACCATTGACGCAAAGACACTCTGCCAAATTACCTATTCTGACGTGCGCCGCATGGAACAGGAGGATCGCCAGTTTGAGCAGTATTTGGGCATTCAGCGCCCACTATCTCCAACGCGAGTGAAAGAAATCGGACAGTATGTCAATACGGTAGATGCATGCTTTCCAACGGCTATCATCCTGGCCATCGATGGTAGGTATGTGGAGTACATCGAAAGCGAAAATCGAATGATCTTGCGCAATTTCACTGACGAAGAAAGCGAAAACGAAAATCTCGAGTCAACGCGTATTGCTCAGGTGCTCGACGGTCAGCACCGCATTGCCGGCTTGCAGGCCTACGGCGGAGAGCAATTTGATGTAAACGTAAGCATCTTTGTGGACATGGACGTTGAAAGCCAAGCGTACGTTTTCTCGACGGTGAACCTGGCGCAAACTAAGGTTAATAAGAGTTTGGTGTATGACTTGTTTGAGTTGTCGAAGGCGCGTAGCCCACAAAAAACCTGTCACCAGATAGCCGTCGCGCTCAATTCTTACGACAAGAGCCCGTTTTATTCGAAGATCAAACGGCTTGGTACTGCGACTGAGGGGAAGTTCACAGAGACGCTCACCCAGGCGACATTCGTTGAGGCGCTCATTGGTTATCTTACGGATGATAAAGTTCTCGACCGTGATTTATATCGTCGGCACAAGAAGCCAAAACTGGAAGAGTCCAAGGCGGACAAGCTTATCTTCCGTTCATTGTTCATTCAGGAACGAGATCTGGAAATTACTGACATTATCTTTAACTACTTCACGGCCGTCGCAGAACGTTGGCCAACTGCATGGCTCACCGGCGGCGAAGGCTTGATCTTGAATAAGACAAACGGCTTTCGAGCACTGATGCGATTTTTGAAGCCAGTCTATTTAGATCTGCGCTGGAAGGGCGACATTACCTCAAAAGCGGACTTCCTAACGGTGCTCAAGAAGATCGATATACATGACGATGATTTCACAGTTGATCGTTTCAATCCTGGTACGAGCGGCGAATCGAATCTATTCAAAACCTTTATGACCCAATCTGGGTTAGACGGAAATCATAAGCTTTTCTAGCGGAAATTAGTAAGCAGGAAGCGTTACCGTTCCATCAGGTTGATCGCCGGTCAACGTCGCAACAGGTAGCGCATTTGCGGTAGCAGAATACCTGTGAACTCGTCATAACGACGGTCGCGCTCTGCGGGCAACTCACGCAGCCACTGTTCGATTCTCGCTACCTGCGCGCTTGTGGCCAACGGCACAAATGCTGTCCATCCGAGTAGAAACAGGTGATGGAATGGCGGGCCGTTCCGGCGTCTGCGCGCCATTGCGCCACCTAGCACGCAGAACGCATCTTGGCAATTGGAAGCCGCGGGTCGGTTGCCACGGAAGCTGAGCAGGACCGGCAAGATTCCTTTTTCATCCCAGAATGCACCTTCCAGTGCGGCATCGAAATCGCTGTGCCAAAATCGGTATCGCGTCAATCCGTACAAGGCCGAAAACAATTCATCGCGCAGGCTGGGGGACGGCGATTCGTAGTACAGCAGGGCCAGCGTCAGTATATTTTCAAGTGCCACGTGCCAACTGCCCTGTAGCTCATAGCTGCTGCGGTTCAGGGCGGCTCGCTGGACACGTTCCCATTGACCTTGGCGCACCAGCGCCGCGTCCACCTCTGCCTGATCAAGCATGCAGTACTGCCCACCTCGCACGTGCTGGCGACCGAACTGTTCCATGGTCTGGACCGTCAGGGCATCTTCGATGCGCGCGGCCTCGCTATCCGATGTCAAATCGGTGTTAGCGCAGCGCATCACTCGCAGGGGGTGGTGCTGGGCTGTCCATTGCGAGCCTACTCCGGAATGATGTTGTTTGAATCGAGCCTCGACATTGCGCGTCATTCCGACGTAGAAATTGTTATTCGCCAGTTCGAGCACGTAGAGCCACAACGTGGCAGGGTTCGAGCGCACGGAGAGCTTGGCAGGTTCGATGGCGCCGGGATTTCGGCGTGCTAGTCCTATCGCTAGGAATTCCTGCGCTTGCGCGATGTCAATGGTCTGACCGAGGATGGATCGCTTCCATCCCTTGGGAGCTGGCCAGCCGACGCTGAGCAGGCAGAGTTGTTCACGGGTCCAGCCTCCGCGCGCACTGGCGCCAGAGCGCAGAAACTCTTCGGTGATCTGTATGGTAGCGCGTGAATGTTCGTTTTGATCTTCTGTCATTCTATGCCCTCACAGTTGGCATAATTATCCAAAATCTAAGCGTCGTCGCAGGGCGTGTATAGGAGGCGGAGCAGACGGCGACAGCGGGGCCGCATCAGGATTGGAGATAGCGCGCCAGGCCGCCCAGCTTAGTGCTGCACTTGAGTATTCGCGCCTAATTCGGCAGCACATGAATTGTTAATTTGGCATTTGTTGACTGGACGCCAAGGGCCATCCGGCATCTTGGTGTCGAGCAGATATAAGCTTACTATGCCGGCATAGTAGCTTCCTGGCACGCCAGGAAAGGCTAGCTTCTCACCATCCTTGAGGATGCCGTCATACAGCGTATGTGTAGTTCCACTTTGAGGGGTGAGCGTAATCAAGGTTCTACCCGAAGCCCGACACGAAATGTTTACGATGGCGTTGGTGTAAGAATCGCGTTCTCCACCATCAAATGGCCTCTTGAAGGAGTCTCCCTCAGGTCGTTTGCATCGCGCCGGCCAAAAAGTCGCACTTATTCCTTCGGCCGATCTCTCCTTATTGACGTTGGGAGGGATGAAGAACTGCAGAGAAACCGCAATGAGCTTGTCATCAGGCATCGGGAACAGGTGATCTTGCATTTGTTTCCAACCTGCAGCCAAGGTGGGCTTGATAAAGCTGGTGAGTGCGCCGGTATACGCTTCCACTAGAACACCTCCAGTGGACGCCACAATAGCCACCGTTGCAGCGCCGAACATTCTCTTCCACCAAATGCGTTCTGGCTGTTGCGCGACGGTTTCCGACTCCGGCCTTGGGGTATTCGTTTTTTTCGCCATCATTTCCACCTATGCAAGCTGTTGATTTCAACACATCAGGTCTATACGTCGTACGGTAAATGTTGATTTACAGGCAAATAATAGCAGTCTGAACACATTTCCATTAGATCTCTGATCAGTAGGAAAACCCCCTTATCTCACCCTCGGCGATGGCCCTATCATCATCGCCATGACACCGACAATCACCGCCCAAGACATTCAAGCCATGGTCAGCCACTGGCTGAGTACGCCACCTAACGGCTATCTCGGTTCCGACTATGGCGCTGATCCCCAGTCGTTGCTGCAAAATCCCATGGCCGCCGGCATCGGCGATGCTTTCATCGGCAAGATGCGCGAGGACGTGCCGGCGCTGGAGGCGATGCCGGCTGGCGCCGTGAATGTCTTCTACGTGGATGCGCTGCCGGATCGCCGCGAGTTGATTGTTGACGTCGCCGGCTGGCAGGAGCGCGTGAGCTGACATGGCCTATTCCAAAGAAGATTTTGATCGGGTGATCGTCAATTCCGTCTCGCAGTTCCCTGAGCTGGCGGCGTTGTACCAGGTGGGCGATCCGCGGCTGCTGCAGGCGCAATCTGCCATTGCGCAGATGATGGCGATGATGTCGCAGCAGATCGAGCTTGGCGCGATGGAGCCCTTTGACAAGGTGCGAGATTCGACTGTGCTGGCTGATGCCTCGCTGAAGGGCCTGATGCCGATGGCAACGCCGGCGCGCGTGAAGGTGAAAGTTGAGAATCCTACCAATGCTGCGTTTTCCATTGGCGCCGGTCGCGGCCTGCTGGATTCGAGCGGCCGCATGTACGTTGCCGACTCGCCGGTGACGGTGTCGGCCGGCGGCGTGGGGCATGCTGAGTTGATGCAAAAGCAGGTTCGCGCCATTGAGCATACTGTGACCTTCTCGCAGCCGTTCTATAAGATTGAGGTGCCGCAGCCCAGCGATGGGCGCTTTATCAGCGGCATCTCAGTCGCCGATGCGGCCGGAACACCGTATACATATAGTGTGGAATTTACGAATGTTGCCAATGGCGACAAGGTATTCCATGTGGAATGCGACGAATACCGGCGCTTGTTTGTCGTCTTTGGATACGCTGGCTATGTCGGCTTTCAACCCAGCGTCGGCGAGATTCTCACCCTGACTGTATATGAGACCACCGGGGACGTGCGGCCGGACGCCGGCAGCCCCTTTGCCCTGGATTATGCGATAGCGCCGCAAGACGGCCTCATTAAAATCACGATGGACTCGCTATTGATTCCGGGCGCCGCGCCTATTGATATTGCGACGCTGCGAGAGCTCTGCAAATACCCGTCCGCCTATGATCAGACGGCGGTGTACCTGGGTGAGTTTGATTTCCTGGTTCGCCGCAATATCGCCGGTTTGAAATTCCTCTCGATCTGGAATGAAACGATTGAAGAGTTGGTACGCGGGTCGAGCCTGGACAATATCAACCGGCTGTTCGTCTCTTTTGTTCCACCCGATGGCGCCACGCGCGAATCGATCGAACAAGAGATTGTGCGCGTCATCAAAGCCGCCGACGACTCCTATCGCATCGTGTTCATCACTCCAGCCATTCTTGCTATCGGTATGACCATCGTCGCCGAGGTAGCGCGTATTCATGATGCCGTTGCTGTTAAAAAGCAGATTCTGGATGTACTGCTGAAGGAATACGGTGAGAAGGCTGTGCCAATTCGCGCCGGCATGCTGGTGGTGAAATACAAGGCGATCTACGCGCTGCTCAAGAACAACGTTCAGGCGTTGCAGGATTCGGGGAGTGATTTTTCAGTGACGATTACACCGATGCAAGGTAAGCAGCTGCCTGAACATTTCCGCTACATGACGCCGGATAGCCTGCACGTCTCCGTGACTTTGGCCAATTACAACCTTGGTTCCTGGGGCCAGTAATGGGCGTCGACAGCAGAATCCCATCGCTTGCGCCGCTCCAGCACAGCCACGATGCCAATGCGCTGGAAGCTGAGCTAAAGCAGCTTGTCCTGTTTCTGTTCGAGACCCACTTGCGGGATGCTGAGCGAGAGTTAAACGTCTACGGCGTGCCGCACCTGGGTTCCTTGCCCTTGATCGAGCGGCACGTCAAACGGGAGGGGCTGGCGCTGATTCGTACCGAAGAGCCGGCCATGCGCTATCTCTATAAAGCCTGGCGCGCGCGCAATCCCAAGCGGGGATTGCATTTCCTTCGGATGTATCTGCAACTGCTCTGGCCGAATGGCTGGATTGTCGAGCAGCTTTGGCAGGATAAGAACAAGTCCTATCCAACGGCCTTGAGCAGTGCTAGCAGCATTGGCAGCGCAGATCCTAGCGCTACCCATTATCTGACCAGCCGGATCCGGGTGTCGATCGATGATGAAGGAGAAATGGGAATGAATATTCCGATGGTGGCGCCCGCATTGCGCGCGGTGATTGCCGCCAAGTATGTGCTGCAGCTATCGCTGCTAAAGCGCTTTGAGAATGAGATAGGTCTTTTTAACGGCGCCATGGCGCAGCAATTTTATCGAGCTGAAGGCGAAGTGTTGCTGCCTTCACCGCACTGACAGGAGAGAGTAGGATGCGAACAGGTGTGATTCAGTACAACCTCAATGAGCGCGGTCGCGAACTGACGGGGAAGCCGCGGCAATTCAATATCGGCAAGGTAGCCGCTTTTATCAATGGTGCCAGGACGCAGGAGCGAATTCAAAAGCGCGACATGTTTGGTTATTACGGCCATTGGCCGCGCGTCAAATTTGGCATGATGCCTCCGGAAGGTGGGATTTATCAGGGTAAACTGGTCAAGTTGGAGCCTGCCATTGCGACGGTGCATCTGAAGGCCTTCCCAGATGGCACCATCGAGCATGAGGAAGAGTTCCTGGAGACGGATGCTGGCCGTACCGCGCAAAAGATGTTCGAAAGCAAAAAGGGTGGCTTCTCGTCTGCATTGAGCGAGGTCGAAGGGCGCTTCTTTGGCTTCGATTACGTCAATGAGCCCAACTTCGATGACAACCGCGGCTACGTGTTGGATGCGGCAAGCGCAGATGACGGTGGCGCGATTCTGGACGATGCTGTGATTGCCGACTACAACCAGAATCTGCACGGCATGCTGGCGCTGCTGGACAGCGCACAAGCCAGTTTAGGGGATGCTCGGGCAGATCATGAGCGTGCGCTGACGGTCATTGCCAGACTGGAGGAGGAAAACGAGCAATACCTCGCTATGCTGGTCGGTAGACAGGCCACGTTGGATTCGGCTGGATCGCTTCCCATGATGGTCAGCAAGGCCGGGTTGAATGCGATGCGCGCAGATGCTGCTGAATTCAAACGGGCGATCTTGCCTGGCATCATTGTGCCGGATCAGCCAGAGGGTCGAGGTGTCGACAATCTGGTCAATCGCCTGCTGCGCCGCTGAGGATCCCATGCTTGAATTGAAAGAAGCCTTTGGCCGGTACATGGGACGCTATTACGTCTCGCTCACGCCAACCACCAGGGCGATGAAGTCATTTGCTGAGCGGGGAATCAGTAAGAGCATCGTCTGGGCGCCGGATCGGATGATTGACCAGGTGCAGGACATGCTAGCCACCTGGCGCAAGAACGACAATGACGGCGGGCCGGGCAGCAGCGCCCATCTGCCGGTCATGATTGTGGCGACTGGCAAGGATTATTCGCCGGTGTTGGGGGATTTTTCTCGGCAAGTACCGGAGTCGGAGTGGGTGACGCTGCCAGGAGATCCGCACAATCGGATTTTTCAGCTGCGGCAGATGCAGGGCGAACGCCGTGCCCAGATTGTCATTTGCGCCGCCGAGGATGAGACGGCACGCAGCATGGCCGCCCAGTTCACTTTGTTTATTGCTGCGGTCGTCAATCGCCGGTTTGATGCGACATACCGCTTTGCCGGCATCAATCATCAATGGCCGGTGATGCTAGAGGCGACTGACGTGCCGGCCATGAATATCGACTCTGGCCAGAAGAACCTGACGATCTTGGCGATCGATCTGACGCTGAAAGAGACGATTCCATTGTTTTCTGAGCCAAAGGCGGGGGAACCGAACGACGGGAAGGGCGATGGCAGTGCCGATAATCCGCATGGCTATCCGGCAGTAGGGAAAGTGGTCTCGCACGACTTGGTGCAGAACGTCCATAGTCATGTTGTTGATGGTGCGCCAGATGTGTCCTGGCATCATGGGACGCCGAAACTATGAAGATTCAAGCCTCGATCTCCGGCTATGGAATGGCGCCCGCGACTGTGTATTCCTTCTACGAGGCGGAATCGGACATATTGCTGGTCAGTAAAGAGGCGGCATACCGCGCCGACCGTTTCAGCGATGCGATTCTGATCGGTGGCGTCGGCCTGGCCGAACGGGACTGCTTGTTTACTGATGTCGACTTCATGGACGCCATCGAAGAGTTTTTCATTCGCTCTAATGGCAAAACACTGATGATTGACGACAAGGCCGCGCGCTGTGATCCACGTCAGAAGCTGGAACCGGACGGCATGAGCGATTTTGGCAAGCGTCTGTACCGCGTGTCGCCGGATATCACGTGTGGGCAGGTGGCGGTGCTGGCGACGGCGCTATATGTCAAGAAGGCGTTGGGCATCGGCAGCGCGATGGAAATGCAAGACTGGTTTCTCGAGGCTGGGCAGGGCGGGTTCATCACGATCTGAATGGAAAACATCACCAATAGTAGGGAACGGCGTAGCAGAAAATAGCACCAACATTTTCAGCTACGGCGGTCATCAAGATCGCTCTCCATCCGATGAGCTCCCAAATCAAGACGCAACCAAGAACGATTAGCCCGACCCTCACCGGGGCCGGCGTGATGGCCGCGATTAATGTCCCTAAAACCGGGGTTGAGGTTGCCGTCAGCCATATTGCTTTCGGTACGGGTAAATATAGGCCGAATGGCGCCGAAATAGGCTTGCAGCATGAAATGATGCGGGTAGCAATTGCCGGCGGCGGTAAGGTGTCTCCGACGCAGATTCAGGTGCATGCTGAAGCGATCGCGCCCGCTGGATCACCATTCTGGTGTGGTGAAATCGGCTTTTATGCTGGCGACACTCTGTTCGCGGTCTACAGCAAGTCGGATCAGCCCATTCTGTATTTTGCAGATGACAGTGTTACCACTGTCTCTTACACGCTGGGCTTAACCGCACTACCGTCTGATTCAGTGTCGGTGTTGGTCGATCCGAACGTTAATACGGCAATTCAATTGATTGGTGCACACGAGACTGCCGGCGATCCTCATCCGCAATATCTAACTCAGGTACGTGGCGATAGCCGGTATTACCGCAAGCTGCCAGCGTATACCAATAGCGATACCGACTGCGACATTCTGCTGGAAACAGGCGTGCGCGATGTCTCGGTAGCCAATGATCGCGGCGTCATCGCGGCCACCAGACTGCCGATGGGCGCCGATGGTTACGGCACCTTGACCACCGAGAACGGCGGTCAGTTCGTGCAGCAGGTCTATGCAGAGGCCACGATTGCCCACCGCACCTGGGAACGTACCGGCTACCTGGGCGCCAATAATCCCTTTGAGGGCCATGACTGGAAACTGCTCTGGGATGCCGCGACGTTTGATCCAGGCGCCAAGCAAGACAAGCTAGGGTTTACGCCGATCCAGCAAGGCACCGGTATTGGTCAAACGGCGAATGCCGTCAAGGTTGGCTGGTCAGATGGCGCAGGGCTAAAGGCCACGGTCGACAAAACGGACATGGGTAGCTTTGTGTTTGGGGACCGGTCAATTCGCATTAATTGGAAAGGTCTTGCCGGGCAACCGTCCGGGCTGTTGGGCGGTGCCGCCGCCGGCGACGTCAACCTGTATGACCCTTTGAATTTCGACGTCAATTCGGCGCAGAAAGCCAATTCGGTGACCAACGGCGCCGACTGGATGAAATTTATGTGGGGCGATTCAGGTGGACAAACCGCCTGGGTATGGGGCAGCGACGGCCCGACCAGCGCCCGACTGATGACGACCAATAATCTGCGGGTGGGTTATGCCCGCACTGCTGGTATCGCCGACATAGTTGCCTCCAGGGACACCCGCGCCAGCAACTACGCGCCCCAGGATCGCAATGTCGGCGCCTACTTCGACATGAAGAGCAACGCCGCTGCCGGTTTGAATGATGGCGGCTCATATCACGGCGCCATGACCTTTCGCCCTTGGGGCGAAGGCGTGGATTTCAGCGGCGGTAACGCACATCAGTTTGGATTTACCGACAGTAACAATGTCTGGTATCGGTCCGGCAAGGGGACGACCTGGAGCGGCTGGAGCAAGTTCTGGCATTCCGGTAATTTCGATCCCGGCAGCAAAGTCAACGGCGCCGGCATCGCCCTGGCATGGTCCGGCATGGGTGGCCAGCCCTCCTGGCTTCTCGGCGGCAATGCGCCAGGTGATGTACGCGTCTACAACCCGTCTAACTTCAACGTCAGCTATGCCAATAGCGCCAACTATGCGACCAGTGCAGGTAACGCCGATAAATGGGCTGGTATGCCGCTACGGTACGCGGAGAATCCGCTGGGCAATCAGCCTTATTACATTCTGGCCATCGAAGCCGGTCACAACGAGTTCTCTATCTACAACCGCACCGCGCTGGCGGTCGGCTCCGCCGTCAATGCCGTCTATGCGAACCAACTGACCGGTCCGGGATTACAAAACCAAAGCATTGGCGGGTACATCCTGAACAAGAACTGGACTTCTCCTGAGGTCGCCGGCGCGTGGGAACCGCGCGGCTATGCCTACGACTTCGGGTCGGGCGGCGATGGCGGCGGCGGCACACGAACGGCTTTATGGCAAAGGGTAGCGTAATGGAAATGATAGAAAAACCAATGGAGTTGGTGTCAGAAAATGGGCAACATGAAGAGATCACGGCAGAGACGGAATTGCCTATTATTGTCGATCCTATGCCCATCCCAGCGTCGAAAGTTGTGGTGCCACCACAACTGCCAGCGCCAGCAATTGCGCTAGAACAGGTCGATCCGTTCGCATATTCCGAGATCAAAAATATCGTACGGCTTCCAAATGGATATCGATGTTCGGTCAAATTTGATGCCAGGGATGACTATTTGACTTTCTTAGCATGCGAAGATGATATTGAGATACACGGACGTGCAATTTATGCCGAGTGTAAGTCTGGTAAGCGCGGACCGGCACCGGACTATTTTCCAACTCATACCGAGCTCTTGGATGCGGCGCTATCACGTATTGCGCGTGAGCTGCGTCGCGCCAATGACCAGGTAACCAAGTATCAGGACCGAGTCGATGTGGAGGTGGCCAGTGATGACGATGTTATCGCGCTCAAAGCGTGGAAAAAATATCGGGTGAATTTGAACCGCGTTCCGGAGCAAACGCATTTTCCACATCCCGTCGTTTGGCCGGTTGCACCTGATGACGCCAGCACTGCATTGGTTTCAGCATGAGCGTCAACAAGAACACGGCATCGACAGCGATATTTTATCGCCAGGTGCGAGATTTTGTGGAAAAAACACCGGTATGGGGTATGGCGATCCGCTATCAGTCCAAGCCCGACGAGCGCTTTGATATGACCTTGATCTCCCGGCGCGTCTATGGGCGTCCGGATGAGTTCCTGGTGGTGATGGCGGCGGCCGGCCTGGATTCTGTCGAGCAGGAATTGCCGGAGCAATTGCTGGTGCTGCCGACGGAGTCTCAGCTGCTGGCGCTGAAGACGACTGCGCGGTTTGGGAGCTTCGGCTAATGGCAAACATCAATAGCGCGAAATTGGCCGCAGTACTGGGCATTCGCGGTTCAGCGAAGGCTGCGGATCAGCTCCGAAAGGCCGATGCGGAGCGTCGTGCCAAGGCAGTCAATCTCCTCCGTCCGCATGAGGTCAAAGGCGAATATAGCGCGGAACGCCTGTTACTGACTTCTTTGGGTGGTGAGGTGCGACTGATTACCAACGATGACTTGGTGGTCTTTAGGAAGAACGCCAAGACGCTCGGCAGCAAGCTCAAGCCAGGCTTAACGGCGCAGCAAATTATCAATCTGTCGTTACCGGAGGACCGGGAGCGGGCCAATGAGCAGATCAGGATGGCTGTGCCGACGGGAACGAACAGGGGAGATATTCGGTTTGTGACAGACGCTTCGCCTGACTCGGATGTCACCCGGCATTATGTCTCGGTGGAGATCATGAATTTCGATGCGGCGGTAGCGTCGCCGACAGATCCCAAGGCACTGGCTAAATGGCTCGTCAAGGACAGCCCCTTGAAGTTTGAATGCGACTGCGGCCGTTTTACCTACTGGTATCGCTATATCGCCACTGTGGGCGGCTTCGTCAAAGGCCGGCAGGAAGCCGCCTATCCCAAATTGCGGAATCCTAGGCTTAGCGGCGTGGCTTGCAAGCATGCGCTGCGCGTGATGAAAGAATTCAGCAGCAGCTTGGCCGTGCGAGGGATCGTGGCTGGCATGGTGGAGCGCGGACAAAAGGGCGCTATCAAACAGTCAGCGGTGATTGCGCAAACCAAGGCACGCGAGATCGCTGCAGCACAAGCGCGCAAAAATCGCGCTATCCACGTCAAGCAACCGAGAAAATCTTCCGCAAGTCTGAAGAGTGCCGTGATGGCTGCAGCAAAGAAGGCGGATAAGGCGGCAGGCATGGCGGTTATTGAGGCACAAAAGACACTCCAAAAACTCAAGGATGCCGGCCAGCTCTCCCAAGCGGACTTTAACGTGATCACAATGAAATTGAAGGGCTAATCATGTTACATAGCGTTCCAACGCAAATCAACAAGGCGGCGCGTAGCGTCACGTTGCGCCATCCGAACGGCATTCCATGTCACGCTTTTCGACAACGCGTATTGCGTCACGCAGACGGCAGCATGGGTGGTATGCCGACGCTGGGTGGTCTCGGCGTGTTGGATTCGTCAGACGAGCCGGATGTAGAATGGGACCTGTTGGGTGACGCCAAGTTGCTGATTGTCGAGAATTTCCAGCCATCGACGGTGGTTACCCGTGGCGATGCGTTGGATAACGCCGAGCCGCAAATTGTCGCGCTGATCGAGGCATTGAGGCCGGTGGAGGATCCCGCGCACTTTACGGCAAAGACCAAGGACGTGCTGTACATCCTGCTGCATGCGAAGGTAAAAATCGCCTATGAAATTGTGGCGATTGATGGCGACATCAATATTGCACCGTATAACAGAAAATACATACTGAACAAGCGTGATGACCTGACTTATATCGACGGATTTAAAGCCGAATAATTCAAAACGTTAGGCCAATTGGAGTGTGTCGTCCTTGGAATTTAGTTGCTCCAAGCGGTATCCATAGCTATATACGGGAGCCAGTCGATATCCGTTTTCTGGTCGTAAGTGTAACTTGCTTCGCAAGCGCGAGACGTGCGTGTCCATTGTTCGTGAAGGAATTTCGATGTCACGCGACCATATTTTTTCGAGAATATAGGCACGTGAGAGCGGGCGACCGAGGTTGTAAAAGAATAGCAACGCAAGATCAAATTCCTTTTGCGTTATTTCAATCGATTCGCCAGCAACGGTGATGCGAATGGCATTTGTCTCGAACAAATAGTCATTAAATACGATTTGTTCGCTCGAATTTTTGACCGGATATGCACGTCGCAGCAAGGCTTGAGTACGCGCGACCAGTTCGGAATGCCGGATTGGCTTTGTCATATAGTCGTCAGCGCCGGCAGTTAGACCTTCGACGATATCGTCTTCGCCTGTGCGGCTCGTCATGAATAATACCGGAAGAGTTTTAGATAATTTTTCTCGCACCCAGCGCAATACGTCCATCCCGCTTAAGTCGGGAACCTGCCAATCCAGAATGAGCATGTCGTAGCTTTCTCGATGCAGCTCTTTCAATATCTCTTTTCCGCTTTGAAATGCATGACAATTGTGTCCTTTACTTTCCAGTATTTGACAAACAAAGTTGAGTTGAGAGAGGTCATCGTCAAGAATAGCAATTCTCATAATCATCCCAGATACGTTGTACTGATATAGTAGTGCAAAATAGAAATGTTGAGAATGTTTTAGCTCATTTTGAACTAAAAACAACGACGATAAATTCAGCCAATAAACGTTACAATTTCTTCGCCTTATCTTCGCTGGAAAACACTCCTAAAATCGCTCTCCCGTTACCCCTATCATGCACTGCAATGAAGGGGGTACATGGACGAATTCACGCGCATCGAAGCCGACGCCCATCGTGGCGCAATGGGGCACAACAATCTGCCGGAGCCGACTCAGGCGCAGAAACTGGCGAGTAATTACAAAGTAGGTAGAACAACCCTTCACGGCATGGCCGTCGCCATCGAGCAGCCGCGCGGATCGTTTCGCTCCGGCGTCGATGCTGCCGGCCGGCCATGGCAGAACAGAATGTCAGCGCATTACGGCTATCTCGTTGGTACGACTGGCAATGATGGAGACGCGCTGGACGTATTCATCGGCTATTACCCAGAATCCCGAGCCGCTTTTGTGATTAACCAGGTCGATCAGCAGGCAGGTGCGTTTGATGAGCACAAAATCATGCTGGGCTTTCCGGATGCGCAATCGGCATTCTGCGCCTATCTGGAAAGCTATCACCGAGGCTGGCAAGGGCTGGGTGACATCGTCCCGATTCCCATTTCTCAACTCAAATGGTGGGCCAAGCATGGCAACCACACCAAGCCGATCAACGCGGCGTCTCTTCCAATTTTAGGGTACGACAACATGAAAAAAGTAATGTGGGACGGTGAGTCTCCCATTGGCAATACCTATGACGGGCTGCTGTACGACATTCGGCGCCACGATGATGACGGGTTGATGTACGACCCGTTGAGCGTGACGGATATTCTGGATGATGCGGAAGGTGTCTATACCTTCGATGCGCTGGTGACGCCATTTGCGAAGCTTGAGCGCAAGATGCAGATCCTGCAAAACGTCATGGAGCGCACTGGCGGCACTGTCAAGCCGGTCGCCATGCAGATCACCGAACCGTTCAAGCAGCGGGGAACGGCCAATGTAGCGGTGGTCTACGAACTGTCGGATGGGCAGACGCTCAGTATCTTCTTTCACAATCCGGATGTGACGCCGCAAAAGATCACGCCAACGGACGATCTCATTTCCTGGAAGTGGATGCTCAACAAGAAGGACGTGACAATTGTTGCTGCCCCTGAGCGTGGCGTTGATCTGAACGTGCGCGAGGTGGCAAATCGCCTGATGCGCTTAGCCGAACGGAATTCGGCCACGTTCCAGCGCGCCAATGCGAAGCGCTCTGCGCGCATGCAGGCGATTGACGCATTGAAGACAGCGATCACGGAAAAAGAAGCTACCTTGGCACGGTTGCAGCGCGAGCTGGAAGTCAGGCGCGTCGAGAAGGAGTCTACGCCCAGTGTTCCGGATAGTATCAGCACCACGCCGGCGGCACCTATCGCTGATCCTGTCGCTGAGCCGATCACTGAGCCAGCTTCGGAATCAGCCCCTGAACCAATTGTCGTGGTTGCGACACCGCCCGAACCTGTCGCGGATCCTGTTTCGGTCGAGACGGGCGACATTACACCGGAAGAGATCGTGGCGCCACCGGCCGTTGAAGCGCCGGAGGGGAACAATCCAATTTCCGAAGTGGTATTGCCGCTGGCGGCCGCCGATCTTGTTCCCGCTATCCCTGCGGTTGTGACAGTTGATCCAGTTGCCGAAACCGATCCGGCTGTTGTCGCACCTGCGGCGGTGGCGGATCCCGCAGGCGATCAAGCCGACGATGGCGACTATTACCCCCTATCCGAAAACATCGCCGAGGCTTCCGCGCGCTGGCGTGCCGCGACCAATGGAGCTGGAACGATTGAGCCCTATATGCAAAAGGTCATTGAAGCCGTTCAACGTGCGTTAGATGCCGGCAAGTTCTATACCACCGACGTCCTGGCGTCCGTGATTACGGATTTTGGTAGCTATTTGCGTCCCGGCGACACGGAGGTCGGTAAAGGCGAAGTTGAGGGTGGAATTTTTGGTATGGAGGTCTACTACGCTCGGGAATTCATTCGTAATCAGAGCGCGCGCAAGGCGCTGGCCGATGCCGAGGGCAAGTTGAACCTCCGGGTGGGCACTACATTGGGCACGCTGGTCTTCAACGATTTTAAGGTTAATACCAATTGCGTGGTGGATGCCATTGACGGCGCGACGATCACCGTCGCCGGTAAGCGCGGCAAATATGTCGTCAAGCTGGAAACGAACGCCTTGGGCATTCAGTATGCATTGGAGCGGGCTTTTTCGAAGGGTAAGCGAAAATCGGCTGAGCTAGTGGCGCCAATGGCCGCCACCGCACCGGAAGCGGCTGTAGAAGAACCAACGCCAGTTCCAGAGTCGCAGCCGGTGACCGAATTGCCAATCGTTGCCGAAGCCGAAGCCGTTCCAGCGCCGGTGGAAGTTACCCAAGAGGCGGTCGCTGAACCTGCCGTGGTAAATGAGCCGACGCCGGTTGAACAATCCGCGCCCGCAATTCCTGAGCTGCCAGCCGAAATGACGGCAGACGAAGCATTCCTGCAGTCTGTGATCGACGGCCAGGTCGACATCTTTGATCCGGCGCTGTCGACCAATATCGAAGCCATCCTGACGCGCAATCCCGACGACGCCGAGATCCTTGCGAAATGGCAGCGTGCCGTTTCTACCTATACCGCCGCCATGATGGCAGCAGCCTCCCAAACACTGAGCAATTGAACACCATGAACCAAGTATTAGATGTACGTGCTGTAGAAACAAGTGAAATGATCGATGCGCCTGTGGTTCTTGATGCGGCGTTTCAGCAAGCCTGGGAGGGGCAGCGTAGCGTTGTTCCCGTGGACGCTGAATTCGTCACCCAGTTTATCTCTGGCCGGCAGATCCAATATCGCAATGCGTCGGCGGCAGACGCGCCTTACGAATACGCAAGCTATGCGTTTCGCGATGGCAGTGGATTTGTCACCGTTCAAGACACATCAGGCGGCGAACTGTCGACAATCGAGGTGCGTGCGGTCGACGTGCCGGAATATCTCCAGGGCTTGACCGACCCGAGCGTGGTTGAAGGGGCGTTGCTGGATGACGCCGGCTCGCTGACCACGTTACGCTTGACTGCCGAGCTGGGTAGCCTGGTGGTGCAATACAGCAAGCTCAAGGGCAGCGATCAAGTATCGGATCAACTCACTATGCTGAAGCTGGCCGCGCGCGTCAGCGAGATTATGGCGCTGCTGGGCCGGGCGCAGTTGTCCGACGCTGCGGCAGGTACCGATACGTCGTCCTATTTTGAGTTCGATGAGCACATCAAACCGTCCGCGCGCCAGAAGAAGAATAAGGCAGCCCTGGCGTTGCTCAAGCAGATTGATGCTGGCCAGATCGATACCGAGGCATTGAGCGCGGAACAAAAAACCATCCTGGCCGGGTATTCCGGTAATGGCGGCGGCATGACGGGCGCTGATGGCAAGACCGGAAGCCAATACGAGTATTACACCCCGAAGCCGCTTGCCGAGGGTGTCTGGTCGTTGATGGCTGATATGGGTTTTACGGGCGGCAAGGTGCTCGATCCCGCTGCCGGCACCGGCATTTTCGGGGCAACCTCGCCGCAGCATGCCGTGATCGATGCGGTGGAGCTGGACGCAACCTCTGGTCGCGTCAATCAGCTGGTCAATGGCAGCGCGCGCAATCACGTCACGGTCAGCGCCTTCGAAGCCGTGGCCGCCAATACGCCGGACGAGATCTATGATGCGGTCGTGACCAATGTGCCGTTTGGCGACAATGCCGCGCGCGGAAAAGAAAAGCTCAAGGATCCTCGCTATCAAAGCGAATCACTGGAAGCGTACTTTATCCTGCGTTCCTTAGAGAAACTGCGCCCGCGCGGTCTGGCCTGTTTCATCACCAGTAAAGCCTTTGTCAGCAGTGTCGGCGAGCAGAAGCTGCGTTACAAGGCATCGTTGAAGGCTGAATTCATGGGTGCATATCGCTTGCCCAACAAGATGTTCGATGCGACGGGCGCCGATGTGACTACCGACGTGATTGTGTTCCGCAAATATAGCAACGAGGCCGCCGAGAAGATCGAGGAACTGCAGCAGCAGGATCCTGATAAATTGCACGAGGCCGGTGTGCTGTGGGACGAATTTCTGGCCGGCGGCTACTTTAAGGGCGCTGGCCGGCGTTTCATGCTGGGCGAAATCACCGTGGACAAGGGGCGTTTCGGCGAGGTCGAGAAGGTTGTCAGCGATGACAGCATCGGAAACATCTCGAAGTTGCTGCGACGCTTTGGCGAGTCGCGCATCGATTGGGACAGTTTGAACGCGACGCCGACGCTGCCCATCAGTTACAGCGATGGTGACGCCATTGCGGTCGCTGGCCGTACGATGGTCTATCAGAACGGCGTGTTTGCGCCAGTGAAACAGTCGCCGGCAGACGCCGAGATGGTCGATATGGCCGATCGCTTGTATTCGCCGCTGCGTGCCGTCACTCAGGCCGCTACATGGAATGATGCCAGTCGTCTATATGCCTACATGATCGAGAAGGCGGATTATCAGGGTATGCCAGCATGGGTCAAGGATTGCGTCGTCGGTATCGACAATGCGGTCAATCTGAGCGAACAGGCGGCGGTATTCGATGTCCTTAAAACAGCGCTGGCACTGCGGGACGTCGTTAATCAGCATGCGCCTGAAGAGCCATTTAACTATGCCGAGGTCTATCCGCAACTGGGCGAGGCGATCAAGGGCCAGGTCAAGGGCGCCAAGGTCGTGCCGTCCAGTGTGCCGAAAGCGTTGCGCGATGCTGCAGCACTCCTGGGCATTTGGTACAACGTCAAGATCCGCGCCTTCAGCAATCGCTGGATGGGAACTTCCCTGGCCGAAGTAGCGGTCGCTGAGCTGGCACCCACCCAGAAATACGAGCGGGCCAAGTACGAGCATGCAGACGACGCCGGCTTTATCGCGCTGGCACACTTGAAAGACGTGCTGGGCAGTGACTTCGACCCGATGGGCGGCGACGCCTGGTGTATTTCGCCGGACGGCCAGAGCGCCATGTCCGCCGAAGATTATTATGCGGGCAACTACGCCGATTTCTTGAAGCGAAATACGGCGGAAATTGAGGCGGTGACGGATCCCGCCATCCGCGACAAGCTGGTGCGCCAGCGGCAGGCCGCCGATGAGCGCCTGGTCAAGCCCGATGTGACGGCGCTGACGATGAACCTGGCGACGCCATTTGTCGAGATCGAACGTAAGGCCGAGTTCTTGCGCAAGTATCTGCATCCGGGCTTTGCCGTCGTGTCTAGCGCGGACGGGCCGGTGATCGGCTTCGAGGGTACGAAGGGCAAGATGGCGGATGAGGATTTCCGCAACCTGAAACGTTATGCCGAATACGTCAAGAGCGGCGGCCTCAGCACCCGTACCAAGCAGGAAGACAAGGCCATCGATTCGACCCTGGAGCCGGTGCGCATCGAGCGCCTAAAACAGCTCATTACCCAGACCAATCAGAAGTTTGACGCCTGGACGAAAGCCAATACCAGCATCCAGGCTAGCCTGAAGTCGCAGTTCGAACGTCCTGATAATCTGTTCTTCCGCGAGGTGGACGATACGACGCCGCTGGAAATTCCCGGCTTAAACCCCGCATTTCAACCGCATGGTTACCAGAATGCCACGATTCGCCGGTATGCCAAGCGTATGGGTGGGATCTTGGGCTTCGACGTCGGCCTGGGTAAAACGTTTACCTCATTGACGACCATGCAGCACATCCAGAGTATCGGTGTGAAGAAGAAAACCTTCTTTGTGGTCCCTAACTCAACCTTGACCAACTGGCAGAAGGAAACCAAGAGCTGCTACGCGTCGACCGAGGATTGCCTGTTTGTCGGCTTGGAGACAGCCGCCGACGGTTCCGCACAATTGAATTCTGGTAACTACGCGCGTGACCTCAATATTGTTCTGGAAAACCGCCATCGCAAGATCTTTATGACGCTGGAAGCGTTCGCCATGATTCCAATGCGCACTGCCACGCTGGAAGACTACGAAAGCCATTTGAAGCAGCACGACGCTTCCTATGACGGCGATGAGACGAAGAGCAAGGCCGCCTCAATCATCAAGGAAGGCAAGCTGGCCGGCGTCACCAAGTCCGGCGGCAAGGGTTCGGCAGCGGTGCCGTTCTTCGAAGACATGGGCGTGGATTCGCTGGTGTTCGATGAGGGACATACGATGAAGAACAGCAAGACCACAGTGGATTTCAAGGGCGCCAAGTTCCTGTCGGCGCCAGTGACCTCTGACCGCGGCCTCGATGCGCAGATCAAAACTTGGTATGTGCGTGGTAAAAGCAAGCTGGGCGACGGCGTGTTGGTGCTCACAGCCACGCCGATCACGAACAGCCCGCTGGAAATCTACGCGATGCTGACGCTGGCGGTGGGCGAGCAGGAAGTCAATCGGCGCATGGGCGGCGTGTGCGGGGCTGATGCTTTCATGGAAGCGTTCTGCGACATCACGGAAGAAGAAACGACATCCCTTGCCGGGACGGAGCGTCTGTCGCGCGTATTCCGTGGCTTGCAAAATACGGCATTACTGCGCGATGTGCTGGGGCAGATTGCCAACATCAAGACGGCGAAAGAGGTGGATTTGTCGATCCCAGAAGCGCAGGAGCTGCCCACGGCGGTCGAGTTGCCGGAAGCGATGACGGAGGAGCTGAAGCGCATGCAGCGGCTGTATAGCACGGCGTCGCGTCTCGTCCGCGAAAAGCCTGTTTCACCGCACGAACAGGATGAATTGTTTGCTTACCTAAAACAAAGCCGCGAGACGCCGGAGCTGGTGGCGCACCCATTCAATTTTATTAACAAGGTCAGTAAGCTCATTGCGGATCCAGAAACCGCGCGCCAGACTTCGGTCTACTTGTTCCCGGCTTCGCAAGCGGAGATCGCCCAGCAGGCCGTCGATCAGTTCAATGCCAAGAAGGTGACGGAAGAGCGTAATCGGCCTACCTTGATGCAAAGTGACGAGAGTATAGTAAAACGGACGATCAAGAAGGGCGGCGGTGACGGCGATGGCGCTGATGTTGAGGTGCTGACAGTCCGAGTCGTGGCTGCGATCGACGGCGAAAAGATCGTGATCGATACCGAGTCGCAGTCCACCCAAAACGTGTTCCTCAAGATTGCGACCGCCCTCAAATTGGACTTGGATGTCACGATCCCGCCCAAGCTGGCTGCGTTCTTGGGCAACTTCCAGCAGGAGCAGGCTGCACCTAAGGCCGGCGGCAAGGCGAAGCAGTTGGTGTTTTGCGACATGCTGGCGCTGCATAACAAGATCCGCATCATGCTGGGCAAGCGCTGCGGCATTCCGTCCGGCGCAATTGCCATCGTCAATGCCGAGGCGATCAAGGACGCCGGCCAGATGCAGGATGTGCAAGACGGTTTTAATGCGGAAGGCGAACAAAACCGCTTTACGGTCGTGATCGCCAACAAGAAGGCCGAAGTCGGCATCAACCTGCAAAAGGGCACGCAGGCCATCCACCATCTGACCGTTGGTTGGACGCCGGATAGTCTGCATCAGCGCAACGGGCGCGGCGTGCGCCAGGAGAATAAGCTGCAAAGCGTGACGATTTATCATTACGACGCCGACGGTACCTTCGATGAGTACAAGCGCGGCATCGTCAGCAAGAAGGCCGACTGGATCGGCGAGCTGATGTCCGGCAAGGGTAATTCGGTAAAAATTGCTGGCGGCATTTCCAATCAGGATGTGGAGATGCTGGCCGAGGCTGCCGGCAGCGCTGAGGGTATGCGTGCTGTACGCGAAAAAATCGCCAGCCGTGAGGCGGTGGAGCGGCAACGTAGCGCCAAAGACGCACTGACGGCCAACCTCTCGACCATGATGGCGCAGCGGGAAGTCGTGGCGCGCTACCCGACTGTCGGTATCTACCTGGGCGAGCAGGTAGCCGATGCCGCTGAAGCTTATCTGAAGCTGACGGCGGTGAAAGGGCGATATGCACGCTATGCCGACGCCAAGGATCCGGCGCAGACCGCGCGTGCCGCTGAGTTGCTGTCGAAGGCCCAGGCAGTGTATGACCGGATCGCCAATCCGATCAAAGCAAGTATCGCGATTGCCACGGACAGTCGCCTCAAGACACTGGAAGAGGCATTTGGGCAAACTAGCTGGGTAGAGACTGCGCGTGGATCGCAGGTAGTCAAGGGGATCAATCGCAACGGTATTATGAGCAGCGTTGCCAGTTCCGCCGGCGGCAATCGTTATACCTCGTTTCAGTTCGCCGTCGTTGATGAGTCGCCGATTGCGCAAAACTGGGATGCTGAGACGACGACGGCGCGCGTGCTTGCTGATGAATCTGAAGCAAAGGCGCTGAGCCTCTGTGCCGACGCCGGCGTGTCGCTGGGCCGGATTGAACAAGCTAAAACCGGTGAGGCAAAGATTATCCGCAATCAGATCGTCGGTACAGGGGACTTCGTGATTGATCGCAAGAATCGCCTGTGGATTGTGGAAGATGGCAAGACAAGTAGCGTACGTACAATCGATGCCGAAGCGGCGAAGCTCCAGCGCGCGGATGAAAGTATTGTCTTTAGCGGCAATATCATTACCCAGGAACACCCGGATAATGCCATCTACCGTGCCACGGTGTTGCGGGCCGCGGCTGTTGACGACGGGCTGATTACGCGCGGTCAAGGCGGCATGAATGCTGCCACAATCGGGCTTTTGTATTCGGCGTTGAATGCGGATGTGAAAGCCGCCTTGAAGGTGGGGCCGAGGATTAGCGCGCTTCCCGATGAAGTCACTTTACCGGAGCCGATGTTTCCACTCGTGCTGAAACAAGGGGCGGACCAGTCTTTGCCGCTGATTAAGCGTATCGTCGCCGAACAGGAGGGGAAGGTTGAATACGTCACAGATCAGAATGGCAACGTTCGTGTGCTGGTGCCGGACGATGCCACCGTTGAGCGTTACAGCAAGCCGTCGTTAGAGAAAACCGCAAAAATGCTGCTACGGTACGGCATTGCACAAGGGATGAAAGTGAGTGCGGTGGCGCTGAAAGCTTTTCATGACGAAGATGACGCGGACTTGGTTGAGGCGCTGGTGAGAGCGGTCAATGGCGTGATCGGCACGATTGACTACGCCACGATGGTATCCGCCATCGAGGCCGCCACCACGTCGGAGGAATTGGTGTGGTTGTGCAAACAGGCGTATATATCCTATTATGCGGCGCTGGATTGGGACGACCCGGCGATCGACGCGCATTACAGAGAGACGTTTTCAGTATTGGTGAACGCCGCTTATCGTCGTAAATTCCTGGCGCTCACGCAGCCAGCGCCGACGCCGGCTGCCGAGGTGCCTGCCGCGACAGTCACTGATGTAATGCCGCCACTAGAAAAATACGTGGCGATCATCGGCAATACGATGGCATTCAAGGATACGATTAAATCGGTTGCGCTGACGATGGGCTTTAAGGCCATGTTCCGAGGCAAGTGGCCGTCCAGGCAGTTACAGAGCGCACCGGTCAATTCGTGGGTGGTGCCGCGCGAGGTCTATGAAACGATCCTGCGGGACTATGCGGATCAGGTTCGCAGCTACAACATCTCTATTGCTTAATAGGAAATACACATGCAATTCATTAATTATTTGCCCGATCAGGACTACCTAGCTGACAAGCTGGTGGACTATCGGGTGGAGTTTGATAAAAACAATCCAGGTCAATCGCATAGCGAGTTCATGGCGAGGCTTGCCAACAAGATAGTGCGCGCTGCGCCGCAGAATTATCTGCGCTTTGGTCCGTATTGGTGGGCATTGAAGGCAGCACTGATCGCACGTGGCTACGCGTACTCTGGTGAGCTTGAGCCGTTGCTGGCGAGCACATATAGTGGTCAGAATGAGCAATGGGAGTTTGATGCCGACGTTACGATCGTTGCCGCCTTTGAGTTTGCTGAGGTGTACGGTGCTACCCAATTTCAAGGCGTGCGGCAATTCGACCTTTTCGGCAATGGCGAGTTTTACGTGTTGATGGATGAGAGCGTCGAGATGACGCCCTTGTAATTAGTGCGTCATAGGTTCAAACGCCAGCCCCATTTCATCGGCGATGACCTTGAGGCGCTTGTCTCGGGTCCATAAGCGGGCAGCATGGATTGCCGTGCTGGCCAGCAGATGCGTATCGATGTATCCAATGCCACGCCCCATGAGTTTGTGTTGTTCAATGAAGAACAATGTTTCCTCGTTCGTGGCAGTTGGTAATTGCGGTAGCGATTGCAATAAATTTAAGATTTCATTTCGGTTGCCGAGGCTGCCGCATGCGAGCTCGCCGATGACGAAAGGGTGACAATAACCCCTTCCCATTTCTAATAGTCCAGCGAGTGCTGGAGTGCCGGCGCGCAAGTGGTCAATCCAGATGGATGTATCGACCAATATCATTACGCCTCGCTTTTGCGACGTGATATTTCTTGCAATTGTGGTTCGCTGCCGCCTAAACGCGCCAAGCGACGCGCGCTTTCGCGCTGAATTAATGCGTTCAGCGCTTCCTTCAGCAGGGCATTGCGTTCATCTAAGCCGCACAATGTTTGCGCGCGGGCAAGAAGGGCATCATCTAAATTGACTGTGGTACGCATAGGGGGCTCCTAGTAAATAAATGAACCAATTATAGCATCAATTGATGATTAAATTGGTTCTTTATGTATTTTCCGAGATGGAAACCGCCGAATAGTCGTGCGCATCTTTTGCCCGACAATGCTGAATACAGACGATTCAGAGCGAACATGGCAAAAGACACTGAGAAGAATGCGCCCGGCCTCTTCGGTAAAATGGGCACGTCGGCAAAAAAATGGTTTTCCGGGAACGTCGAGAAGGTGGACGACCTGGGCAAAGATGACCCGTATGCTTTTGATTTTGGGGCTGCATCGCAGTCTCTCCTGGGTACTGGTCGCCGCGCCGCCCGTATGCGCGCGCAGATTTATCAGAAATGGTCGTTTATGGAAGGCGACCCCATTGTGTCCGGCGCGCTGTCGCTGATCGTCACGTCTGCACTCGGCGGGCATGAGACGACCGGCAATACGGTGTTCATCGAAAAAAAAGCCGAGACTATCAAAAATATCAAGCTCGCCAAGATGGTTGATGAGATCGATGCTGCCTTAACGCCCAAGCTCAATCAAATGGCGCATTGCATGGCCTATAACGGCGCGACCTTCGGGGACAGCTATGCCCGGCCCTATGTGGACAGCAGTGGCATCCGTGAATTGTATTTCGGTGAGATTGTCCGGCCACCCATGGTGCAAGCTTATGAGAAGGGCAACCGCACCGTAGGATACATGGTGTATTCGGGGGCAAAGGCTATCGAGCGGCTGGATACAACGCAGCTACTGCGTCTCAAGATGCCGCGGCTGGTGTGGGTACCGCAATTTGCGGTGCAGGACAAGGTTATCAAGATGGCCTTGTCGGAGAATGACCTGGATGAGCTGCCGATCCTGCCGTCGATGGTGGGTGGCTCATTCCTGCACCAGGCGGAAGAAGCATATGACCACCTGTATGCCTCATTGCTTGGCTTGATCGGCCAGCGCTTCGCCGATTCGATTGATGAGCGCGTGCTGGGGTTCAATGGCGACGGCATGACGGGAGACCAGAAGAAGAAATTTGGCGATGGCGTCATGACCATGCTGAAGCAGGCTAAGCAACGTGCGCAGTGGGCGATTGAACATGGTCAGCCGATTCTGGAGAAGTTTACTACGGTGCTGCCGTACCACGGCGACAAGCAGCTCACGAACCTGTCGCAGCTGGTTGGCGATTCGGGTCGCAATGGCGAGCTGTCGATCGAGGATGTGATGATGCATGCGCGCCTCCTGGGTGGCGCGCTGGGGGTAGACCTGTCGATGGTGGGTTTCGCCGATCAGCTATCCGGCGGGTTGGGCGACGGCGGCTTCTTCCGCGTCAGCGCCCAAGTGGCGGAAAAATCTCGCATCATCCGTGGCGCGCTGTCCGACTTCTTCAATTCGGTGATTGATCTGCACACGATGCACCGGTATGGGATTGTCTTTTCTGAGGAAGAGCGTCCCTGGAACATCAATTTCTACGGTTCGATTTCGGCCATGGAAGCAGAGAAGCAGCGAACGCGCCTGGAGTCGGCAAATTCAGCGGCCATGCTGGCGCAGGTCATGTCCCAGATTAAAGAGATGGGTCTGGATGAAGAGACGACCGCCATGTTCCTGGCGAAGCAAATGTTGCTTGATGAAGATGAGGCGGCTGCCTACGCCAAGGCCATGGCCGCTAAAGCTGTCGAGGAGAGCGACATTGGGACTGTTTGATAACGTTGCCAATAGCATTGTCTTGCCGAAGAGCGCCGGCGCCATTGCGGCCATTGGCCAGGCCAAGAAATATCTACCGCCGCGCTTGGGCGCGCTGGTCAATACGGGCTTGGGTGTCGGCAATAAGCTGCTAAGCGGCGATCTCGGCGGTGCCGCACTCTCTGTCCTGGATTCAGGTCTACTCGCGAATTATTTCCCGCGCGTGGACGGCCTGGCCGCGTTGGCAGCCTATTGGGCCACGCCGACGCCGCTCCTGGGCGGCATCACGCCGGCGGAAGCCAAGGCGATTTTTGATGAATGCTCGGCAACCCGGTATGCCAAGAAAAACCTGTTTCTGATTGAAATCACCGATCTCATGCCTTCCAGCATGGATTCGTTGGTATCGAAGCTGATGATCGGCGACGGCGCCAGCATGTTCAACCTGTTTGCGACTGAAGTAAATTATTCGCCCTGGACGATTACTGGGGACAAGATGCGGATCGGATCCGCGTCGATAGATTCGGTGCATAGCTTGGAATCTGTCGATCTGCGACTCACGACCATGGACGATTCGGTGGGTACGCTCAAAAAATGGTTTGAATCGAAGGCGGCAGCGGCGACCAAGCGGGACGGGTGCGTCGGCGTACCCATCGAATACCTGGTCAAGATCCGTATCTTGCATTCCTTTATTACCGATGCCAGCAATCGCGGCGGCTACGAGAGCGTTCTATATATGCGCCCGGCCAGCATTGAATTTGACCTGTCGCGGCGAGACGACACGGTGCAAGAAATTCAAATGACGTTCTCGCAGTTCGATTCCTTCTTTCCGGTAGCCTGACATGACCATTCAATCCGATAGCTTTGGCTTCCTGGTAGGTGATCCTGCTGATTGGGGCGAAGCGCTGAAATTATGGGCGGCTATTCTGGATGACGTGCGTGGCATCCGCCAGGCGCTCACCTCAAGTGCTGCTGCCGCTAAACGGGCTACCCAGAGCAGCACGGCTCCAGCTCTTGCGTTACCGCGCCGTCAAAGCGCCGCGGCTGCCAAGGTGGTACAGATCACCTCCAGGGCGGTTGTACAGCCCACATCGTTGCTGAAGACGGCGGTTGTCAGTAAGGATGTGCTGCGGGCGGCCTTTCCTACAACTGTGCGCCGCGATGCCAATGGCAGGTTCGTGCGGACAGATCGGGCGATTACGCCAAATGCGCCGCGCGCCGGGCAAGATCAGCCGAGTGAACGCAATGGAAAGGGCGATAGTACCGATGGCCGCTCGGCTGTTTCCGGAAGAATCGGCGCGGTGGGATCCATGGCATCGAATGCGATCGACCGCGCGCCGGATGTGGATCCTGCCATCGCCGCCGCCAAGGAGCTCAGTGCGATTGTGACGCCGGTCGGACGTGGTTTCGGCAAGATGCTTGGCCGCGATGGAGAAGAAAAGAAGAAGGTTATTTGGTTCAAGCGACTCTGGACAGAGTTACGGGGGTTACGTCGGGATGAGACGGAATTCAACAAGGCGCAACTGCGCAAGCTGGCCGCGATTGAGAAGAAGCCCGCCGCCGGCAGCAGCTCAGGAGGATTGCTGAACCGTTTGGCGTCAAAAATTCCCGGACTCGGGATGCTGGGGAATTTGCTAGGCAAGGGTGGTAAGGGGCTATTCGGGCTGGGTAAAGGGGCGTTCCGACGCTTGCCGTTGCTGGGGGCAATGCTGGCGGGCGGTTCTGCGCTGGCCAGCATGTTCGATAGCGATGATCCTGACAAAACGCAGGCAGAAAATCGGAAAGGCCGCTTTGTCGGGGCCGGCAGTGGCATCGGTGCGTTGATTGGCGGCGGCATAGGGCTGGCTTTTGGCGGTCCGATTGGCGCGATGATCGGCGGTTTCATCGGTGACAAGCTGGGGGAAGTCACCGGCGAATGGTTATCCACCTTTGACTGGAAAGAGATCGGCGGCAAGATCACGGCAACCTGGGACGCTGGCGTTCAGAAATTCAGTGACGGCTGGGATGCGATTACGGGCTTTTTTAAGGATAAATTTGACATTGCCAGGAATGCCGCCAATGTGGTGAAGGATCTCGCCGTTCAGGCGGGAAACGCTGCTAACGAGGTTGTCAAAGAAAAAACTGGTGTTGATGTCAAGACGAACGTGACCAATGCCGCTACGGCAGTCAAGAATACGGCTGTTGCTGCTGTGGAGACTGTTGATCAGCATGTGGTCAAACCAGTGACGGCCGCCGCTGGCGCCGCTGCCAATTATGGACAAGAGCGGGTTGCCAAGATGGCCGCACCCATTGGCCGGGTGGTCAATGAGCGCTGGCAGGCCGCGAAGGACTACCTGGTCGGCGGGGCGAGCTCCGCTGGTGTCGATCCTGGTGTGGTGGCGCAGATCGCGCATTTCGAGAGTGGCTTCAATAAGGACGCCGCCCCGATCCAGAAAAACGGTAAGAAGCTGTCGAGCGCCCACGGCTACGGCCAGTTTATCGATGGTACTTGGACCGACATGATCAATAAGTATGGTGGCAAGTATGGTGTTGATGGCGCCGGGAAATTGTCGAAGCAAGATGCAGAGAAGTACCGGAGCGATCCTAAAATTCAGGCTGGCATGCTAGCTGAATTTACTCGGGAAAATATTGCAAAGGGGAGGAAGCTCGGCGGGACGGACGACGCGGCGAACGTCTTCGCGTATCACAATCTCGGTGACGGGGATGCTGGCCGCATCCTGAAAGCGGTGAAAAATAATCCAGAAACCTCTGTGCGGGATGCGCTGGTGGGTGGTCGTGAGGTCAGCGATAGCGAGCGCTTGCGGATTGAGGCCGTCATCAAAAACAATAAAAGCCTGTATGGTGACGGGACGATCTCTGCCGGCGTTGCCTATAACAATATGGGCAACAAAATGCGCATGGGCGAGTTCTTCGCGCAGGATGCGAGAGCGATGCAGGCGAAGAGTACTATGCCCTCGCTAGCGATGACGCCACAAACGCCGGCGGTGCCGAATATCTCTGCCGTTCCGAACATACCGACCGCACCTGCTATAGCGAAGATGCCGGATATCCCCGAGATCGCGTCAATATTGCCGGCGACGCAGCTTAATGCCAGACCGTCCAATGCATCGGTGACGGTCGTGGCGCCAAAGTCTGATGTCGGACAAGATTTACGTGACCGAAAAATTGCTCATATAGTGACGGGGGGGATGTCAGTAGGTGGCTAGCAATTAAATAGGAGATTGGTCATACCTTCAAGGCATCTAGAGACTGACCACTTGCTTCCCATTCCTGTATCCATTTGGGCTGACGACCGCGACCGGTCCATTGCAAGGAAGTATTTACTGGGTGACGGTAGCGCACGGCAACTTTGGCTTTCGCAGGGCGGTTGCTAGGACGCGATGATGCTGTGAGCAGATCTTCTAGCGAAATACCTGCTTGTTGCGCTATGGCTAATATCTTTTGTCGTGCCTGAATACGCTCGTCATGTTCTTGGATTTTTATTTCTTCTTCAATTTTCTCAAGTAGTGCGCGTAGTTCGATAATGGATAGGTTTGATATATTCATAATGGTTTTCGTAGTCATTTAATGTATTCAAACGGTATTAAATATTGCGGAATTAAGAACATATCAGATTTTGTCAGACATAAGGTGCCATTCAGGTTTTGATAAGAAATGATTTGTGCAAAGATGGAAAACGTCCCCGTCCTAGGCTTTCATGAGCCGGTAAAGTTAGGCCCATCATCTAACTTACCCGCATGAGGGCACCATGACCGTATCCAATCCCGCTTACTTGCAGAGCCTGTACAACACCGCTCGGGCGATGGGCGACAAAGCCATCTCCAGCGACGCCGCCTTCGAAATCGAGGGTTTTGAGCAAATGTGGCTGCTGACCAAGCAGTTTCCGTGGCCTGAGCTCTCCAGCGCCGGTGAAATTGAAATCCCCATGCCGCTCGGCGCGGCGAAATGGGAGGCGCAACAGGTCAAAATCAACCAGCAAGGCCAAATCACCTTGATGGAGACCAAGGCCGGCCACGTCTCTAAAATGATGCTGAACCTGATTCGTACCGGCGGCAAGTTCAATGCCAAGGTGTATGAAGGCACGCCGTCCCAGTTCTCTGTTGCGAAGCCGATCTACGATTGCTTCATCCAGCTGGATAACCCGGACCGTGATTGGGAAAACCGTTCGCAGGTGCTCAATATCTCGGGCACGCTGTTTTTCCATTATTTCAATGAAGAAATTCCGGGCAATATTTAAGCGTCATGGCGGAGTTTTCTAAAGCGCTGAAGGAGCTGGCCTTGCTCTTTCTGGCAAAGGAACGGCCGGTGGGCATCGTGTTGGAAGAAGAAACGGTGCTTGCCCAGGCGCTGGCCGCCGCCAGATATTGCGGTGGCTATGGCGCATTTGACGCGTTGCTGCCAGCGGTGGCTGTTGCAGAGATGTCGTCGGAAGCACGTGATCCCTGGGAGTCTTCATCGTCGTACCCACGTTTTCCTGTTCCGGACAACCTGTACCCGACGAGCGACTTTGTCGAGATCGACACGCCGCTGACGCAGAGCGAATGGGCGATTGTGCGTCCGTTGTTCATTCTCTACGTCGAGCGCGAAAACGCCGTCTACCTGGAGGCGTCGCGCTCGCTCGGCGTGGACGTCTATGGCCGCTCGGCCTCTGAAATCGCCCAAGACATCGTTCAAAGGGAGGTGGACGTGCAGCGCCTGATGTTCTGCATGCCTATCGTGACGGTGTAGACCATGCAATTGATCCTGTCATCGGGCACGGTGCTGCGCGGCGATCTGTTGCTGAGCGCCTGTCTGCATTCTGATCTAGCACCGGTGCCGATGACGCTAGAAGCCGTCGTCAGGGCGACAGAGGCAACGGTAGCGGGGCTCAAGCAAGGTGAAACCATCAGCATCGCCAGTGAGGGCTACGTATTTCGCATCGTTCAGGTTCAGCGCAGCAAGGTGTCGGCCAACGTCCAGGGCAGCGAACAGATGGCTGCTTTACACATTGTGGCGCTGTTTGAGCCTTGTCATCAAATCGCGTTCCGTCGCAAGACGGCAGTAATCAAAGAGGGCGCCACGCTGGGTAGTATTTACGGCGCGTGTGGCGCACGCGTCAAGATCAATGCGGATTATCCGATTGCACGCTTTGCCTGTTATGCCGGCGGCGTGCCGAGCTACGAAGTCGCCAAGGTGCTGCAGGAAGAGGGTGGCGCCATTTATACGGATGGCCGTGAAGTCACGTTCATTCGTCTGCAGGACATTTTTAAGCAAGAGCCTATATTGCGTCTGGAGCAGGATACGACTGAGAATATCGATAGCGGCTTCATGGAGCGCCACGAGGTGCCGTCTTTCTTTTCGATTGATGCGTCCGGTACATTTGTCTATGGCAATCGTTCCAAGGTGCGTGCTATTGGTTATCAACCAAGGACCGATACCCGCATGCTGTGGAACATGACGCGCGCCTTGATTCAGAAAAAGATCTTGAAATCCGACTATCTCCCGACTGTTAATGCCGGCAAGGTCATTCAGATAGAGCGGATCAACTACGCCATCATCACTGCTGCGCATGCCTTCGAGAGCGGATCGGACGGCGGTGACAGCCGCCTGTATTCCAAGTTCTGGCTTGGCACGCTGGAGGAATAACGCATGCTGCCTTCCCGTATCCCCGGCATTGTCTACTCCTACTTGGCGGCCTCGCGTGAGTGTCGTGTCGAAATTCCCGGCCTGACAGATGGCGCCGATGTGCTGCCGCTGGCGGAAATTGAGTATCCGATTGGCGACAAGAGCAAAGCGGCCAGCCATGCGACCGAGATCGAGATCGTGCCAGGTGATCTTGTCTGGTTGGCATTCGAGGGCGGCGATCCGCGCTATCCGATCATTACCGGCTTTCGCAATGCCAGGGCCGGCAATGCGATCGACTGGCGGCGCTGGCATCACGCGAACATCGAATTGACCGCGGACGGGATATTCCGTGTCAACTGCGCACGCTACGAGATCAATGCCAGTGAGATGGTCGACGTGAAAACGCCGCAGGCGACGTTTTCCGAGAAGGTGACGTCTGTCGGCTTGCTCACCTATCAGGCTGGGCTGGCGGGATCTAACGGCGGTGGCGGCCCAGGAGCACAAATTCACGGTGGCATTGAGAATACCGGCGGAGAGATTGTCAGCAACGGTATTGGGGTGGAATCGCACCATCACGACGAACACGACGGCCCACCTACTGGCCGGGCAAAAGCATAATCAACAATAACAAGGAACGGTATGGCAAAGAATCTCATTTTCAGTTTTGACGACATGGGCAGCAAGAAAGATGCGGCGACGCGCGCAGTGGTGCGCTACTTCGCGCGTGCGGGCTCCCATATCGTCCAGGGCGACGTGTCGCCCAATATCAAGCGCTCATCCGGTGTCTCCTACCGCGAAATGGTGCTGACGTTTGCCGATAGCCAGGTGGTGACGTTTTCCATTAAGCAATCGGGAGATATATTTCAGGTCAAGCTGAACGGGAAGATTGTGCCGCTTAAAAGCCAGGAAGACCAGGCAGCGGCCATTGGCGAGATGGTCGGCATGATGGATGCCGGTCGCTCGAAATTCCAGGCCGCCATGGCGAAGGTGCGTATCCAGTTACCGGACAGCATACGGACAGCGGCGCCAAAAATGGAAGTCGCTCTACAGGAAAAATCGGCTGCGCTGGATGTCGCCATCGCTGCCATCACGGAAGATATTGCAGCATTGGCCTAAATTCCGCGAAGATGGAAAACCGCCAAAAATAGCACTGCGTCACCGCGTAATAATGGAATTGCACATACCGCGTGGGTACTTCACCTGCGCCGACATTGGGGCAAATCTTAATTACGACAAGGGTGATCTATGCCAAAGCAACATGCGGAATATAACAACGCAAAAACAGAAAAAGTCAGTACGTTTTACACGAAATTGAAGGAAACAGCGGTCAGCAGCACCGGCGTGTTTGATTCTGCCAGCGCCGGCGCATTCATTGCCGACGCCCAGAGCCTGTCCGCATCGATTACCGGTGTCGAGGTTCCAGAGGATCTGCAGATCCTTTTTGATGAGTTGGGTGAAGGCCGTGCCGGCATCGCCGGCGCTATTTTGGATGGTGCCGCCTTTTACGAGGCAGAACACGGGGTGGAACCGACTGCGGACGTGTTGCAATGGGCTATTCACCAGGCCTACGCGACATCAGAAAATGCGCGCTCCAGGTACAAGCTCGACTCGGCGTCCAACCTGGCGCACGATCCCATGTCCTTGCAACAAAATCGCGCCGTGATCTCAATCACTGCCGCCATGGCTGAAGCCATTCCTGTAGCGAACTATCTGCCTGCCGATATCGGTTCTAACGAAGCGCCACTGGTGATCGTCTCACACGAAGCCGGCAGCACCTTCGGTCACTATGGCGCCGGCGACCTAATGGACGGCGTCCTGAGCGGCCGGGCCTATACCTCCGCACAGCGTACCCACCTGTTGAAACGTACCGGTGACGACTTCGGCGGCAAGGTTACGCCGATTCAACTGGCGGCGGATACCTGCGATCAGGATGCGCCGTCGGCCAAGTTGCTCAAGGGCCGCACCATCATCTATATCAATGGCTTGCCGGTGGCGAAAGAGACCAGCGCTGATGCGCCAGCGTCGGCCTCGCCGATTAGCGGCTATGTCCGCCTGGGCGGCACGCTTTTTACTGTTTCAGGTTCGATGAACTCGGATACTGGCGCCGTGAAAGTCACGACTGTGCCGGCCTTACCAGCGAACACCACAGTGATCGCCGAAGCGGTGATCGATTTCGAGAACAACAAGGGCATTATCCCGATCGTCAATACCATTGCGACACGCTTTATTCTGCGCGCCTCGCCATGGAAGGCCAACGCCTTTGTGTCGACCGATAGCCAAACACAGATGGCGAACGAAATCGGTTTGAATCCCATGGGCGAATCGATGCTGGCCATTCGCAACCAGTTTGCCAATGAGCGTCATTACCAGGTGCTGGAGAAGGCCGCGCGTATTGGCGCCAATAACGCCATGGTCTGGGATTTTAAATGGGATACCCAGGGTCTGGAAAAGACCCGCGCGCAGATCTGGCAGGACGGTTCCTGCATTCTCGGTGCGGCTAGCCAGCAAATGGCCGAAGACACTATGGATCACGGCATCACCCATTTGTACGTCTCCAAGAAGATGGCGGCGATGCTTCTGGGCTTGCCGAACACGCTGTTTACGCCATCGGGCGTGACTGCACGTCCTGGTATTTATCGCGTCGGCCGCCTGTTTGGCCTGTACGAAGTGTATTACTCGCCGCGCATCGTGGACGTGGATCATAAAACCTCGCGGATTATCTGTATCGGTCGCTCGACTCAGGTGGCGCGCAACCCATTCGTCCTCGGTGACGCCGTGGCGCCGATGTTGATCAACATGAACGCCGACGAAGACCAGCGCTACAAGCAAGGCTTTTATGCGCGTAACTTCACGGCGGTCAATCCGCATCTCCCGTCGGCCATGGGATGTGCTGTCATTGAAGTGATCAATCTCGACTAATTCATCCACACCGAAGGAGCTGCACAAATGGCAAGCACATTACATTTGGGCGCTTCTTCCCTGACGGGGAAGAGCGTCAATACATTGGTTGAAGAGGCATTCGGGAAATCCGAGTTTCCTCTCGACTTGCGACTTACGAATCACACACCGCGCTACCTGGTGTTTCCGGATATCCGAGCCGAGCTGAAGCCGAACTTCAGCGCGCCAGACAACCAGATCGATGTGACGTTCAAGGATCACGCCCAGCTGACGCGCTTTGCGTCGGATGTGGATTCCTTGTCGGAACTGAACCAATGGGCTGATGCGATGGCACTGGATGCGTTGGACGACGCTCAACCTGAAGAGGTGGCCGCCAAGGCTCCCGCCGCCGGCAAAGGCCAGAAAAAGGCCGGTGCTGAATCGAAGTCGCCGGCGGACATGCCAGCGGACGACGCGGCCAATACCGACAAAAAATAAGGATCTTCTATGTCTACTGCTTTTAACCGGCAGCTTGGCTCTCAATCGGGCGTGCAATTGAATCCTTTGCGGGATATGACCGATGGCTACGCGCCGGATAATTCCGATCAGGTGTTCGGCATCGTCATGCGCGCCACCCGCGGGCGTATCGACAAGCCGTTCCGGGTCAATCGCGGCAATTTCCAAAAGAAGCTCGGCCGCGGCGAGTCGTTGCGCGCATCGGCGCTCAATGAGGCGCATATCCACGTCTATGAAGCCTTGCAAAAGGGCGCAGCCTCAGCGGTGGTGCAGCGCCTGACGACCAGTACCGCCGTGCTGTCGACCATCATCGTGACCCAGCCGGAAGTGCCGGCGACGGATCTTGTTTTCAGTGTAGCTACTGCCGTACCGACCGAAAAGCCATTTTTGTTATCGATAAAGCATCTTGAATGTTACAACGACGGTGTGGTGGTCGAGCTGCACGCCGACCCGGTGACGGAGAATGGCGCACCCGTCGCTAATCGCCTGGTGACACTGCGATTGCGCGACAAAGACCGCAATGCGCTGTACGAATTTGTGGGTTCGCTCAATCCGGACGCCCTGGACGATTATCAGCAAAGCGCCTATTTGCCCGATGTAGTGGAGCGCACGACTGATAACGTTGAGGTGCTGGTGGGCGGTGGCGCCCAGATTGCGCCGACCTCGAATGCCTACGGGCGAGATACTAATGGTCGGCCCAAGTTCGCCATCTCTCCGGTGATGGCCTATTTTACCGAGGGCAGCACCGCCTACGGTGTAGCGGACTTTGCGCGCGCGCGGGATTTGCTGCAGAAGACGGAGCACGACTACGCCTATATCGTCAGTGGCGGTTCGCACGCGTCGGCGCTGCTATCTGCCTTGGCCCAGCTGGCCTATGACACCAATCGGCAGTTTGCTTGGGACGTGCCAGGCACGCTGTCGCCAGAAGCGGCCATTGCCTTCATGGCGCAATTGAATTTCGATTCTCATTACTGCCAGGCGTACTGGGCGCCCTTGAAGTCTGACGACCCGCTGGGCTTGAATGGCAAAGTGGTGCTTGGCACCTCGGCGTACAACGTGGCACGGCGCTGCTTGCGCAATGCCCAAACGGATGCCAATGGCTTTGCGCCAAAAAACTATCCGATTGCCGGTAAAAATTGGCCGCTGGATAGAACGAGTATTGTGCAGATCCATACGCCTGACGACGACTTGAGCGATCTGGCTGATGCCAAGATCAATCCGGTGATCTACGCCAAATACAACGGCGGCGGCAAATACGTATTCAGCGACTCCTTGACTTGCGCTAAAACGGCGGTCTCCATGAAAAAGCTGATCTCAGTGGCTGATATGTCCAGCGCGATTGATGACTGGGTCACGCGCTTTGCCAAAGAGGCATTGCAGCTCCCCATGGAAGTGTCCGTCAAAAAGACTGATGCCTTCCTCAAAAAGCTGTTCAAGGACGCCAAAACGGCGAAATGGATTGTGCCCAGCGCCGAGATGGACGGGGAAGCGTTTCAGTACGTGGTGCAACCCAATGCGCTGCGGCCGGCGGATCGCATGGACGTGTCCTATTCCTTGAAATATGACGGCACCAATCGCCAAACGTTCGTTACCCAAACACTTTCCCGCTAATCGGGCTTTACAAAATGAAAGGAAGAAGATGAGTCATTTAGCTGCAACAGCGATCCGCAATACCTTGTTTGGCAAGGATGTTGCGCACAAAGGCCGGCAGACGATACTGGATTCAGCGTCAGATGACGAAGGCGGCAATGCCGCGGCGGACTACGCCGCGACACATATCGCACTGGGCGTCGCATCAACCATCCAGGAGTGGGTTGAAACCGATGATCTGGATGAAGACGAAACCTTGGCTGATCGCCTCCTGGCGAATATGGTTGGCCTGGTGGACGCGAACAAAGACGGTGAGCTGAGCGACGACGAGGCCGACGTGCTGGAGACGGCATTGGAATTCGCCTGGGACTACCTGGCCGAGAAGGGTGTCTCGGATGAGGATTGCAGCAAGCTCCTCAACGATTGGGACGAAGCAGCCGCTGACCGGATCCGGGATCTTCTGGCCGCTAGCATGCCGGATGGCGATGATGCGTCCAGCGCCGATATCGACAATTTTGTATTTGGCGACGAGGGCAGCGACGCGGTGCTGGACGCCACCTACAAGAAGCGCATGGTAATTCGCAAGGGGAAGAAAGTGCGGATCAACAAGCGTATCTCGGGCCGCGTTCGCCTGACCGCCAAGCAGAAAGTCAGCATTCGCAAGGCGCAGATGAAGGCGCACACGGCCAGCGCCACCATGCGCCGCATGAAGTCAATGCGGCTCAACCGAAAGATGGGCTTGAGCAAGTAATCGTTCTCAACTTGAATTAACACTTCAATACAGCGGGCAGCCAGGTGAATCGGCTGCCCGCAATTTTATGTCAGGCAGAAATATGGCAGCACCAGGGCATGGTACGACGGCAGACCAACAAATCCTCGGTTCCCAGTGGCTAGGACTCTCCGAGCATTTGATCGCCAAGATTTATCCGGTTGACAACAAGGGGCTGCGGGAAGGGCAGGAACAAATCGAGGTGCATGCACCGGTGACCGCCGGCGGCAATATGGAAGCGACCTTGAATTGGCAATCCCCGTTCGAGCAAAGCAGCCCTGATAGCAAAGCGCCGGCTTTGATTGCCATGTTGCAGTCAGGGGCGTTACTACCCGGAATGAATGATTTTTACTCCTTCTTCGGACGGAACTCGAAGTCGGGACCCGGTAGTGCCGATGTCGGTGCAATCGAGCGCAATATTAAGAAATTTGAAGGCCGCACCGGCATCACCAAATTGAACTCGACACAGATTTTTACTGGGATGCCACCTATTAAAATCAATGTGTCACTGGTGTTTCGCGCGTTTAGCGATCCCAAAAGGGAGGTGGCAGCACCGCTGCAGCAGCTATGGGCCTGGGCGCTGCCACAGAAACTCAGTGGCGATAGCCTGGTTGCGCGCGCCGCCGGCGGTGGCGATGGCATCGACGGGGCGATCAACAGCATGTTCCCGTCCGTTGCGCCCCAGCTAATCGGTTTTCAGTATAAGCAGCGGACCTTGGCGCCGATGGTGATCGAGACGATCGGCGAGCCGATTGACGCCCCTATTGACCAAGACGGTTATTACACGGAAATCACCATTCCCTTGACGCTGGCGACCCTGACCGCGCTGGATCGCGACGACCTGAAGAAAATCATGGCGCCGAGTTCCTATTCATCCAATTAAGTAAGGAATATTGAATTTTATGATTGCTTTCTCCCCCCTCAGAACTCGCCGCCTCGCGGTCAAACTGCGCGAGCTCTCCATTGTGAATGCCGGCGCGCTGGTTGCCGTGCCGTCCGAGCGTTTTGAAGAATCGACCACGACTTTCCTGCAGATGGTCATCGAGTCGGCCGATGCGCCGACGGAGCGCCATGTCACCGACCCGAAAAACTGGACGGTGCAGGAGCGCATGTTGGTTGTCGGCCACTACCTGGCCCACACCACAGGAGAAGAGGGCGGCGGCGCCAATTTCATGCTGGGCGACGGCCATTACATGGACTACTTGAATGTCAGTCGAGACACACCGGACTTCCCCATCGCCCTGGGTAGCCATGGCGGCGACGAATGGCAGATATCACCCGTGACGGGCGCAATGGCGGAAGCCATTGAACAATTGCACGGCCATATTCCAAAGGTGGCCGGCCAGTTGCATTGGATGCTGGGCGTCATGGCTGCGCAGCTTTTACGGGTGGGCGAGCTGACCCCGGATCCAGCGTCGGATTCCCTGAACTACCTGGAGTGGCTGAAAAACCGCATGCAGGTGATCAGTGAATATCCGGAATCGGAATTTTTGGGGCTATATGCCATGCGCCACCGTGGAAACAAGCTGCTGATGCACTTCTTTGAGACGGTCGAAATGGATGAGGGATTCGTGGCATTACCACATGAGGGATCGGAGGCAGAGTCGTTGCCTCCGGCCCGATTTCCAGTTTCAGCCTGCGTCAGTGAGTTCGCGAAAAGAGTTACTGGAAAACCTGCGCAACATGGCGGTTAGCTTGAGTTTATATTCAAGCACCTCGTATCCAGAGGCGATGCGTATGGGGATCTCGGATGCGAGGGACTTTCTGGAATCTAAAACGTTTGATACCTGGGTGAAGAATCGGGAGCTGGAGCAAAAGGTGCAGCTTGCTTTAGTAGGGCGCCTGGATGGGGTTATCAAGGCGATAGGGTCACTAGGTAAGGTAATTAGTCGATAGGGCAATGTGGTGTTCCTGCCGACGCAGATCATTGATGGGAAGAGGGATGGCAGAACCAACAAGCACGCTAGCGGCAGTATGGCTGGGAATCACGAAATACGTTTTACCACTATTGCCGGGGGCAGTCGGATCGGCGGTCGCTCTGAAATTTCTGGGCGACGGCTTGAACTGGTGGCAGAAGCTTTCCAGTTTCGCCGCCGGCCTGGCATGCGCAGTCTACATTGCGCCGATCCTGATCGATTGGTTCGCGATTACCGGTGCGCGAACTCATTCCGGTATCGAATTTCTGGTTGGTTTATTTGCGCTGGCGACAGCACGCGAGATGTTTAAGGAAATCAACGAAGCGGACATCATCGGCACGCTCAAGCGCCGGTATCTGGGAGCTAAAAATGATTCAACTAATTAATATGCTGGCTAACTTGGTGCTGCTGGTGTTTTGCTTGTGGGCGGTACTAAACACGCAACTCGAAACCAAGGTGTTCGGTACGGTCGCGCTGTCCCTGGTCGCGATTACGTCGTTCGTGAACATCGTGCGGCCAGATACCTTTGGTTTCTGGAGCGAGCAATCTGAGGTGGTATCGAATGTGGCGGTCGCTGTTCTGGCCGTATGGTTTTGGCGGCGCTGGTATCAGTGCAACTGCCTGGGGAAACGATGAATCTGTCCGCCTCCCAGCTCTCAACGGCTTTGCTGATTCCTACTGCGCGTGCTGCGGATTGGGCGATCCCGATCAACGCGGCTATGAGTGAGTTCGGCATCGGCACGCCGGCAAGGTGTGCGGCTTTCATTGCGCAAATCGGCCATGAAAGTGCAGGGCTGTCTCGCTTATCCGAGTCGTTTGATTATTCGGCGCAAGGGCTGATTGCCACCTTTGGCAAGCGTATTGCCGCTTATGCAGTTGGGTTTGGTCGCCAGCCAGGAGAAAAGATCGTACCGCTGGAACGCCAGATCCGGATCGCCAACATCGTCTACGCTAATCGCTACGGAAATGGCGATGTCGCTTCCGGCGATGGTTGGCGCTACCGGGGCAGCGGCCTGAAGCAAATTACGTTTCGCGATAACTATGCAGCATGTTCGACTGCACTTTGTGTTGATTGCGTTGCTGTCCCGCAGCGGCTTTCCACAGACAGGGCACTTGCGGCCCGCTCGGCAGGATGGTTCTGGCACTCGATTGGTGGCAATGCCTATGCCGATAGGGGCGATTTTGATGGACTGTCGACACGGATTAATGGCGCCGGCATCACAGCAGAAAGCTTGGCTGCGCGGCGCGCGCGCTGGGTGGCATGCAAAAGTTCCTTGGGGGTCGTATGAGCCTATTGAAAGAGGTGTTGCCACGGTGGGCGCGTTGGCTGGCCCTCGCTTCGGCTGCTGCTGTGTTCGGGACGATCTGCTACAACAAAGGCAAGCAGGGCGAGGGTGAAAAACACATTGCCTACGTTAATCAACAGGCCGAGCGTTCAAACAAAATCGCCAAAGCACAGCGGGTCGTCGTCGCGCAGACACAGATCAAGTACGTTGATCGCATCAAGACCATTTACGTCAAGGGAGAAATCGTTGAAAAGCAAGTGCCGATCTATATTACACAGGCAGATAACGCTCGCTTTGCTGTTAATACCGGCTTTGTGCGCTTGTACGACGCCGCCTGGGCAGGTGATGATCCCGGACCTGCCACCGACTCTGACCGAGAACCCGCCGGAATTTCGCTTGCTCAGGTCGCTGCCGTCGACGCCGGCAACGCAACCAGTTGTCACGCCTGGCGAGAATTGGCGTTAGGGCTGCGCGAGTATTATGCACATCTACAAACGGCCACAAATGCGATCAAACAGTTTTAATGACTGTTGGACGCAACAGATTGCAGGGGCAACTATGCCAAGGGCCGCTGTGTTTTTGCGCCAGCGCCAGCTTCGATTAAAGCTGTCCTGTGCGGCCTTTTCAACGTTCTGATATTGTTACCTTGCCATGAAAACGGGTGACCGTAGGGATTCGTACAATTTTGGACAATAAGCCTAAAAATAATAAAGATTTTTTTTATAACCAGATTTACCATTGAGCGTGAATTGACGCCATATAGCCTATTCTGAGCGTAAAGCCATCATTACAGGTAACATGGTGCCATTTTGATAATTCTCTGTAATCTAGAAGTTGGTATCAATCCCAGACGCCTTACCGAATTGTCGAGCCCGCTTGGTTTCGTCAGTGTGCAGGTAAATCGGTGTTGTCGACATCGAAGCGTGGCGCAGGTTGTCGCGAACAGCCGTCAGTTCCGCGCCTCGTTCCAAGGCATGTGTTACATGGGTGTGGTGCATCCAATGGGGTGTTGCATGCAGCAATTTTTCGGCCGCCGCCGGATGATCTCCAGCGATGGTGTCCGCCGCCAAGGCAAAGAACCTGCGCTTTATCTCCCACAAGCGCGCCGCTGTGATGCCGGCATCGCTCCCGTCCAGACTTTCGATCAACGGCGTTGCCGGATTCCAGTGCGTCCGGCTGACTGGCAGGCCGCGCTCCAACAGATAACGGTCTAGCGCCGTACGCGCCAGCGGTGGCAAAGTCACCTTGCCGGTCTTGCCGCCTTTCCCAATGACATGCAGCCAGTGATCGCCGACGACATCGACTTCGATGTTTCGTAGGGTGGCATGGACCAGCTCGCTGATGCGCAATCCAGTCCCATACCCGAAATCGAGCATGAAACACAATCGCCGAGTAGCGGACACCTCCCAGCGATACGACCATTCGAGCCCGTTGGCGATGGCGCGAATCAGCAGCCATTCGCCTTCGGTGAAGGCGTGAGAAGTCTCCAGCGTCGTCGTGCGCTTGCTGCCGCGCACCTTGAGGCCGACGAACGGGTTGGCCAGTACGTAGCGCTGTTGAATTAACCAGCGAAACAATGCGCCGAGTATCGACAGCATATGGGCGGTCGAGCGGGCCGACAGGCCGCGGACGAACGGCCTCCACTCCGGCGATGACCTCGTCCGCGGCGGACCAACCCAGCGCTCGCGCGGCATTGGCTTGCGCAGGAAGCTACGGTAGTCCGTGGCATCTTCGATAGCCAGCGACGACAGCGCCTTGCCGCGTTCGACGATCGCTCATAGGATCAGCTGCTTCCTTGTCGTCAAAGACTTGGTATGGTAAAGGGTGAAAAGAGCGAACGGTTCTTTTTCGCGCAGTTGAGTATTGACAGCGCCCACCTGAATCCGAAGCATCTCGACAAGTCTGTCGGCACGATGCGAGCCTGGAGTTTGAGTTTATTGTAATTTCGCATCAGGCTTCGATATCAACTTCCATTTATTTATTGCAAAGCTAAGATTTTGCGATTATCATTGGTCCAGCCAATGGACCTACGGACCAATTATTGCTAGGTAGCAAATATGCTATGGGCAAAAATAATCTGGAGACTGTGTTAATGAGACTGCAAGGAAAACGCATCCTGGTGACGGCGGCAGGCCAGGACATAGGACGCGCCAGCGCCTTGATGTTTGCGCGCGAAGGCGCGCATGTGCTGGCGACCGACATCAACCAGGACGCGCTGAACCAGACCGCCGCACTGGCCCACGCCGCCAGCGCCGAGCTCGGCACCCGGCATCTCGACGTCACCGATGCCAAGGCCGCATTGGCGCAGGCAGGTCTGCCTTTCGACGTGCTGTTCAATTGCGCCGGGTTTGTCCATCACGGCAGCATTCTCGATTGCACCGAACAGGACTGGGAGTTCTCCTGGAATCTCAACGTGTCCTCCATGTACCGCCTGATCCACACGCTGCTGCCGGGCATGTTGGCGCAGGGCGACGGCTCCATCATCAACATGGCGTCGGCTGCCTCCAGCGTCAAAGGCGTGCCCAACCGCTGCGTCTACGGCGCCACCAAGGCGGCGGCGATCGGCCTGACCAAGGCAGTTGCGGCCGATTTTGTCGCCAAAGGCACCGAAGTCGCGCGCGCTATTTTCGGCGCCGACCGTCTCGACGCTGGGGAAATCCGGGTGCACGGCGCCGCGGTGAGAATCAAATCGCCCCGGGATGCGGTGGCGCACGGCATAGGCTACCTGTCGGAAGACCGCAAGCACTTCGGCCTGGCGACCGGTCTGGAAGTCAAGACCAATGTCGCCATGTCGAGCATGAACCGGTTCCTGACCCAGGGCCTGTTCCTGGACCAGGCGGCGATCCGCGACACCGCGCAGGATTACGTGCGGCAGCTGAGCATCAAGACGCCGTCGG
>NZ_JAQGLV010000157.1 GCF_028292705.1 Collimonas fungivorans | reverse complement strand
AAACAATGCTCTTTTGATAAAATATTCTGCCTGCCCCAATGTCCATCAACCATTACGAAAATTTCCCGGTCGCCTCCCTGCTGCTGCCAGCCAGACTGCGTCCCGCAGTCAAGGCGATCTACGCCTTCGCCCGCAGCGCCGACGATATCGCCGATGAAGGCGACGCCGCTCCCGAGCAGCGCTTGCGCGCGCTGCACGCCTATGAAACGTCCCTGGACAGGATAGAACATAAGCAGGCGGCGGAAAGCAGCCTGTTCCAGACGCTGGAACAGGTGATCGTGGAATACAAGCTGCCGCTGGCGCCGTTCCGCGACCTGCTGTCCGCCTTCAAGCAAGATGTGGTCACCACCCGCTACAGCCAGTTTCCCGACCTGCTCGACTATTGCCGGCGCTCGGCCAATCCGGTCGGCGCCCTGATGCTGCACCTGTACGGCGCGGCCACCGAGCAGAACCTGCGCGACTCGGACGCCATCTGCTCGGCATTGCAACTGATTAATTTCTGGCAAGACGTCGCCATCGACTGGGACAAGGCCCGGATCTACCTGCCGCTGGAAGACTTGCAGCGCTTCGGCGTATCGCAGGCGCAGTTGGCCGGCGGCACGGTGGACCATGCCTGGCGCCGACTGATGCAGTTCGAGGTGCAGCGCGCGCGCTGCATGATGACCGGCGCCCAGGCGCTGGCGCTGCGGCTGCCGGGCCGGGTCGGCTGGGAGCTGCGGCTGGTGGTGCAAGGCGGCCTGCGCATCCTGGAGCTGCTGGAAACAGCCGATTACGACATGTTCCGGCAGCGGCCGAAACTGGGCAAAGCCGACTGGCTGCTGCTTGCCTGGCGTGCCTTGTGCATGAGGTAAGCTAACAAAAATCGGCAAACCACAACGCCACAACACATTTCTTACGTATACTTCGGGCAAATTGTTTCTTAAGCTGCTTCCCACATTCATGTCTCCAGACGATTACTGCCAGCAAAAAGCCGCCCAGAGCGGCTCCAGTTTTTATTACAGCTTCCTGTTCCTGCCGGCGGAACGGCGGCGCGCCATCACTGCGCTGTACGCCTTCTGCCGCGAAGTGGACGATACGGTCGACGACTGCACCGATGAAAGCGTGGCGCGCACCAAGCTGATGTGGTGGCGCAAGGAAATCGCCGCCATGCTGGCCGGCAACCCGTCCCATCCGGTGACCCAGGCGCTGCAGCCCCACCTGCAGACTTATGGACTGGACGGCAAGCACCTGCAAGCGATCATCGACGGCATGGAAATGGACTTGAACCAGACCCGTTACCTGGATTACCCCGGTTTGAAGCAATACTGCTGGCATGTGGCCGGCGTGGTCGGCATCCTGTCGGCCAGCATCTTCGGCGTCAGCCAGCCGCAGACCTTGCAGTTCGCCGAACAGCTCGGCCTCGCATTCCAGCTCACCAATATCATCCGCGACGTCGGCGAAGACGGCCGCAAGGGCCGCATCTACCTGCCGGTCAACGAACTGCAGCAGTTCAACGTCACCGCCGCCGATATCCTGAATGCGCGTTACAGCGAGAATTTTGTCAACCTGATGCGCTTCCAGGTGGCGCGCGCGCAGCAGGCTTACGACGATGCATTTGCCTTGCTGCCCAAGGAAGACCGGCGCGCCCAGCGCCCCGGCCTGATGATGGCGGCCATCTACCGCGCCCTGCTGGACGAGATCGAGCGCGACGGCTTCCATGTGCTGAACCAGCGCATTTCGCTGACGCCGATCCGCAAGCTGTGGCTGGCATGGAAGACCTATGTGCGCGGTTAACGCCATCCCGTCACCGCTCTTTACTCTGCGCTGACATGGCTACCGAAGCGCAGCAAGTCGCGGTAATCGGCGCCGGCTGGGCCGGCTGCAGCGCCGCCGTGGAACTGACCGAGGCCGGCCACCAAGTGACCTTGTTCGAGGCCAGCCGCCAGCTCGGCGGTCGGGCCAGGCGCGTCGACATCAACGAAACCATACTGGACAACGGCCAGCACATCCTGCTCGGCGCTTACAGCCAGACCTTGCAAATGATGCGCAAGGTCGGTATCGATCCCACCAGCGCCATGCTGCGCCTGCCACTGCAGATGTGTTATCCGGCCGGCAGCGGCGGCATGACTTTTGTGGCGCCGCGCCTGCCGGCGCCTTTGCATCTGCTGGCTGCGCTGTTGCGCGCGGACGGCCTGCAGCGCCAGGACAAACTGGCGCTGGCGCGTTTTTCGTCGGCGGCGCGCTGGATGGGCTGGCAGCTGCATGACGATTGCAGCGTCAGCACACTGCTGGAACGCTTCGACCAGACCGATCGGCTGATCCAGCTGATGTGGCGTCCGCTCTGCATCGCGGCGCTGAATACGCCGCCGGCGCAGGCTTCGGCCCAGGTTTTCCTGGCGGTGCTGCGCGACAGCCTGGGCGCGCGCAGGAGCGCATCGGACATGCTGCTGCCGCGCACCGACCTCAGCAACCTGTTCCCGCAGCAGGCAGCCGCCTTCATCGAAGAACGCGGCGGCAACGTCGAGTCCGGCCACAGTGTCAGGCAACTGCAGCGCCGTGACGGAAGATGGCAGCTGCAAAGCGGCGAGGCCAGCATGGATTTCGACGCCGTGGTCATCGCCACGCCGCCTGAAACCGCGGCTACGCTGCTGGACGGCAGCGCCGACGCCGCGCTGCTGACAACGTTGCGCAGTTTCGACTACGAACCGATCACCACCTGCTACCTGCAATACGCCGCCGACACGCGCCTGCCGCGGCCGTTCTTCGCCTTGCTGGACGATCCCGAAAATGCCGGCGGCAGCGCCGCCTGGGGCCAGTTCGTATTCGACCGCGGCCAGCTCGATCCAAGCCAGGCCGGCCTGCTGGCGGTAGTCATCAGCGCCTCGTCCGAAGCCATACAAGCCGGCCATGAAGCGCTGGCGCAAGCAGTCGCCGCCCAGCTGGCCGCGACCTTCAAGCAGCCGCAGCTGGCGTCGCCGTCCTGGAGCCAGGTCATTTCAGAAAAACGCGCTACTTTCGCCTGCACCCCGGGCCTGGTCCGGCCGGCCAACGACACCGGCCTCGACAAGCTGCTGCTGGCCGGCGACTACACCGCCAGCGACTACCCGGCAACACTGGAATCGGCAGTGCGCAGCGGCAGGCAGGCGGCGCAGGAATTGCTGGCGCAGATACGTCGGGCGTCGCTACGTCAGGCGTCGATGCGCCGGAGCCCGGCCAGGTGAAAAAGCTTCACGCCAGACATCAATTGAATTGCACCGTGCTTGCATTGTTTTCATCTAAGATAGTGGCAACGGCGCGGCAATAGCGTCACATAAAAACATCTAGCGGAGAGCCACAATGTCTGTAATCACCTGCGTCGAAGACCTGCGCCTGCTGGCCAAGAAGCGCGTGCCAAAAGCGTTTTACGACTATGCCGACAGCGGCTCCTACACCGAATCCACCTACCGCGCCAACAGCAGCGACCTGGCCGCCATCCACCTGCGCCAGCGGGTAGCCATCAACGTCGACCAGCGCTCCACCCGCAGCACCATGATCGGCCATGACGTGACGATGCCGGTAGCGATTGCTCCCACCGGCCTGACCGGCATGCAATGGGCCAACGGTGAAATGCTGGGCGCCATCGCCGCCGAAAAATTCGGCATCCCGTTTACCCTGTCGACCATGAGCATCTGCTCTATCGAAGACGTGGCCAGCGTCACCACCAAGCCGTTCTGGTTCCAGCTGTACGTCATGCGCGACCGCGGTTTCATCAAGTCGCTGATCGACCGCGCCAAGGCCGCCAAATGTTCGGCCCTGGTGCTGACGCTGGATCTGCAGATTCTCGGCCAGCGCCACAAGGACCTGAAAAACGGCATGTCGGTGCCGCCGAAAATGACCCTGGCCAACCTGCTCGACCTCGCCACCAAACCCGGTTGGGCCTTGCGCGCGCTGGGCGGCCGCAAATCCTTCGGCAACCTGGCCGGCCACGTCTCCGGCGCCGACGGCATCATGACCCTGAGCAAATGGACCGCCAGCCAGTTCGACCCGACCCTGTGCTGGGACGACATCGCTTGGATCAAGGAACAATGGGGCGGCAAGCTGATCCTGAAAGGGATCCTGGATGTGGAAGACGCCAAGATCGCCGCCACCACCGGCGCCGACGCCATCGTCGTCAGCAACCATGGCGGCCGCCAGCTGGACGGCGCGGTATCGTCGATCTCGGCGCTGCCGGCGATTGTCGAGGCGGTGGGAGATCAGGTCGAAGTCTGGTTCGACGGCGGCATCCGCAGCGGCCAGGACGTGCTGAAAGCGGTGGCCCTGGGCGCCAAGGGCACCATGATCGGCCGCGCTTTCCTGTACAGCCTGGGTGCAATGGGGGAAGCCGGCGTCACCAGGATGCTGCAGATCCTGCAGCAGGAACTGGATGTCAGCATGGCGCTGACCGGCACCAAGGATATCAAGGATGTGGGACCCCACATCCTTACTTGAAGACAGACAGACTACAGTTTGCCGGCCTTCTTCAGGCGGCTGGTCAAACCGTCGGCGATGTCGTTGTGATCGAATTTCCGGGCCAGGTCGATGGCCGTCATGCCGACATCGTT
>NZ_JAQGLV010000145.1 GCF_028292705.1 Collimonas fungivorans | reverse complement strand
TCTCGACCTTGGCCTGGATCCCGACCCGGTTCAGGAACTGGGCGACGGTCTGCACCACGCGCTCATCGTTGATGTAGCGGTTGTTCGGACCATGCAGCGTAATGCCGAAGCCGTTGGGATAACCGGCGGCGGCCAGCAGTTTCTTGGCGCCTTCCGGATCGTATTTCTCTACTTTCAGCGCATCGGCATAACCCAGGATGCCGGGGGCGATGATGTTCGATGCCGGCACCGCCAATCCTTCCAGGGTGCGGTCGACCAGTGCCTGGCGGTTGATGGCCTTGGAAATCGCCTGGCGCACGCGGATATCTTTCAAAGGATTTTTATCCAGCGGCTTGCCGGCCTTGTCGGTAATGTCCGGCGACTTGTCGCGCGACTGGTCCAGGGTCCAGAAGATGGTGCGCCAGGAAATTTTCTGCGCCAGCTTGAATTGCGGATTTGTCTTCAGCTTGGCCAGGTCGGCCGGCGGCACGTTTTCGATGGCGTCGACTTCACCGGCCAGCAAGGCTGCCAGGCGGGCGCCGTCGGAAGTCAGGATACGGAACGTGACTTTGTCCCAGGCCGCTTTTTCGCCCCAGTAGGCATCGTTGCGCACCAGCTCGATACGGTCGCCGCGCTTGAAGCTGGCGAACTTGAAGGGACCGGTGCCGACCAGCGCCTTGCCGCTGTTGAAATCGTCGGTGGTGGCGTTTTGCGCCGCTTTCTTGGAAACGATGAAGATGGTGCTGACATCCAGCGCCAGCGGTCCGTATGGCGTGGCGGTTTTCAGGCGCACGGTATAGGGATCGACCACCTGCTTGCTGATGATCTGCTTGGTGTAGCTGGTGAACGGGCCGGGGCTGTTGGTCAGCGTGGCGGGACGGTCCAGCGAAAATACAACATCTTCCGCGGTCAGTTCGGAGCCGTCGCTGAATTTCACGCCGTGGCGCAGCTTGAATTCCCAGGTGAGCGGATCAATTGCCGTCCAGGAAGTAGCCAGGCCCGGGATCAGGCGGCCGTTCGGGTCGACATTGACCAGCGCATCGAACAGGTGCGACGACAGCGAGATGTTCGGCGCAATATTGTTGAAGTGGGGATCCAGCGTGGAAACATCGGCAAACAGGCCGATTTTCAGGTCCGCGGCATGGCTGGGGCTAGGCAAGGCGCTCAGCCCCACCGACGCCACGGCGCTCAGGCCGGCAAAAGCCAGGCTCAGTATTTTCTTTCTGGAAAGCTGGAACATGCGATCTCCCAATCGTGTGAATAAGGTAAAGGCTAATTCTATGGGGGCTTATATAATTATCAAAACACAATAATTGCTTTTTATTATGTGTTTTAGTTATATAGGCTAAGGCGGAGTAAGAGTAGGGTAAGATGCGTGCCTGGAATAGCAAGCGGCAGGACGGCAGATTGCGCAGTCAAAAACGCAACTCTTTCTCTCGACGCAACTTTTATTTGCGCACCCGGTGTTTTAAATAAAATTATCGGTTATAATGCGACATCGTTTAAGATTCGAGCTAGTAGTGCAGTATTAGTCTGTCATTTCTTTCTTGCTTCAAACGATCTAACGGGCGACAGCCCAACTTAACTGAAATAGGAAATGTAATGGCAACTGGTATCGTAAAGTGGTTCAATGATTCGAAGGGTTTTGGTTTTATTACTCCTGACGAAGGTGGTGAAGATCTGTTCGCGCACTTCTCCGCAATCAATTCTTCCGGCTTCAAGTCGCTGCAAGAGAACCAACGTGTTTCTTTCGAAGTTACTGCCGGCCCAAAGGGCAAGCAAGCTTCGAACATCCAAGCTATCTAATATATAGCTGACGACTCAGTTGAAATAAACTGAGTATCGCAAAAATCCCTGGCTTGCCGGGGATTTTTTTCGTCTGTAGCAAACGCAGCCGCCACGTGCATTCAGTACGCGCAGTTGCTACGATATAAGAGCGGAAAGATGGAGTTGTCAGGAAGCTGTAAGGGTGGCCTGAAATGCTGGGGCTGTCTGCATACCAGATGACATCTGTGCATAAGCGGGGAAAGCGTTTTACACTAAGAATGCGTCTTGGCATCCATGCCGGCGCCAACCAATATAAAAACACGGAGGAGACGACATGAACACAATAATCAAGGCATGCGTGGCAACGGCATTGGTAAGCTGGTCGCTGGCGGCGGGGGCGGCGGAGCCGATCAAGATCGGCGTCACCGGGCCATTTACCGGCGGTTCCGCGCCGATGGGCGTATCGATGCGCGACGGCGTCAAGCTGGCGGTAGCGGACATCAACGCTAAGGGCGGCGTGCTGGGCCGCCAGCTGCAGCTGGTCGAACGCGACGACGAAGCCAAGAATGAGCGCGGAGTCCAGGTTGCGCAGGAACTGATCAACAAGGAAAAAGTGGTCGGCACGGTCGGCTTCATCAATACCGGCGTCGCCCTGGCTTCGCAGCGCTTCTACCAGGAAGCCAAGATCCCGGTCATGAACAACGTCGCCACCGGCAGCATCATCACCAAGCAGTTCGTGGCGCCGGACCAGAAAGACAACTACGTATTCCGCACCTCGGCCAACGACACCATCCAGTCGGCAATGATCGTCGACGAAGCGGTGGTGCGCCAGAAACACACCAAGGTCGCGATCCTGGCCGATTCGACCAACTACGGCCAGCTCGGCCGCGAAGACTTGGAGCGCGCCCTGGCTGCCAAGGGCATCAAGCCGGTCGCGGTTGAGAAATACAACCTGAAAGACGTCGACATGACGGCGCAGCTGCTGAAAGCCAAGCAGGGCGGCGCTGAAGTGGTGCTGACCTACGGCATCGGCCCGGAACTGGCGCAGATCGCCAACGGCATGGAAAAACTCAACTGGAAAGTGCCTATCATCGGCAGCTGGACTTTATCGATGGGTAACTTCATCGACAACGCCGGCAAGAACGGCGACGGCGCACGCATGCCGCAAACCTTCATCCAGGACGCCAATACAGCCAAGCGCAAGGCCTTCATAGAAGCCTACCAGAAAGCCTACAAGATCGACCGCATGCCGTCCGCCGTTTCTGCGGCCCAGGGCTATGATTCGGTCTACCTGCTGGCAGCGGCAATCAAGCAGGCTGGCAGCACCGACGGCGTGAAAGTGCGCGAAGCGCTGGAAAACCTCAACGGCACCGTGGAAGGGGTAGTCACGACCTACACCAAGCCGTACAGCCATGACGACCACGAAGCGATCAAGCCGAACATGGTGGTGATCGGCGAAGTCAAGAATGGCCGTGTGGTATTAGCCAAGTGATAGGAGGCTGGTGCGTGGCAACACTGCGCGCCGGCCAAACATCCGTTTGAGCGATATCGGTCCAGCCTGCGCAGGTATACAGGCTGGATTTGTTTCGTCAGACGGCAGCGTTGCTTTGCCATATTATGGCTGTCGCAGTCTCTTGGATCGATATCATGGAAATTCTGCTGCAACTCGTCTTCAGCGGCATCGCGCTAGGCATGATCTACGCTGTGATCGCTTTCGGTTATCAACTCACGTTCGCCACTTCCGGCACCCTCAATTTCGGCCAGGGCGAGGCATTGATGCTGGGCGCGCTGGTGGGGCTCAGCCTGGTCGGCAACATCCATGGCGGCCCTTACCTGAATTACTGGCTGATGATTCCGCTGGTGATCGTGTTCGGCGCGCTGCAAGGCGCCGTGGTGGAATGGATCGGCGTGCGCCCGGCGCTCAAGATCAAGTCGGAATTCGGCTGGATCATGTCGACCATCGCGCTGGCGATCATCTTCAAGAACGTCGCCGAAAACATCTGGGGCAAGGATGATCTGACTTTCCCTTCGCCCTTGCCGTCGACCCCGTTCCAGGTATTCGGCGCCAATGTCCAACCGATGCAGGTGGTGGTGGTGCTGGGCGCGCTGGCGATGATGCTGGCGGTGGAATTCTTCAACCGCAAGTCAATTTACGGCAAGGCAGTAGTGGCGACCTCGAACGATCGCGACGCCGCCGGCCTGATGGGCATCAACACCAGCATGGTGATCACTTTCTCTTACGCCTTGTCGTCCGCCACAGCGGCGTTTGCCGGCGTGCTGGTGGCGCCGCTGACCCTGACCGGAGCCACCATGGGAACGGCGCTGGGCCTGAAGGCATTTGCGGTAGCGATTATCGGCGGCCTGACTTCGGGCATGGGTGCGATAGTCGGCGGCCTGATCCTCGGCATTGCCGAGACGCTGACCGGGTTTTATATTTCCACCGGCTACAAGGAAGTGCCCGGCCTGGTGCTGCTGCTGCTGGTGCTGGCCATCAAGCCGGCAGGGCTGTTCGGTAAAACCGCGATCAAGAAGGTGTGAGTATGAATAAAAAGTTATTCGCACTGGCGGTAATCGGCATCCTGGTGCTGCTGGCGTTTCCGCAGCTTGTGCCGAATCCGTATTACATCCACCTGGCCGAAACCATCCTGATCTACGCCATCCTCCTGTTTGGCCTGGACATCGTGGTCGGCTATACCGGCCAGGTTTCGCTGGGACACGCCGGCCTGTTCGGCATCGGCTCCTACACCACCGGCGTGCTGGTATTCAAGCTTGGCTGGCCGTTTCTGATTGCGGCCCCGGCCAGCCTGGCGGTGACCGCCATCTTCGGCGCCATCCTGGCATTGCCCGCGCTGCGGGTGACGGGGCCTTACCTGGCCATGGTCACGCTGGCGTTCGGCACCATCATCCAGATTCTGATCAACGAAATGAGCTTCCTGACGGAAGGGCCGATGGGGATCAAGCTGAACAAGCCGAGTTTCTTCGGCCATCGCCTCGACGAAGTGGAGTATTTCTACCTAGTGGCGGCGCTGATGGTGCTGTCGCTGATCGTCGTGCACCGGATCGTCAAGTCGCACCTGGGACGCGCCTTCCAGGCGCTGCGCGACAGCCCGATCGCTTCCGATTGCATGGGCGTCTCGGTGTATCGCTACAAGGTGTATGCGTTCGTGATCAGCGCTGCGCTGGCCGGTCTGGCGGGGAGCCTGTACGCGTATTCGGAAGAATACATTTCACCGAATACCTATAACTTCGAGCTGACCATCCTGTTCCTGCTGGCGGTCATCATGGGCGGCCGCAAGAGCCGTACCGGCTCGCTGATCGGCGCCCTGATCGTGGTCATGCTGCCGAGCCTGCTGGCAGACATTGAACTGTTCCGCCAGATCGCCACGGTGGCTGCCGTGATCGCGGTGCTGGCGACTGCCTTCCTGTTATGGAAAAAGCGCAAGACCCTGCGCGAGGTGGCTGTGCCGGTGGTGGCGACGGTCGGCATGGCGGTGTTTTCCTATAAGCTGGAAAACATCACCGACTGGCGTCTGACGGTATTCGGATTGATGACGCTGTTTGTGGTGTATTACCTGCAGGACGGCATCGTCGGTTTTGCCCGCGGCCTGCTGGGCCAGAGAATGCCTGCCCGCAGCGAGCCGGCAAGCGTGGCTGCCAGCCCCGAACATGCATGGGCAGCGGCCGGCGGCAGCGTTGCGGCCGGCGCCACCTTGCTGAGCGGGCAGAAGATATTGATGCAGTTTGGCGGCCTCAAGGCGCT
>NZ_JAQGLV010000121.1 GCF_028292705.1 Collimonas fungivorans | reverse complement strand
CCGACAAACGGGCGCCGGCCCTGACGAATTCGGTGCGGTAACGCTCCAGCAGGCGCAGCGATTCCGGATCGAGGCCGAGGCTGGTGCGTTGCTGGTACAGCTGCTCGACGCGGGCAAACAGTTGCGGGTCGAGGAAGATGGCGTCCTTGTGGTCGGCCAGCTTGGGCGCCATCTCTTGCTGGGTCTGGTCCAGTTCCGGGCTGGTGTTGGCGCTCACCAGGTTGAAGAATACTTCGCTGACGCGGCTCAGCATCTGGCCCGAGCGTTCCATCGCGACGATGGTGTTGTCGAAACTCGGCGCCGCCGGATTGGCTGCGATTGCGCGCGCTTCCTGGCGTTGCTGCGCCATGCCTGCTTCGAATGCCGGTTTATAGTCGGCATCCTTGATCTTGTCGAACGGCGGCATGTTGTACGGCAAGCTGCTGACCTGGGCAAACGGGGAGCTTGCAGCGAGCGCCGCGGTGGAGGTCGCCGAAGCTTGCGATGCCTTGGTCGGCATATCACAGCCCATCAGTCCCGCAGCCGCGGTCAGCATCAGTCCGCATAGCGAGATACGTCGTGTAGAAGCTTGCATCAATTCTCCTTGGGTTGGTACTGGGTATTATTTTTTTGACGAAACATTTTACGCCAGCATTCAAGAACCGGTGGATGACGCGGTATTTTGATGAAAAAAAACGGAAGACATGAATGTCTTCCGTCTCGAACGGCAGGCTAGCAAAGGCCATGTCGTTTTGCCCATCATCCAGGGTTAGAAGCGGTGCTGGATACCGGCGATGACGCCGGTCTGGCTGCTGCCGTAGGCAATATCGTCACGCGACAAGCCGACCAGCTGCGAATTTTTCGCTTTGGCGTAGGCCGCGCTCAGGTACAGGTCGGTGCGTTTCGACAGCGCATACTTGCCGCGCACCGAATACATGATCGGATCGGCATCCTTGCCGCTGGCGACGTTCTTGATGTTCTGGTAGTAGATGGCGCCGATCAGCGTCACAACCGGCGTCACCTTGTAGCTGCCGCCACCCCAGAAGAAATCGCTGCGCTGGTCGGCTGCGTTCGACGCGAGTGTCTTCTTGTAGTTGCGGTAGCCCAGGCTCAGGCTCAGGTTGCTGCCGAGCTGATAATTGCCTGCCAGGTGGATGGTGGTGGCCTTGTCGTAAGCGCTGTTGGTGGCGCTGGCTGCAGTGCCGTTGACCCGGTCGAATGTCGCCGCGATACGGAACGGGCCGCTTTCATAGCCCACGCCCACATCGTATTTCGCGCTGTCGCTGGTGCTGCCGGCCGTCTCGCCGAAGCCATAGGTGGCGCCCAGCTTGAAATCGCCGAACTTGCCCTGGTACTTGATGATGTTCGGCTGGTTGGTCGGCATGCCGTCCTTGCGGCCGCCGGTGGCGCCGGCGGAAGTCACCCACGAATACTGGGCCGAATAACCCATGGGGTCGAACGGCAGGATGAAATCATAGGTAGTGGTGAAAGAGCGGCCCAGCACCACCTTGCCAAAGCTGCCCTCCAGGCCGACGTTGGCTTGGCGGTTGAACAGCAGGCCGGCGCTGTCGAATTCGCCGGTGTCGGTCTTGAAGCCGTTTTCCAGCTGGAATACCGCTTTCAGGCCGCCGCCCAGGTCCTCGGTGCCGCGAAAGCCGATGCGCGACGTATTCGTGGCGCCCGAGCTCAGGCGCACCAGGCCGTCCTTGTTGGCATTGGCGTTGTTCACGTACTCGACCCCGGTATCGATGATGCCGTAGACGGTGACGCTGGTCTGTGCGTAAGCGCCGGATGCCAGCGTGCCGAGGGCGGCGAGCGTTGCCGCCGCCAGGTATTTTCTTTTCATTGTTGTTCCTCCGTTGTGTAATATTTTTTTGTTGGTTGTGCGGTTACGGCTAAGCTGCACAAAGGCTGTTGCGTGATGCGGATATAACTCCCCCTTTTCTGTCATCCCGGAATCTTTGCCTAGAAGGCCCATAGCGCGTCCTGCGGCAGTTGCAGCCAGTACTCGCCTGGCGCCAGCCGGTGCCGGGCGTAGGCGCGCAGCACGGTGCTGTCGGCGCCGCTGTCGGCGTTGTTGCGGAACACGCATTCCCAGCGGTCGCCGAGGTACATGCAGGTCGACAGCGGCAGCCTGATGGCGTTATCCACCTGCGTAGCGGAGATGTTGACCTGCTCGACGCGGATGATCGCGACCGCGTCCTTGTCGCCGCTGCAGATGGTCGGCCCGCGCAGCGTTGCCTTGACGTCGCCGCCTTCTACCTGCAGCAGTGCATGGCCGCCGTCGCGCTCCAGCACCTTGGCCGGCAGGCGGTTGTTGCTGCCCATGAATTCCGCGGTGAACAGGGTGTCCGGCGTTTCATACATGCTTTGCGGCGTGCCCTGCTGTTCGATCTTACCGTTGTTGAGCAGCAGGATGCGGTCGGAAATCGCCATCGCTTCGGCCTGGTCGTGGGTCACCATCAGCGCCGACAAACCGAGCCGCACGATCAGTTCGCGCAGGAAGGCGCGCGCTTCTTCGCGCAGCTTGGCGTCGAGGTTGGACAGCGGTTCGTCCAGCAGGATTACTGGCGGGTTGTACACCAGCGCGCGGGCGATGGCGACCCGCTGCTGCTGGCCGCCCGACAGCTGGTGCGGGAAGCGGTCGCCCAGGTGGCCGAGGCCGAGCTGGCCCAGCACCGTCTTGACGCGGGCGGCGATGTCGCTGCTGTTCATCTTGCGCAGCTTCAGGCCGTAGCCGACATTGTCGGAAACCGTCTTGTGCGGCCACAACGCGTAGGACTGGAACACCAGACCGAGGTTGCGCTCTTCCGCCGGGATCTCCAGCTTGCGCTGGCCGTCGAACATGGCGCGTTCACCGATCTGTATGCTGCCCGATTTCGGCGATTCCAGGCCGGCTACCGCGCGCAGCAAGGTGGTCTTGCCGCTGCCGGATGGCCCCAAAAGCGCCACCACTTCGCCGCGCTGCAATTCCATCGACACGCCCTTGAGGATAGGATTGACGCTGGCGCCGCTGCCGTAGTCGAGATGCAGGTTATTGACACTTAATTCGCTCATGATGATTTTCCTGATTAGTAGCGCAGCTTAGTCGTGAAGCTTGACGCCGAAGCGCAGCGCAATGCCGAGGCCGATGGCCACCAGCGTGATGTTGATGAAGGAGAGAGTGGCGACCAGGTCGACCGAGCCGGAAGCCCACAGCGACACGATCAGCGCGCCGATCACTTCGGTGCCCGGCGAGAGCAGGTAGACGCCGGTCGAATATTCGCGTTCGAAGATCAGGAACACCATCAGCCAGGCGCCCAGCACGCCGTAGCGCACCAGCGGCAGCGTGATGTCGCGGGTTACCTGCGAACGGCGGGCGCCGACCGCACGCGCCGCTTCTTCCAGTTCCGGACCGACCTGCAGCAGCGCCGTGGTGATCAGGCGCAAGCCGTAAGCCAGCCACACCACCGAATACGCCAGCCACACCGAGAAGATGGTGGAGCGCAGTTCGCGCAGTTGCGGAATCACGTGTTCCACCAGCCACTGCGCCACGACGTTGTCGTAACCCTTCAGCATGTTGTCGAGGAACGACGGCACGAACAGGAATACCCACAGGAACGACAAGCCGGCCAGCAGGCCCGGCACGGCGCGTGGGATCAGCACGCTGTAGTCGAGGAAACGGGTGATGCCGTCCGACTTGCGATGCATGGCCAGCGCGATGCAGCAGTAGCAGGCCACCGCAATCGCACCGCCGATGACGCCGATCAGGATGGTGTTGACAATGCCGCGCACCAGCGCCGGCTGTTCCCAGATATCGCGGAAGTGCTGCAAGGTGAAAGTATCGATCAGCGATACGCCGTAACCCCAGTGCGAAACAAACGCGCGCAAGGCGATGCCGGACAGCGGAATCACGATCGTGAAAATCAGCCAGGCCGCGATCAGGCCGAACGCCAGCCATTTCCACTTGCCCAGCGGCAGCGCCTTCTGGCGCGCGCCCTTGCCCTTGATCGATACATACTTGTTGGCCGAACGCAGCAGCCAGCGCTGGATCATCACCAGCGGCAAGGTCACCGCCACCAGGCACACCGCCACTGCCGCCATCAGGTGGTAGGAAGGCGTGCCGAGCTTGTTGGTCAGCTTGTACAGATAGGTCGGCAGCACCAGGTGGCCTTCCGGATCGCCCAGCACCAGCACCAGGCCGAACACTTCGAAACCGAGGAAAAACACCAGTACGCCGGCATAGGCCAGTGCCGGCATGATCATCGGCAGTGACACGTTCAGCGCCACCTGCAGCGGCGAAGCGCCGGCTACGCGCGCGGCTTCTTCCACATCGGCGCCCAGGCTCTTCAGCGCAGCCGAGGCGTACAGGTAAACGTGCGGCACATGGGTCAGGCCGGCGATGATGACGATGCTGGGGAAGGCATACACATTCCACGGCGCCGCTTCGATGCCGACCAGGCGCAGCAGGTCCTGCACCCACACCGTATAGAAGCCGACCGGCCCCATCGCCACCACGTAACCGAAGGCGATCACCATCGGTGATACAAAAATCGGCACCAGCAGCATCGGCGCGATCCAGCTGCGGCCTGGCAGGTCGGTGCGCACCATCAGGAACGCCAGCATGCCGCCCAGCGGCACCGCGATCAGGGCGAGGCCGCTGGCCAGCAGCAAGCCGTTGATGAAAGCCTGGCGGAAATCGGGATCGTCGAAGATGAAACGATACGGTTCCAGGCTCAGGGTCTTGACCGGCGCGAAGAACGGCGCCGACAGGAAACTTTGGTAAAAGATCAGCACCAGCGGCAGGAAAATCGCCACCGCCGCCAGTGTGACCACCAGTCCGCGCGGCCAGTTGAGGCGCGCCAGCCGGGAACGGCTGGCCAGCGGATGGGGAGGAGAAATGGATGTCATTTTGTACCTTGCAGAAAAACCCGGGTCTTGAAAATCCGCCATCCCCGCGCAGGCGGGGATGGCCTGCTTGCCTTATTTTTTCCCGGCGGCGGCCTTCCATTGCTTCAGGAACGCCAGGCGCTTGGTCTGGTCCAGGTACTGCAGCAGGGCCGGAGTAATTGCGATCGGCTTGAGCGCACCGCCCAGCTGGGTGGTCAGGCTGCCCAGGGTGTTGTGGCCAGTGACGTCCGCACGCAGGGCATACAGCTGGGACTCGTTCGAGATGATGGTCTGGCCGCGCTTGGACAGCAGGTAGTCGATCCACAGCTTGGCCGCGTTCATGTTCTTGGCCGACTTATTGATGAACACCACACGCGACAGCACCAGGTTGTAATCCTTGGTGAAGGAGACGCCGATCGATGGATCCTTGGCAGCACGCGCCTGGGCGTAAGAGCCGATCACGTTGTAGCCGATCAGGTTCTCGCCGGAGGAAATCCGCTCCAGCATGGTGCCGGTCGAGGATTGCACGCGGATGCCGATGTCGCCGAAGGTTTTCGCCAGGTCCCAGAACTGCGGATTGATTTGCGCATCTTCAGTGATGAAGGAGAAACCGACGCCCGATTTTTCGATATCGTAGGTGGTGACCTTGTTGCGGAACTTGTCGGCCTTGGTGGTTAGCAGCTTGACCAGGTCGGCGTGGTTGGCCGGCACTTCATCGGCGCTCACCAGGCGTTTGTTATAGACGATAGCCAGCGGTTCGAAAGTCGTGCCGTAAGCGCTATCCTTGTAGTTGGCCCAGGCCGGGATCGCGGCTGCTTCCTGCGATTTGTACACCGCGGCATAACCTTCGCTGGCCAGCTTGAACTGCAAGTCCATCGCCGACGACCACAGCACGTCGGCAGTAGCGCCGCCGGCGGCCGCTTCCGAAATGAAGCGGTTGTACACCTCGGTCGAATTCATGTCGTTGAACTCGACTTTGACGCCCGGATAAAGCGTGCTGAAATCCTTGATCAGCGGCTCCGCAGCCTTGGAATCGGTGGCGCTGTAGATCACCAGCTTGCCTTCTTTCTTGGCGCCGTCGACGATCTTGGCGTAGTCGGCAGGGTAGCCGGCCGGCGCCTGGGCCGAGGCGTTCAGGGCCAGGCCCAACGATACGGCGGCGATTGCGCTTGCCAGGGTTTTTTTGATAAGCATGGATGTCATCTCCTGAGTGTTATGAGTGCAGCTACTTTTAAAAAGGCGCAGGCGAGCCGGCGCCAGCCGGGATTAGGCTGCCGTTTGGTCTTGCTTGCGGGGTTTTTGCCGGGCCGGTTGCCGCGGCGGGATTTATCTGATCAAGCCAAGCTGGTCCGATTGTTTGCGATAGTCTTCAACGGTTTTTTTAATGTATGCAGTCAGCTTGTCGCCGCTCATCGCAAACGGATACAGTCCGTTGCGGGCGCGCAGCTGCTCGAACTCCGGGGTCGCCATCATCTTGTCGAAGGCGCCGACCCAGCGTTTGTAATCAGCGTCGCTCACCTGCGGGCCCATGTAGACGCCGCGGATAATCGGCCAGCTGACGTCCATGCCCTGCTCGCGCGCGGTCGGCACATCGGCCAGCGCGCCCGGCAGCCTTTTTTCGGACAGCACCACCAGCACGCGGATCTCGCCGTCCAGCGAATGCAGGGTAGCTTCCGAAGCATCGCCGGAGACTACTTGCACATGGCCGGCGCGCAAGGCGGTGAAAGCCTCGCCGCCCCCTTCCAGCGCGACGAAGCGCAGGTTCTTGGGATCGATCTGTTTTTGCTTGGCCAGTATGGAAATTTTCAGCCAGTCCTGGCTGCCTACCGTGCCGGCGGCGCCGATAGTGACTTTCGAGGGATTTTTCTTGAGGGCGTCCAGCAGGTCGGGCAAGGTTTTGTACGGCGAATCGCTGCGCACTGCGATCATGCCGTAGTCGACTCCGAGCGCAGCTACCCAGCGCACATTGCCGACGTCGGCATCGCCGTATTTTCCCTGCGCCAGGTTCATCAGCGAACCGCCCGAAAACGCCACCAGCGTATCGGCTTCGGCGCGGCGCTGGGTAACAATGGAATTCCAGGCCACGGCGCCGATGCCGCCCGGCAGGTAGCTGATTTTGACGGGATTTGCGGATGAGGATTGCAGCTGAAGGCCCTTCTGCACCAGCTTGCAGGTCACGGCCATGCCGCCGCCCGGTTTGGCCGGCGCAATGCACTGCACCGGCGCCGCATGGGCGCCAAGCGTGACACATGCACTGAGTGCAGCAATCCAGGTGATTACGGAATTCATTGTCTCCTACCCATTCTGTTGTTGTTTCACCTGCAATGCAGATGCGAAACCCAGGGCTTTATTCATTTTTTTACATCATAACGGCGGCAGTCTTTCATTTTCCTTTCACTCAGATTTTGCCAAGCAAGGTTTTCTGTGTGAGTATTGACCGCCCGTTTTTGAATTTTAGCCACTAGTTGCCATAAGTTGTCATAGCCATGCGGATTTTACTGATTGAAGACCACGTTGAGTTGTCGCGCTGGCTGACCAAGGCGCTGCAGGATGCGCACTGGTCGGTCGAATGCGCCATGAACGGCGCCGACGCCGACAGCCTGCTGCACACCCAGCAGTATGCGCTGGTGATCCTCGATCTCAGTCTGCCGAAAATGGATGGACTGGAAGTCTTGAAGCGCTTGCGCGCGCGCGGCAGCAAAACCCCGGTACTGATCCTGACCGCGCGCGGCGGTTTGCAGGACCGGGTGCAAGGCTTGAACCTGGGCGCCGACGACTACCTGGCCAAGCCGTTCGAACTGGTCGAACTGGAAGCCCGCGTCAAGGCCCTGCTGCGCCGCGCGCAAGGCGGCGAAGCGCCGATCTACAGTTGCGGCGCCTTGCAGTTCGATACGGTGTCACGCATGTTCAGTTATGGCAACGGGGTGCTGGCACTGACGCCGCGCGAACATGCGGTGCTGGAAGTGCTGATCAGCCGCGCCGGCCGCGTGGTGTCCAAGGAAAAACTGTTCGACGAAGTGTTTTCGCTGGTCGACGACGCCAATCCCGACGCGATTGAAATCTATATCCATCGCCTGCGCAAGAAACTGCAGCGCCCCGGCGCCGAAGCGGTCGCCATCACTACCTTGCGCGGCCTTGGTTACCTGCTGGAAGTTGTCGCAGAAAAATGACGGCGCCGCCAGTCCATCCGGCGGCAGCCGATTCTAAGCCCGGAAACAAGCCGGCAAAGTCGCTGGGCAGCTTGCGCAGCCAGCTGCTGAGCTGGCTCCTGATCCCCTTGCTGCTGCTGGTGGCGCTGGATGCCTTTTCCGTCTACCGCAACGCGCTCGATGTGGCCGACCTGGCCTACGACCGTGCCCTGCTGGCTTCGACCCGGGCGCTGGCGGAACGGGTGTCGGTGGTCGATGGCAAGGTGGTCGCCGATGTGCCGTATGTGGCGCTGGACAGCTTCGAAACCGACACCCTGGGTCGCATCTACTACAAGGTCACCGGTACCCGCGGCGAATTCGTTTCAGGCTATGAAGACCTGCCGGCATTGCCGCCCGACGTGCCGCGCTCGGAAATCTATCCGGCGCTGGTGCGTTTCTATCACGCCAACTATCACAACCAGGCAGTGCGCATCGCCGCCCTGTATCAACCGGTGTATGACGATTCGATGCGCGGCATCGCCCTGATCCAGGTCGGCGAAACCATGGATGCGCGCAGCGACCTGACCCGCAAGATTTTATTCAGCACCTTGTGGCGGCAAGGGTTGCTGGTGACGGTCGCGGCCTTGCTGGTGTGGTTTGCGGTGCGTTTTGTGCTGCGCCCGCTGATGCAGCTGAAAGCTGCGGTGGAAGCGCGCGCTACTACCGACCTGGCCGATTTCGAAGTCAACCAGGTGCACAGGGAAGTGCGGCCGCTGGTAGTCGCCATGAATGGCTACATGGGACGCTTGCAGGCGCTGATCACCGGCCAGCGCCGTTTTATCGCCGACGCTTCGCATCAGCTGCGCACGCCGCTTACTGTACTTAAAACACAGGCCGAACTGGCCTTGCGCGAACTGGACCGCAATCCCAACCGCAATTTCGACGATAAGCGCGCCTGGCACAGCCTGCGCGAAATCGTCGCCAGCATCGCCGGCACCACCGATGCCACCGTCCACCTGGCCAACCGGCTGCTGACGCTGGCGCGCGCCGAGCACGGTGCAGCCGAGAGTGGCAATGAACCGGTATCGCTCACCGACATCGCACACCAGGTAGGCATGGAGCAGGCGCGCGCCGCGGTAAAAAAACAGATCGACCTGTCCTTCGACGCCGCCGACCAGCTGATCGTCAGCGGCAACGCCTTGCTGCTGCACGAACTGGTCAGCAATCTGCTGGACAATGCGATTCATTACACCCCGGCCGGCGGCAAGATCGTATTGCGCGTGCGGCGCGACAGCGTGGCTCAGCGCGCCTTGCTGGAAGTGGAAGACAGCGGCATGGGCATCGCCGAAGAAGACCGCGAGCGCGTGTTTTCCGCGTTTTATCGTGCGCCGTCCGCGCAACAGCAAAACCCCGGCGGCGCCGGCCTCGGCTTGTCGATCGTGCGCGATATCGCGTCCTCGCATGGCGCGCGGATTACGCTCTCCGCCGTTGAAGAGGACAAGGACCTGGCTCCCGGCCTGAAGGTGACGGTCAGCTTCCCCTTGGCTTTATCGATTGATTCCTGATAGCGTTAGACATGCCGGTCATTTGCATTGGCCCGGCAAACAGTTCTGCGCGATTTTTCAACACGAAGGAGGCAGGCTTTGAGCGATACGCCCGTTAAAATAGTGCACGGCACGGCCCTGACCGATGAACAGAAAAAAGATCTGCTGCACCGTCTGGCGCGGGTTGAAGGTCAGATCCGCGGCGTGCAGAAACTGATCGCCAATGCCGCGGTGCCGGCCGATTGCGAAGGCGTCGCCCAGCAACTGGCGGCGGCTCGCAAGGCGCTCGACAGAGCTTTCGTCACCTTGCTGACGGACGCCATCGTCACCCATACCGCGGCCGCGGCCAATCCCGAGCAAGCCGAAAAAAACGCCAGGAACTTGGCAGCCTTGCTGGATAAATTTGCCTGAGCAGTAATGACTGAAATTTTTTAAGCGCGCCAGCTATTCCTTCGCCGATCTGCCATTCCTATAATTCTTTTCAGACGATATCCGAACGAAAAGAGGAAGCGCATGATTTCAGCCGGCAATCACGCGGCCAGGCAATCCGGAACCGGCATGATAGAAGTGCTGGTGGCGATCGTCATCACTGCCTTCGCCATGTTTGCCCTGATCGGCACACAAACCCTCGCCCTGCGTTACCAGAAGACCGCGCATTTGCGTGCGATGGCCAGCCAGTTCAGCGCAGACCTGGCCGATCGCGTACGCGCCAATATCCGCGGCGCCGATAGCGGCGCATACAACCTGTCGCAGCAGGCCTATCCCGCCGTCGATGAATCCGCGCCATCCTGCTCCGGTTCCGGCGGATGCACACCGCAGGAACTGGCGGCAAACGATATCCAGGATTGGCGCACCGGCCTCAGCGATGCGATGGCCGGCGGCTGGGGCGAGATTGCGGGTTCGCTGGTGGATGGCTTCACGGTCAAGGTGTATTTCCTGGATCCGTCGGCCTCCAGCGGAGAACCTGACCCGGTCGAGAAAAATTGCCTACCAAGCGCCGCCGACCCGGTTCTGCACAAAGATGTGATGTGTTTGGCCACCGCTTTTTTCCCATGAAAAAATCTTTGCGCCGGCAGTTCGGCCTGGTTCTGCCCATGTTGCTGATCAGCCTGCTGGTGATGATGCTGCTCGCCTTCAGTGTCTTGCGCGCGGCGCTGCTGGAAGAAAAAATGGCCGCCAATGCCGGCAACCTGCAAATGGCTTTCCAGGCTGCCGAACATGCGTTGCGTTTTTGCGAGAACCAGCTGCAGCTGTCGCCGATCGTCATCCCGCAGCTCAAGCAAGGGCCGGTTCCAATCGATGGCGACAGCAGCAAACCCTATTGGGAAATAGCGGACAGCTGGCGCAACAGCGAGGTTTCGGTAACCGTGCC
>NZ_JAQGLV010000074.1 GCF_028292705.1 Collimonas fungivorans | reverse complement strand
GCCAGCCACACCTTCGGAACCGGTCGCTCCGGTCGGGCCAGGCGCTCCCGCCGGGCCAGGAACCACCACCACGGATGGCGTAGGGCTGCTGCTTGCAGGTTTGTCGCAAGCGGCGAGGCCAAACGTGACGACCAGTGTTGTCAATAACAATGCATGTTTCATATCGAACCTTTTAGGTAGCAAGAGAAAAAAAGCGCGGTGGTGCGGTAGAGCGCCATTCGAATCACCTTGTGAAAAGATGGTTCTGAAATTCGTCTGTCTGCAGATTAAGCGAAAGCGCGGGGTTTCTCTGTGTGCTGCCGCACGGATTGCTGCCAGGGCAGCCGGCACTCGGCCGGCGCCCCTGTATGAATTTATACACAACCAAAAATATTCATCGCCCAATATTTCAACACGGAAATCTTATCTGCTACGATACCATCGGCTAATGCAGGGGAAACTGATGCTCGCCTGTCGGAAGCAAGGTAGTGCATAAATATAAGAAACAAAAAAACAGGGGAGTAGATGAATAAGCATTTCTTGGTCCGGGCAGCCGCAGCTGCCGCAATCGTTGCGTCCTCACTTCTTACCGGCTGTGCCTCCATTGTCGACGGCACCGGCCAGGTGGTAACGGTCGAAGCCCGCAGCCAGGGGCAACTGGTCAAGGGCGCTTCCTGCAAACTGCAAAACGCCAAAGGCACCTTTTATGTGACCGCACCGGGCACGGTGACCATCCACCGGTCGAGCGACGACCTGACAGTGCAATGCGACAAAGCAAATATCAAACCTGGCCTGGTACAAATCAAATCCAGCGTCAAAGGAATGGCGTATGGCAATTTTTTGCTGGGCGGGGTCGTCGGCGCAATTATCGATCACAGTTCCGGTGCGGCTTATGACTATCCACCCATGATCACGGTCTTGATGGGCGAGAACGGCGCCACGCCGATTGCACCCTTCAGTCCTCCGGGCGCCCCGGCCGCTCCGGTTGCCCCAACTGCTCAGGGCACCCTTGCCCGTAACGGCGAGCGCCAGCTGACCGGTAAAGAAATGCAGCAGCATTTCAGCAACCTTGGCACCGTGACGGGACATAGTCCAAGCGGCGCAAAAATGCTGTATGACGTCGGCCAGGGCGGCCGCCTGGAAGTCAAGAATCTTGACAAGGGCGGCGGCACGATGGGCGCTTACGAGTTCAAGGAAGCCGAGAACCAGATTTGCATCACGATATACGGCGGCAGCGGCTGGCGCATCATGCAGGACTGCTACCGCCTGTACCAGGTTAACGCCGGCACGTTCGCCATGAGATCGGCCACCGACAGATATTTTTTCACCTACGACATCAACGGCGGCGGCGGCAGTTATGCCGACCAGCCGGTTGCGGCGCCATCGGCTACGTACGCGAATGCGGCGCCTGCCGCCACATCGGCTCCGGTGAATGACACCCCGGCGGCGCCTGTGCCAGCGGCAAGCGCGGCGCCCCTGGCGGTAGCCCCAATAGCTGCACCGGCCGGATTGCAGACAGAACAGATCGGCCAATATTCATATCAAAGCGAACACCTCGCCAGGGCGCAATCATGCTCGGCGGCGCCGCATGCCACCCTTAACGCCAAAGGGCCGGGATTCGAATCGTATTCCGTCTCTTGCGACAACGGCGACTCGCTTGCGATGCGCTGCGACTTCGGCCAATGTCGCATCTTGAAATGAAATGAGCCTGATCATTTGAACCACTGAAAAACTTCGATTCAGAAAAAATCCGGGCCATGCGAGGAGAGATTCGTCTTGATGCAGTTTTTTTCGCCAGTGCCGGCTTTGCCTATAGCGTAGAAAAGATGGTGCCAGATAACGGCGAGATATTTGAAGGAGTGAATGTCGGAGATGCGCGGGACTCCGGTATCGCAACCGGCGGCAAGCACAAAAAAAGCTTCCGGGCGTCTCGATACCATGCAAGGAAAACGCCAACGCAGCGCTTTTCTTTGACCTGGTGGACTTTCTCGGCAAATGAATTATTCGCCATTTTCATAGCGCCGACGTCAATGCTGGCCGGCAGGCGCCTTGATAAAATCGATGAATGCACGCAAAGGAGCCGGCACCAGGCGGCGACCGGGATAATAAAGGAACGGTCCGGAAAAGCGCATCCACCACGGCGCAAGCACGGGTTCAAGCGCGCCGCTGTCGAGATGCGGGCGCAGCCAGTCCTCGAAGAGATAAATGATGCCGCTGCCGGCGATCGCCGCCTGGACGGCGAGATCGGCGCCTCCGCCCGCTTGTACGATCAGCGGCCCGGTCGGATCTACGCGCACCATCTCGCCGTTCAGCTCAAACTCCCACGGCGGCATTGATCCGCTGGAAAAGCGGCCGCGCAGGCAGGCATGGCCGAGCAGCTCGCGCGGGTGTTGCGGCCGGCCGCGCCGGTCAAGATAGGCGGCAGACGCAGCGGTGGCAAAGCGCTGGACGCGCGGCCCGATCGGCACCGCGATCATGTCCTGTTCCAGCCTCTCGTCGTAGCGGATGCCGGCGTCGCACCCGGCCGCGATCATGTCGACAAAACTGTCTTCGGTGATGATCTCCAGCAAAATATCGGGATAGGCGGTGAGAAAAGGCGGCACGATGCTGCCCAGCACCAGCCGCGCCGCACTGACCGGCACGTTGAGGCGCAATGTGCCGGCAGGCCGGTCGCGAAAACCGTTGACCACGTCCAGTGCGGCCTCCATCTCGCTCAAGGCCGGGCTGAGCCGCGCCAGCAAGCCCTCGCCTGCTTCGGTCGGCACTACGCTGCGCGTGGTGCGGTTGAACAGCCTCACGCCGAGCTGTGTCTCCAGGCGACGTACTGCTTCGCTGAGCGCGGACGCGCTGCTGCCGCTGACACGCGCGCCTTCGCGAAAGCCCTTGGCGCGCGCCACCGCCACGAAGGCGTTCAGATCTTCCAGGTTGACCTTCATTGCCCCACCCTCCACTGTTCGCGAATCCGCACAACCCGTATCGATTGTACCCAATTATCACGAAGGTGGAAGACGCCTACCATGTGTCATCTTTCATCTAAAGGAGCGGAATCATGTCCAGCATCGAACAATCCGGCACATTCACACTTGGCCACCGTACCGTAAAGCGACTCGGCTACGGCGCCATGCAGCTCGCAGGGCCAGGCGTGTTCGGCCCGCCCAAGGATCGGGGCGCAGCGCTGGCCGTGCTGCGCGAAGCCGTCGCGCGCGGCGTCAATCACATCGACACCAGCGATTTCTACGGACCGCACATCACTAACCAGCTGATCCGCGAGGCGCTGCATCCTTATCGGGACGATCTTGCCATCGTCACCAAGATCAGCGCCCGGCGCGGCGACGACGGATCATGGATTCCAGCCATGTCGCGCGAAGAACTGACCCAGGCGGTGCACGACAATCTGCGCAATTTGGGTCTGGATGTGCTCGACGTGGTTAATCTGCGCAGCATGCTTGGTATCCACGGGCCCGTCGAAGGATCGATCGAAGAGCCGCTCACGGTTGTGGCCGAACTTCAGCGGCAGGGCCTGGTGCGCCATATCGGGCTGAGCAACGTTACCCCGGCGCAGATCGCGGAAGGACGCAAGATCTGCGAGATCGTCTGCGTGCAAAACCACTACAACGTCGCGCATCGGGACGACGACGCCCTGATCGACGCGCTTGCACGGGACGGCATCGCTTATGTGCCCTACTTTCCGCTAGGCGGGTTCAGCCCGCTGCAATCCTCTACCTTGTCCGACGTCGCCGTGCGCCTCGACGCCACGCCCATGCAGGTGGCGCTCGCCTGGCTGCTGCGCCGCTCGCCCAACATCCTGCTGATCCCGGGCACCTCGTCCGTCGCCCACTTGCACGAGAACCTGGCCACGGCCGAGCTGACGCTGCCG
>NZ_JAQGLV010000376.1 GCF_028292705.1 Collimonas fungivorans | reverse complement strand
CCATGACAACCGATCTCACCCGAAGCGCCGCCCAAGGCAAAGTTGTACTCGTCACCGGCGCCAGCAGCGGCATCGGCGAAGCTACGGCCCGCCATCTGGCCGCCGGCGGCCACAGGGTGCTGCTGGGCGCCCGTCGCGTCGACCGCATCGCCGTCATCGCCAAGGAGATTTTGCACGCCGGCGGCGAGGCCGGCTTTCAGGAACTGGACGTGACCAGCCTCGACAGCGTCCAGGCCTTCGCGGCCGCTGCCGTCAATCGGTACGGCAGGATCGATGTGCTGGTCAACAACGCGGGTGTCATGCCGCTATCCATGCTGGAAGAACTGCGGGTCAGCGAGTGGAACCAGATGATCGACGTCAATCTGCGCGGCGTCCTGTACGGCATCGCAGCAGTGCTGCCGATCATGAAGAAGCAGAAAGCCGGACACATCGTCAATATCGCCTCTACCTCCGCCTACCGGGTCGATCCTACCGCCGCCGTCTATTGCGCGACCAAGTTTGCGGTGAGGGCGCTGTCGGAAGGACTCAGGCAGGAGAACACCGACATCCGCGTGACCGTGGTCAGCCCCGGCCTTACGCGCAGCGAACTGGTCGATGGCATAAGCAGCCTGCAGGTGCAGGCGGCGGTCCGCCAGATGATGGACCAAGCCATCGCGCCGGAAGCCATCGCGCAGGCGATCGGTTTCGCCATTAGCCAGCCGGTGGACGTCGACGTGAGCGAACTCATCGTTCGCCCCACGGCGCAGCGCTGAGCATCTCTGACGAAGAGCCACCCCTTCAAATCAGCCACACAGGAGTTACAAAATGCCCAGCGCCCTGGAGATTACGACTTTCAAGATTGCCAAAGGACTCGGCATCAAGGATTTCATCGCCGCCAACGCCAACATCGATGCATGGCTGAAGCGCCAGAAAGGTTTTCAATCGCGCCACATCGCGGAACTGGAAGACGGCTCGATCGTGGACATGCTGATCTGGAGCTCCGCCGCCAACGGCAGGGATGCGGCATCTAGCATCATGGAGGAGACGGCGGATTCTCCCGTGCATGCGGCTATCAATCAACGGTCAGTGGTCTGGCGCATCGCGGAGGTACGGCACTGCGTGCTCGCATAGAAGCAATCGTGATGCTGGCCCCGGAGCGAGGCGATGCAAGTCCGTTCACTGTCCTTCGCGACGGCGGCGGGCCTCTGTAATAAATTCAAGGTTAACGGTTCCCCAATCGCACATCGCGGTAATAATTCCGTCGAGAGACAAACCGAATTCGGTCAGTTTGTATTCGACCCGGGGCGGAGTCCCCGGATAAGCGATGCGTTGAATGACCCCGTCGCTTTCAAGTTCCCGCAATTGTTCAGTCAGCACTTTCTGCGATATGCCTGAGATTAAACGCCGCAATTCTCCCGTCCGTTGCGGCTGGGTGAGCAGATGGCAAAGAATCGTGCATTTCCATTTGCCGCCAATCAGGTAGACCGTCGCAGCTATGGGAAACTGGAATGCCGTGGATTTCATAAAAGGGCGTTTTCTCTCTAGGGAACGAAAAGGTACCTACTTTGCAAGCATTTGATGCGTTGCTAGTATGACCGTTCTCCTACTTTTTTTCTGCAAACGCCTTTTATGAAAACAGCTAAAACGTTAGTTATCGTGACCCATCCCGACATCGACAAATCGGTCGTTAACAAGAGGTGGGTGGAGGAGCTGCAAAAGCATCGGGACCTGATCACCATCCATCAATTGCATGAGCAATACCCGGACCACACGATTGATGTCGCGGCGGAGCAGCAGCTTCTGCTTGACCATGACAACATCGTTTTCCAGTTTCCCTTTTATTGGTTCAGCACTCCGCCGCTGCTGAAGAAATGGCAGGACGAGGTCTTGCTCCATGGTTTTGCCTACGGCCGCGGCACAGCGGAAAGAAAACTTGCCGGAAAGCGGATAGGGCTTGCCATCTCGGCAGGGATCAAGGCAGTCGATTATGACAAGGACGGACGTTATGCAGCCACCGTGGAGGAACTGGTCAGGCCGCTTCGTTTGACCATTGAATACATCAGCGCCGAACCGCTGCCCGTTTTTACTTTTTATGGAATCGAAGACGGACATTCTACGGAAGAGATTGACTTGAGCGCCGCGCAATACCTGCAATACATTAAACAAATTGCCGGCGGACCCCGCAGTCCCGCTTCTCTGGATATCGGCAGCTGCGCGATGGCGTGATTGTTTGCGTGCCGTCCTCATTGAAGGGAATCAGATATCCATTTTTCTAGTTATCATGGGTCTGGCTCAAGTACATCCCCGCGCCTGAAGGCGGGGCAGTAATGAGCGTAAATCACCCCCTGGATAGAAAAACAGGATTTCCGGCCCTGACATTTGAGGAGTCCCCATGGCAAACAAGAATGTAATCAAGAATGCATTATTTTCTGTCTATTGTATTGTCGGCATATCGATAGCGACATCTGCCGGCGCAGCCAATGTCAAAATCACTCCCTTGGGCAGCCACGACGGCGAATTCTGTGCGGCGGACCGCGCACTGATCTTTGAGGATCCGGATGGAACACGGATTCTCTATGACGCCGGCCGCACGGTACGCGGCGGCAACGATCCCCGCCTGGGTAAAATCGATGGGGTATTGCTAAGCCATGTGCACAGCGATCACCTGGGCGACATACACCAGGCCGAGGCCAATGCAGGAACCTGCGCTGCTCCGGATTTTTCGGTAAAGAGCACCCCGTCGTCGGTGACCGAAGAAGTGGTACTGGCGAAGAAAGCCAAATTGTTCGTCGGCGGCGAAATGGGCGATTTTTTCTCCCGCAGGATCACGGCCGCGGGCGGTAGCGCCGACCAGGTGCTCCTGGTCAGGTTTGGGGGGCAGCGAAAAATCGGCGGCATCACTATCGCGAGCGTCCCGGCGGCGCATTCAAACGGACTGGATGAAAAATTCCTGAGCGGCGCTCTGGCAGAAGGTCTTGCGGCAAACGGCGTGAAGGCTTATGTCGGTCCTGCGGGCGGTTTTGTGGTGACTTTTTCTAATGGGCTGGCTGTATACCTGTCTGGCGACACCGGCATCATTGCCGACCAGGACCTGGTGGTGCGCCGCTTCTACAAGCCAAAACTGGCCGTGCTGAATATAGGCGGCATCTTTTCCACCGGCCCGCGCGAAGCCGCGTATGTGATCAACGACCTGGTGCGTCCCAATGGCGTGATTGCTTCGCATGTGAACGAGGCCGCTACCAAGGATGGAAAATTCCTGGCGGGAAGCAAGTTCCTGGAATTCAAGGCTGCGGTGAAAGTCCCCGTGTACGCGCCTCTTAGCGGCAAGACCATGGAATTCAGCGCGGAAGGGAAATGTGTTGCGGGCTGTTAACCACGCTACAGATTGGCGGCCATAGAATAGCTCAACGCAATCCGATTCACGCAAGCAGGCGGCAGTTGTATTGAGCCGTATCCCCACCCAGACCCAGCATTCCTTGAAGGAGCTTTTATGGACCGCCTCACAGTTACCGAAAAAATCATTGCCGCCAAAGTATCCTCGGGCATCAAGTGGTCGGAAGTCGCCGCCAAGGTCGGGCTGAGCAAGGAATGGGTCACCGCCGCCTGCCTGGGGCAAATGACGCTGAGCGAGAAGCAGGCCGGCGTCCTCGCGGAAATTTTCAGCCTGACCGAAGAAGAGGCCAAGTGGCTGACCGTGACGTCGTACAAAGGCTCGTTGCCCACGGCGGTCCCGACCGACCCGCTCATCTATCGTTTCTACGAATTGGTCAATGTGTACGGGAGTACTTTCAAAGCCCTGATCCACGAAGAGTTTGGCGACGGCATCATGAGCGCCATCGACTTCAAGATGGACCTGCAGCGCGAGAACGACCCTAACGGCGACCGCGTGCGCATCCTTATGAGCGGCAAATTCCTCCCTTACAAGCAGTACTGATCCTCCACCCTATCTGCGCCGGAAGACGACATCATGCACATCGCTATCCTCACCTTCGAAGGTTTCAACGAACTCGACTCCCTGATTGCGTTCGGCGTCCTGAATCGCATCAAGAAGCCGGGCTGGCGCGTGTCGATCGCCAGTCCTGCTGCGCGGGTCCGGTCGATGAACGGAGTGGTGCTCGAAGCCCAGGCATCGCTGCGCGAGGCCAGCACCGCCGATGCGGTGATTGTCGGCAGCGGCATCCGGACGCGGGAAATCGTCGCCGACGAGGCGCTGATGGCGCAGTTGCAGCTCGATCCGTCGAAACAATTGCTGGGTGCGCAATGCTCCGGCACGCTGATGCTGGCCAAGCTCGGGTTGCTGGATGGGGTTCCGGCCTGCACCGACCTGACGACCAAACCCTGGGTCCAGGAAGCCGGCGTGGACGTGCTGAACCAGCCTTTCTTCGCCAGGGGCAACGTCGCCACGGCGGGCGGGTGCCTGGCCTCGCCTTACCTTGCCGCCTGGATCATTGCGCGCCTGGAGGGCGTCGAGGCGGCGGCAAGTGCGCTGCACTACGTCGCTCCGGTGGGAGAGAAAGAAGATTACGTAGCGCGTGCGATGCGCAATATCACGCCATACCTGACAGAGACGCCGGCTGTTGCGTGCAATTAAAGCCGGGGTATTTGCATGCTAACCGTGGTGCCGAATAATTTCCTGGCATCGAAAACATATCCGGCGCCTGGATAGCATCGGCGCCACCGGCCGTGTTACTTCAGTTCGGTCGTGTAGTTCACCGGGATCCATTGCCACGACTTGCCGGCCGCGCGCAAATGGCCAAGGCCCGGGAACGAGATGTGGGCCGCGCCTATCAGCGCGCCTTCCTTTGCCGCTGCGGCAAAGACTTTGGCACGCGCCACGGCTGCAGTTTTCTTGTCGCTGTCGAATTCAATCGTGACAGCCGGGTCCGCGAACTGCACGGCGCCAACGTGGATCAGGTCGCCGGTCACGATCAGCTTTTGCCCCTTGCTTTCGATGACATAACTGGTGTGGCCCGCCGTGTGGCCATAACTCGACCAGGCCTTGACGCCCGGTACGATGTCGCCGCTGCCATCGAACGGCTGGAACTTGCCTGCCGCAATGTAGGGGTTGAGCGAGGCCATTGCGCCCTGGAAGGAGCCCTTGGATTCGGCGCTCGCTTGCTCCAGCTTCGCCTTGGACAACCAGAAGTCGGCATCGCGCTGGTCGGCGTGGACGGTCGCGTTGGGGAACACCAGCGCGCCGTTTGCGGCCAGTCCGCCGAGGTGGTCAGGATGCATGTGCGTGAGGAAGATGTCGTCGACCTGCTCGGGCTTGTAGCCCGCGGCTTGCAGGCTCGCTACCAGCTTGCCTAGCGTTGGGCCGAACAGCGTGCCGGCGCCGGTATCGATCAGCACCAGTTTTGTGCCGGTGTTGATCAGGAAACCGTTGACCGAGGTCTCGACCGGCGCACTCAGGAAGGATTTTTTCAGCGCCGTGGTTGTCTTGGCCGCCGGCTCGTCCAGCAGCTTGTCGACCGGCAGGTCGACGGTGCCGTCGCTCAGTGCGGTGACTTCGAAGTCGCCGAGCATCACGCGGTAGAAACCCGGCGCCTGGGTCTTGACCTGAGGCGCGGCGGCGAACGCCGCGCCAGGGAGGGCGGCTGTACCCAGCGCCAGGGAGACGGCGAGCGCAGTGCCATGCAGCAGGCGGCGCAACGGGAAGGAAGTGTGGGTCATTGGTTGGCTTTCATAGGCCTCTCGAGAGGCTGGGTTTGTCAAGATTGCATTGTGTCGATTCGCAAATTGGGGAACGCCCTGTCGCTTGCAAGTCAAATTTCCTGAGAGCGCCGGTCAGAATAGCATTTAGTAAGTATTTGAGTTTTGTGGGAAAGAAAAAATCAAGAGGCTGGCAGTTAAGTCTGCCAAGTCGACATTTTTGCTATGCTAGCGTCTTTCCGCCGGCCGGCGTCATTGCCCGGGCCGGCCTAGCCGGGCACACCTAGTCGGGCACCCCTATTTACGGAGCAGCATATATGGCCTCTTTGCAAGAGCAATTTCTGAAAGCGGGCCTGGTTGACAAAAACAAAGTCAAACTGGCCAACCAGGACAAGAACAAGCAGAAAAAGGCCGAACGCCGGAGCGGCACGGCCAGCGTCGATGAAACGCGCCTGGCGGCACTCGATACGCTGCGCAAGAATGCCGACCGGGCTCGCGAACTCAACGCCCAGCGCGACGCGGCCGCCACCCAGAAGGCGATCGTGGCGCAAATTGCCCAGATAGTGCAGAAGAATCGCCAAAGCATGGGTAAAGGCGACATCGCCTACAATTTCACCCACGACAATAAGATCGAACGGCTGTATGTGTCGGCCGCGGTCCAGGCGCATCTGATCGCCGGGCGCCTGGTGATCATCTGCCTGGGTGAGGTCAGAGAACTGGTGCCGAGGATAATCGCCGACAAGATCGCGGAGCGCGATGCCTCGCTCGTGGTGCGGGTCAACAAGACCAGCACCGAAGTCGATGCGGACGATCCGTATGCGGCCTTCCAGATCCCGGACGACTTGATGTGGTAGCTCCGGCGCCTGCCTGGTTCAGCGACGGAATCCCTTAGGATTTCGCTTTCTTCGCAGGTTTCGACTTGCCGGAACTATTGAGCGCGGCCGCTTGGCGAATGAGCGTCTTGAAGGCGGATTCGTCAACTTCTTCTCCTTCGAGGATGTCGATCGCGCGGCGTACGTTGCCGTCGAGGCTAGAGTTGAAGAGACCGGCCGGATCCTCCAGGGACGCGCCCTTGGCGAAGGTTAGTTTCACCTTGTCCTTGTAGGATTCGCCGGTGCAGATGATGCCGTCGTGCGACCAGACCGGGGTACCCATCCACTTCCATTCTTCGACCACGTCCGGGGCGGCTTCCTTGACGAGTTTGCGCATTCTGCCGAGGGTTTCGCCGCGCCAGTCCCCGAGTTCGGCGATTCTTTGCGAGATGAGCTCCGATGCCGGCAGGCCTTGGCTCGTGTCCGATTTTTTCATGTCCTCACCCTTGAAGAAGTATTACGCCAGCTTGGCGACAACCTGGTCCAGGGCAGCAAGGAATTTCTGCCATCCGTATTTGGCGCCCTGGTAGGCCTGCTGCTGGTCCGGC
>NZ_JAQGLV010000072.1 GCF_028292705.1 Collimonas fungivorans | reverse complement strand
ACGCGGACGTTTTCCGGCGCGATGCCTAGCGTTTTGGCTACCGTGGTCCGTACGCCGGACACATACTGGGTCGAGTCGTACAGGGTCAGGCGGTCGCCGTCCCAGGCCGCCACGGTCGCGTGCGGCTCCATCGGGTTATGGTGCTCCATTGGCGTGGTATATACAGCCTCCACCAGCGCCGCCGCATTGCGCTTGCCGGATTCAATATCGCCGCGGCGGGTGTCGGCGGCTTCGTTCTTGGCTTTTTCCGGCTTGTACGGATTTTTTTTCGCATGCTCGAAATCAAGCTGGGCGGTTTCTTTTTTATAAGTGATGCGCAGGTTCTGTGCGGCCGCCTGTGCATGCTCCAGCGAATCCGCGACCACCAGCGCCACCGGCTGGTTGTTGTAATGGACGCGGTCGTCCTGCAACAGGTTCAAGACCCTGCCGGCTGGCGGTGAAGCGGCGCCCGCCATGCCGCCCGCCGGCAGCCGGGGCGCCGACATATGGGTCATGACCAGCAGTACGCCCGGCATTGCCGATGCGGCGGCGGAATCGATCGTCACCATGCGGCCGCTGGCGATCGTGCTCGGGACCAGCACCGCATGCGCCAGGCGCGGCAGCGGCTGTTCGGCGGAATAGCGCGCGGCGCCGGTAACCTTGGCATGGCCGTCGATGCGGCTGATGGCTTGACCTGTGCTGTTCATGTCGTTCCTCCCGCCAGCTCTGCGCTGCGCAAAGCCCGCATCACGGCGCGCCTGGCCAGTTCTATCTTGAATTCGTTGTGCGCATAAGCGCGTGCGCCCTGCACCGCCAGCCTGGCGGCGGCGGAGCGCGCCGCCTGGTCCAGCCGATGGCCGATCAAAGCGCTCTCTGCATCGAGCGAACGCCAGGGCTTGTGGGCGACGCCGCCCAGCACGACACGGGCGCTGTGCACCACGCCGTCAAGGATTTCCAGTGCGGCGGCCACCGACACCAGCGCAAACGCATAACTGGCGCGGTCACGAATCTTCAGATAATGGAAATGCGATGCGAACGGCGAAGCGGGCAAATCGACCGCGGTAATCAATTCCCCCGGCCGCAGCGTGGTGTCGAGCTGCGGCGCATTGCCCGGCAGCCGATGGAAATCGGCCATCGGGATGCTGCGTTCGCCCTGTACCCCGCGCACCCGCACCACGGCGTCCAGCGCGGCCAGAGCCACACTCATGTCGGACGGATTGACGGCGATGCAGTCCGCGCTGGCGCCGAGGATCGCATGGATCCGGTTCTGCCCCTCTTTTGCCGCACAGCCGGAACCCGGCAGGCGCTTGTTGCACATGTCGAAAGCGGTGTCGTAGAAATAATAGCAACGAGTCCGCTGCATCAGGTTGCCGCCTGCAGTGGCCATATTGCGCAACTGCGGCGAAGCGCCTGCCACCAGGGCCTGGCTCAGCAGCGGATAACGCTGGCGTATCAAGGGATGGTTGGCCGTGTCGCTGTTGCGCGCAAGGGCGCCGATACGCACGCCGCCATTCGGCAACTCGGCGATGTCGGCGAGCGCAAGGCGGGTAATGTCAACCAGCCGCAAAGGACGCTCGGCGCCGCCTTTCAGCAAGTCCAGCAGGTTGGTGCCGCCGCCGATGAATTTGGCGCCGGGTTGCGCCGCAAGCCGCAATGCATCGTCGATGCTGGCTGCGCGCTCATAGAAAAAAGAATTCATGACGGACTCCCGTCGTCGCCCGCAACCTGGCGGATTGCGGCGACGATGTTCTGGTAAGCGCCGCAGCGGCAGATATTGCCGCTCATGCGCTCGCGGATTTCTTCGTCAGACAGCAGCGGCGCCGCCTTGACATCGATGGTGACGGCGCTGACAGTGCGTTGGCGCAATTCATCGAGCATGGCTTTTGCCGAGCAGATCTGGCCAGGCGTGCAATAACCGCACTGGAGCGCGTCATGCTCGATAAACGCGGCCTGCAGCGGATGCAGATTGCCGTCTTGCGCCAGGCCTTCGATGGTTTCGATCTTTTTGCCTTCCTGCATGATGGCCAGCGTCAGGCAGGAATTGACGCGCCGGCCGTCGACCAGCACCGTGCACGCGCCGCACTGCCCGCGGTCGCAGCCTTTCTTGCTGCCGCTGAGCCCGATGATTTCTCGCAGCACGTCCAGCAGCGTGGTCCGTGGTTCGATCGACAACTGATGAAGCTTGCCATTGATATCCAGGGCGACGGCTTGCGCCGGAACCGTATAAGGCGTCAATGGCTGCTGGTCGTTTGCCATGGCTGGCTGTGCTCCGTAAGATGGCGCGGCGACTGCGGTGGCGGCCCAGGCTGCCGACTGCATGAAGTTGCGGCGCGAAATATTCGGCGGCGCAAGTCCGTCGCCCTTGCCTTCTGGCTTGTTAGGCATGATTGCCTCGCTTTTCCTTCGAAAGTATTGCGGCGCTCTGGTTCCGGGCAACCGTGATGGGGTTTTTTCGGCTGTGAATGTTAATCCTGTGAGCAGCGTTGCATCCGGTCTGTACGGAAGCTCACATAGCCGTGAGGCCGGATCGAAACGGGGAACAATCGCAAGCGGCGATTTCAGCCGGCCAGCTGCCACCATGCGGGCAGCAGCTGTCTGATTTCCTGCCGCGCAAACCGATCGTCGATCAGGTATACAACGCCGCGGTCCTGCTGGGTGCGGATCACCCGGCCGGCGGCCTGCACTACTTTCTGCAGGCCGGGATACAGGTAGGTGCAGTCGTAACCCTGGCCGAAAATTTTGTCCATCTGCAGCATGACCTGCTCATTGACAGGATTGATCTGCGGCAGCCCCAGGGTGGCGATGAAAGCACCGATCAGGCGCGCGCCGGGCAAGTCGATGCCCTCGGCGAACGCGCCGCCCAGCACGGCAAAACCGACGCCCTGCGAAGTTTCGGTAAAACGTGACAGGAAATGCTCCCGTTCCCGTTCATCCATGCGGCGCGCCTGCTGCCACAAAGGGATATCGGGATAACGCGAGGCGAACACGGCGGCGACTTTCTCCAGGTAGTCGTAGCTGCTGAAAAACGTCAGGTAGTTGCCTGGCTGCTCTGTGTACTGTTTGGCAATCAGTTCGGCGATCGGCGCCAGCGAACGGTCGCGATGCTGGAAACGGGTTGAAATGCCGGTCACCAGGCGCACCGACAACTGGTCGGCAGTGAACGGCGACGGCACATCGAGCCAGGCGGTGTTGTCCGGCAGGCCCAGCGTCTTGCTGTAAAAATGCCAGGGGCTGAGCGTGGCCGAGAACAGCGTCGTCGAATGGGCGGCGGCAAAGCGCGGCGCCAGAAACGTTGCCGGCACGATATTGCGCAGGCATAGCGTAGCGCCATGGCCGCCGTGGCCGCTATGACGAGTGATGTCGAACAGCGAGTGGCTGTCGAACAGCTCGGCGATGCGGGTGAAGTGCATGGCGTCGAAATAGAATTGCAGCAGGCGGCTGTCGATGGCGGCCGGATGCTCGGTCATGTAGTCGGTGATGTCCGCCACCGCCTGTTGCAGCGCCTGGATGAACGCATCCGGCAGTTCGGCGTAACGCTGGTACTCGCCTTCCTGCGCCTTGTACAGAGCGTTCCACTGGCGGTTGACGCGATCCAGCGCCCGCTTGAGCGCCGGCGGCGCAGTCTGCCGCACGCTCTTCAGGGCGGCTTGCTCCATGTCGGCCGAATACATCTTGCGCGCCCGCTCGATCATGTTGTGCGCTTCGTCGACCAGCACCCCTACCCGCCACTGGTTTGCGATGGTGAAGCCATACAGCATGGCGCTCAGGTCGAAGTAGTAGTTGTAGTCGCCGACGATCACGTCCGACCAGCGCACCAGGTCCTGGCTCAGGTAATAAGGACAGACGCCGTGTTCAGCAGCGATTTGGCGCAGGCTTTCCCGGTCCATCGCGCTGCTGGCGACGGCGGCGCTGCGCGCTTGCGGCAGGCGATCGTAAAAGCCCTGGGCCAGCGGACAGGATTCCCCGTGGCAGGCCTTGTCTGGATGTTCACATGCCTTGTCGCGCGCAACCAGTTCCAGTACCCGCAACGGCAATCCGGCCGCGCTTTGCTTGATGCGCGAGGTCGCTTCCAGCGCCAGCGCGCGCCCCGAGGTCTTGGCGGAAAGGAAAAATATCTTGTCCAGTCCCTGGCCCGGGCTGGCCTTGAGCAAGGGAAACAGGCTGCCGATGGTCTTGCCGATGCCGGTAGGCGCCTGGGCCAGCAGGCAGCGGCCGGCGCTGGCGCCCTTGTACACGGCTTCCGCCAGGGCGCGCTGGCCGGGGCGGAAATCGGCGTGCGGAAAACGCAAGGCGGTCAATTGCTCGTCACGCGCGGCGCGATGCGCCATTTCCTGTTGCGCCCAGGCCAGGAAGCGGCCGCACTGCTCTTCGAAAAATTGTTGCAGGCCGGCGGCAGTCGCATATTCGGTCAGCAGGGTTTCTTTCTGCCTGCCGATGTCGTAGTACACCAGCGCCAGCTGCAGTTCCGGCAGCTGGCGCGCCTGGCACAGCAAGTGGCCGTAGATGCGCACTTGCGCCCAGTGCAGATGGCGGTGGTTGTCCGGCATGCGCGCCAGGTCGCCGCGGTAGGTCTTGATTTCTTCCAGCCGGTTCAGAGCCGGATCGTAGCCGTCGGCGCGGCCGCGCACCAGCAGCGGTCCGCAGCGGCCGCTCAGGCTGATTTCCGTTTCATAGGCGGCAGTGCGGCGCGACGCCACCGTGGCGTGGCCGGCGATGCCTTCCAGCGCGGTCGGCGACGGCGTGAAGCGCAGGTCGAGGTCGCCCTGCTTGGCCGTGAACTCGCACAGCGCGCGGACCGCTACTACATAGGCGGGCTCGCTCACGCGCACTGCTCCGCCCACTGCACATAACAGACGGCGACCGGCATGCCGTGTTCGGCAAAATAGTTCAGCCAGCGGATCTGGTTATCCTGCAGGCGGTCGCCCGGGCCTTTGACTTCGATCATCTGGTAGCGTTTTTCCGCCGGCCAGAACTGGATCAGGTCCGGCAGGCCGGAACGGTTGGTCTTGATATCCTGCAGGATACGTTCGAAGCATTTCCGCAGGTGCAGCGGCGGCAGGCAATCGAGCGCCATCGCCAGCAACTGTTCATCGATAGCCTCCCAGAACACGAATGGCGACTGGATACCGGCCTTGGCGCGGAAGTTGCGCCAGATGGCCTGCTGGTAGCCGCCGTTGTCGAGCTGGGCGAAACCGGCGTCGAACTGCCTGGCGCGGCGCAGCCGGAAATCGGCGCTGTGCAGGTCGGCCGGGCCGCTCTGGAACGGATGGAAAAATGCGCCCGGGAGCGGTGTAAAAACGGCATCCCAGAACAGCAGGCCGAACAGCGAGTTGATCAGCGTGTTTTCGACATAGACCGCCGGCGCGTCGGCGCGCGACAGGTGGCTGGCGAGCACCGCTTCGACCGAGACGCCGGGCGCGGCCCGCTGCAGCGCCAGGTCGTGGCGGATGATGGGCGCAGCGGCG
>NZ_JAQGLV010000063.1 GCF_028292705.1 Collimonas fungivorans | reverse complement strand
TGCCGGTCCTGCCCCTGAACGCTGCGCAGACCAAGGTCGCGGATGCCGCCAGTTCGCGTTTTTCGCAATGGCTGGCGGCGACCGAGGATACCGACAGCGGCAGCCTGGCGCCGCGCATGAGCGAAGTGGCGTTGCGCCAGGTGCTGTACCGTGCGGTCGAGCAGGCTGCGCACAACAGCCCGCTGGTGCGCCAGGCCTACGCCGAATACGAGGCCGCACTGGCCGACATCGACGAAGCCAAGGGCCAGCGCTGGCCGCAGCTCAATGTCGGCACCAACACCAAGGCGGTGTCGCTGGGCGGCGGCAACGCCAACAACGACAACGGCGCCGGCGTCAACCTGAGCCTGACCACCAATGTGTTCGACTGGGGCCAGAACCGCAAGACCATCGCCAGTCGCGAACAGCTGGCGCAGGCTACCCGCCAGCGCTACGAGACCGAGCTGGAAAATTCGGCCTTCCTGGTCGCCAGCAATACCGTCGAACTGGCCAAGAACCGCCTGCTGGTCGACATCAGCCAGCAATACGTCGACCGCATGGCGACCCTGGTCAGCATGATGAAAGAAATCGTCGCAGTCGACCGCGGCCGCGGCAGCGAACTGACCCAGGCCAAGGCGCGCCTGCTGCAGGCGGAATCGAACCGCGATGCGGTGGCGGCCAAGGTCGACGAATTCGAACTGAACCTGCGCAAGCTGGTCGGCGACGGCCCGGTGCCGGCGCCGCCGGGACGCGTGTGGCCGCTGCAGCCGACCAGCCTGGACACCATGCTGGCGACGGTCGCCGCGCATCCGTCGATCAAGCAGGCGGAAGCCGAGACCGAGGCTGCAGAGCTGAATGTCGAAGCCATCAAGGCGGCCGACAAGCCGGCCCTGAACTGGGTCGTCAGCAAGAGCACCGCGCGCGATACGCTGGGACGCGAACAGCCGGTGCAGACCATGCTGTCGATCAACTGGGCCGCCTTCCGCGGCGGTTCCGGACGGGCGCAGCAGGCTGCGGCTTCGCAGCGCGCTGTCGCCAGCCGCGAGAAGAAAGGGCAGGCGCTGCTGGACCTGGAATACAAGGTCCGCACCGCCGACCAGAATGCGCGCACCTATCTGTCGCGCGCCGACCTGTACCACAACCTGACGGCCGAGACCGACGGCGTGCGCAAGGCGTTTTTCGAGCAGTGGTATCACCTCGGCAAACGCACCCTGCTCGACGTGCTGTCGGCCGAGACTGACCATTACAACAACCGCGTCAGCGAGGTTACCAGCCGCTTCGACGGTTACCAGTCGATTTTCCAGGAATACACCGGCGCCGGCCAGTTGGCCAGCTGGTTGCGCGGTCCGCAGCAGCCTTGAGGGCTGGCCTTGCCAGCGTTGAGAGATTTGACAACCGAGATTTGACAACCGAACTGTTATCTATGCCAATGACAATATGCAGCAACCGCTCTTCGGAGCGCACAACGGGATCCGACCCGGCGATGAAATTTTCCATGAAGCGGCCGCTGTGCGCGCTGCTGCTGGGGCTGGCGCTGAGCGGCGCCGCCTGGGCCGGCGACAGCCGCATGCCGCATGCGCCGGGCGCGCCGGCAGCTAGCGCCAGCTCGCTGCTGGAACTGAAGCAGCGGCTGACGGCGCAGACCGTGCGCGAACTGCGCACCAGCTACAACGGCGACTACGGCACCACGCTGTTGCTGGCGGCCGATGCGCCGGTGTTTTATGTGGCCCTGCTGCACCAGAAAAGCCTGTGGCGGGTATTGCGCTTCAGCGCACTGGCGCCGGCTGAACAGGCGTATGTGCAGTTTTCGCAGCGCAGCGCCGACTGGGCCGACGATGAAATCCGGCTACAGGCCTTGAATGCGCAGAGCCAGGCGCTGGAACGTTCGAAGCAGGAAAGCGAAGCGCGGCTGGCGGTATTGAACAACGACATGCAGATCATGCAAAGCGAGCAGGCGCGCATCCAGCAAGGGCGCCTGGTGGCGCAAAGCCAGGCGAAAGCGTCGGAAGTGGAGCGCAGGGCGTACCAGATCCAGCTCGACAACCTGAAGCGCAACATCCGCCAGCTGGAAGCGGAACTGGGCGCCGCCGGCGGCTCGGCAGGAAGATAAGTATTGAGACGGATTTCAGGCCGAGCGTTGCTCCAGGGCGGGATAGATCCACTGCAGGAACGCCGGCTCGTCCATCGGCTGGGCATACCATTCGCCGGTGCCGACCTGGCAGCCCATGTGCAGCAGCACCTGGTTCTGCTGCCAGTTGCGGATGCCGGTGGCGAGCACCTGGATCCCGAGCGACGCCGCGCTGGCCATCACCGCCGCGGTATCGGCGCGGTAGGCGGCGGGATGTTCCGCCGGCCAGATGTGGCGGGCGTCGAGCTTGATCTGGTCGAACGGCAGTTCGTGCAGCCGGTACAGCGCAGGCAGGCTGGTCGCATCGGCCTGCAAGGTCAGGTGGCAGCCTTTCAGGCGCAGGCGGATCAGGTTTTCTATCGCCACCAGCGGCGCTTGCGCGAAATCGGCGGCCTGCACCTCCAGCGAGAGGGAGGCCGGCGACAGGCGGTAGCGTTCCAGGCAATCCTGGATGGCGTCGGGCAGGCTGGCGGCGCGCAGTTGCAGGTCGGCCAGCGGCAGCGACACGTTGAGGGTGAGATCGCGCCGCTGCAAGGCCGAGACGAAGTGCAGGCCCTGTTCGGCGATATGGCGGTTCAGGGCCTGGCGCTGGTCGGCGGCCAGCAGCGGCATGAAGGCGGCGGCCGGCAGCCTGCCGCGCAGCGGATGCTGCCAGACGCACTGGATTTCGACGCCGGTGATGTCGAGGCTGTGCAGGGCGTACTGCGGCTGGTAGCAGGCGCTGAACTCGGCCAGCGGCAGCGCGCTGCCGATGTCGAGCGCGGCGAATGGCGCAGCCGCCAGCGTTGGTTCTGCCGGCGGCGGCCGGCAACCGTGCCGCTGCAGCAGTTTGCTGAGGAAATGGACCGGGATCGGCTTGCCGATATCGCCCAGCACCGGCAGCCCCAGCTGCGCCGCCAGGAACAGCACGGAGCGGCGCAGGCTTTCTTCGACGGCGCTGCAGATCAGGATGGAAGGGCGCAGCCGGTGGCTGGCCAGGCGGCGCAGGAATTCGATGCCGTCCATGTGGGACATGCGGATATCGCAGATGACGATATCCAGATGCTCCATGCGGTCGAGCTGTTCCAGCGCGGCGGCGCCGTCGGCGGCCTGGCAAGTGTCGTGGTAGCCGAGCGCGGCGAGTTGCAGCAGGGTTGCCATGCGCTGGGCCGGATGGTCGTCCAGGACAAGGATGGATTGTTGCTGAATCATAACGAAAGTAGGATAGTGGATGCTAATCAACTATTGTCCGGCGGTTGCGGCAATAGCGATGTAGGGAGGGCTTGATGCAACACGTAAGAGTTTTCCTTATATGTTGTATATCCGACAATCGCCTTATTTGCGTGTAGGTTTTTTCTTTATCGCACAATTTGTGTGCAGCGCAGCAAGCGATTGTTTTATGGTGGCTGGTTTAATTTTGATGGAGTAAATCTGTGAGTAGAATTCTTATTGTCGATGACCACCCGGTCATCTGCCTTGCGGTGCGAGGCTTGCTGGAGCAGGCCGGCCACGAAATCGTGGCGGAAACCGACAACGGCGTCGACGCCGTGCAGCTGGCGCGCGAACACAAGCCGGACATGATCGTGCTCGATATCGGCATCCCGCGCCTCAACGGCCTGGAAGTCATCGCCCGCCTGGAAGCGCTGGATTTCCCCAGCCGCATCCTGATCCTGACCTCGCAAAGCGCCCAGCATTTCGCTTATCGCTGCATGGAGGCAGGCGCTGCCGGCTTTATCAGCAAACAGCAGCAACTGGCTGAACTGCAGAACGCCACCTATGCGATCCTGGGCGGCTACCGCTATTTCCCCGACCTGGCTTTCCACGGCAAGCGCAAGCGCGGCCTGCAGACCAGCGAAGACGAACTGATCGAAAAGCTGTCGGACCGCGAGCTGGATGTGCTGCAGCAGCTGGCCAACGGCATTCCGAGCAAGGATATCGCGGTCAGCATGCTGATCAGCCCGAAGACCGTGAGCACCTACAAGACCCGCCTGCAAGAAAAGCTGCATGCGCAGTCGCTGGTGGAACTGATCGACATCGCGCGCCGAAATGGCCTTGTCTAAAGACCTGTTGCGCAGGCTGCTGTTCCTGTTCGCGCTGTTTTTCAACGCAGCAGAAGCGCAGACCCGCGATACCGCGGCAGAACGGCTGCAGATGCTGGAACGGCCGATTGAGCAGAACCTGAGTTTCAACCTGTCCGGAGCCGACTGGCGCTGGCTGGGGAAAAAAAGAATACTGTTGCTGGGCACGGTGATCCCGGATCATCCGCCTTTTGATATTACGAATAACGGCCAGGATTTCGACGGCCTGACCGCCGCCTACATGGCGCTGCTGGCCAAGCACATGGGAGTGCAGGTCGAAGTCCGGCGCTTCCCGACGCGCGCCGCCGCCAACATGGCGCTAGCCAGGGGCGAGATCGACCTGCTGGGCCTGACGCGCGAGCTGGACCTGGCCGGCGAGGATTTTGCGCTGTCGCGTCCCTACGTCACCGACCGCACCGCGCTGGTGGTGCCGATCGGCAAACACCATATCGCCAGCATGCCCAACGCTGCCTTGCGCATCGCGGTGGTGCCCGGCTACCTGAACGAGAAGGAAGCCCAGGGCCTCTATCCGCGCGCGACTTTCCTGCCGTTTCCGACGGTGCAGAAGGCCATCGCGGCGGTCGCCTACGGCCAGGCCGATGCCTTCCTGGGCGACGCCATCGGCGCCAGCTACCTGATCAACAAAGGTTATTTCAACGATGTGCAGCTGGACGGCTTCGCCGCGCTGCGCCCGGAGGGCATCGGCTTCGCGGTGCAGAAGGACAATACCGTCCTGCTGCGCGCGCTCGACACCTTGCTGCAGGCGATCCCGGAAGCCACCCACCAGGCCTTGCTGCGGCGCTGGGGCGTCGGGCTGGATTTCCGCCTGACTTCACGGCTGCCGATCCTGACGCCTGCCGAGCAGCGCTGGATCGCCCAGCATCCGAAAGTCAAGGTGGTGGTCAACGGCGTGTTTGCGCCGCTCACGTTTTTTGACGCCAACGGCGAATTCAAGGGCATCGTCTCCGATTACCTGCGCCTGGCCGAACTGCAGACCGGTCTCGAATTCGAGGTGGAGCGGATCGATTCGATCCCGGACATGATCCGTGCCGTGCAGGATGGCCGGGCGCAGATGGCCGGCTCGCTGGTGATCAGCGCCCAGCGCCAGGCCGACCTGTTGTTCACCCAGCCCTACCTGGCCAACAGCTTCGTGCTGGTGACGCGCAGCGGCAGCGCCGACATCGCTGACCTGGCGCTGCTGGCCGGCAAAAAGCTCTCGGTACAGACCGGAAACCCGATGATCCCCATGCTGCGCCAGCGCTATCCGGCGATCGAGCTGGTGATGGTCGACCACGCGATGGAAGCGTTCGAAAAGCTGGAACGCGGCGCAGTCGACGCCGCCATCCAGACCCAGATCGTGGCCAGCTACTTCATCGGCGGCCTGTTCCACGGCAAGCTGCGCATCGCCGCCGCCGTCGGCGACGAACCGGCGCGGCTGGCGATGGGCGTCAGCCGCAGCGAGCCCGAGCTGCACGATATCCTCAACAAGGTGTTGCTGAGCATACCGCCGGCCGAAGCCACCATGCTGACCAACCGCTGGCGCGAGAAAAACGATGTGGTGCTCAGCTCGTGGAATACCTACCGCGCGCAGGTTTACCAGATCGCCGGCGGCGCCTTGCTGCTGGTGCTGGCGAGCCTGTTCTGGGTGGCCTACCTGCGGCGCCAGATCGGCAAGCGCCAGCGCGCCGAGCGCGCCCTCGGCGACCAGCTTGAATTCATGCGCGCCTTGATCGACGGCACGCCGCACCCGATCTATGTGCGCGACCTCGACGCCCGCCTGCTCGAATGCAACCGCAGCTACCTGGAAGCCATGGGCAGCAGACGCGGCGAGGTGATCGGCAAGCTGCTGCCGGAATCGACCATACTCGCGCCCGGCCTGGCGCACGAGTTCCACGCCATGTACCTGCAGACCATGCAGGACGGCGCACCGGTGTTCGCCGACCGCGACATTGCGTTCGGCGAACGCGCGCTCAAGATCTATCACTGGACGCTGCCGTTCAAGGATACGCGCGGCAAGCCGGCCGGCATGATCGGCGGCTGGATCGACATTTCCGAACGCGAGCAGCTGACCAGCGCGCTGCAGCTGGCCAAGGAAACGGCGGATGAGGCCAGCCGCGCCAAATCGACTTTCCTGGCCACCATGAGCCATGAAATCCGGACCCCGATGAACGCTATCATCGGCATGCTGGAGCTGGTGCTCAAGCGCGGCGAGCAGGGCCAGTGGGACCGGCCTTCGATCGAAGTCGCCTACGATTCCGCCAGGACCCTGCTGGGGCTGATCGGCGACATCCTGGATATCGCCAAGATCGAATCCGGCAAGCTGGAGCTGGTGCCGGAACGCGCCAATCTGCGCGAACTGGTGGAAGCGGTGTCGCGGGTGTTCGACGGCCTGGCGCGGCAGAAGGGCCTGACCCTGCGCACTTTCATCGACGCCAGCGCCGGCGTCGACGTGCTGATCGATCCGATGCGCTTCAAGCAGATCCTGTCCAACCTGGTCAGCAACGCCATCAAGTTTACGCAAGAAGGGCAGGTGGTGATCCGCCTTGACGTGCGCGACGAGCGCGATGCGCGCCTGGCGGTGCAGCTGCTGGTGACCGACACCGGGCTCGGCATTCCCCGGGAGGAGCAGGACAAGCTGTTTACGCCGTTCGTCCAGGCGCGGCTGGAGCGGCCGAAGTCGGCGCAAGGCGGCACCGGCCTCGGGCTGGCCATCAGCCGCCGGCTGGCGCAGATGATGGGCGGCGACATCCAGCTGCTGAGCGAAGCGGGAGTGGGTACCCAGGTGGCGGTGGCGTTTACCGTGGCCAGCCTCGAACCGCTGGGCAATCCCGTGCTGGCGGCGCCGGCTGCCGAATCCGGGCCGGAGCGGCTGCGGGTGCTGGTGGTCGACGACAACGCCGCCAACCGCCTGGTGCTGTGTCAGCAGCTGGAATACCTGGGGCACCAGGTCGAAGCGGCGGCCGACGGTGTGCAGGCATTGCAGCTGTGGCGCGCCGGCGGGTTTGACCTGGTCATCACCGATTGCAACATGCCGCTGATGGACGGCTACCAGCTGGCGCGCGAAATCCGCGATGCGCTGGATCAGGCGACGGCGCCGCAGGATTGCCTGGTCTGGGGTTATACCGCCAACGCCCAGCCGCAGGAGATCCAGCGCTGCAAGGCGGCCGGCATGGACGATTGCCTGTTCAAGCCGATCGGGCTGGAAGACCTGCAGAAACGCCTGGCCGGCGGCATGCCGCGCCAGGTCGCGGCAGCGCCGCCGCTTGCCCGGTCGCTGTACGACGTCAGTGCGCTGCAGGCGATGACGGGCGGCGATTTTTCCCTGATCGCCAAGCTGGCGCAGGAACTGATCCGCTCCAACCGCAGCGACAGCCTGGCGCTGACGCAGCGGCTGGCGAGCGCGGACTGGCTGGCGGTGAGCGACATCGCCCATTCCATCAAGGGCGCGGCCACCATTGTCGGCGCGCAGATCCTGTCGGACGCGGCGGCCGAGCTGGAGGCGCTGTGCCGCGACGGCGCCGCCGAAGCCGACCTGCAGCAGGCAGCCTCGGTAGTGCTGGCGGCGATGGCCCAGCTGGAGCTGTCGCTGGAAAACTGGCTGGACGCAGCCGCGCAAGAGGCCTGAAACCGGAGTGTGGCGCGTAATCCGGTTTTATCGGAATTTTCCTACATCGTTTGAAGGCTAGTCCGCTTTCGGTTGATTGTTAGATGCTTGATCATGAGGGCTGTCAACACAGAAGATCTTGGACCCTCATGATGAAACAAACCGCGCAATACGAGATGAAACTCGACGACGGCCAGTGGCAGCAGCTGGAGCCGCTGCTGATCGGCAGGCCGGGCGACCCGGGCGTGAGCGCCAGGAACAATCGCCTGTTTATCGAAGCCTTGCTGTGGGTGGTCTTGAACAAGGCCCCCTGGTCTTCGCTGCCGCCGCAGTTCGGCAAATCCAGCACCGCCTACATGCGTTTCCGGCGCTGGAACGAATGCGATTTCTGGCGCCAGCTGGCGCACAGCAAGGTTGGCGATGCGCAGCTGCAGCAGATGCTGGATACCGTGGTCGACTACGGCGACCGGTATACCAGCCGCCTGGAACAGCGCATCGCCAGGAAAGCCAAGAAAAACAGCTACCGCGCGGCGGCAGAGCTGCCGGACCGCAATCCTGCCGCCATGCCGGCCGATGCCTCGACCTTGCACTGGGTCGGCCTGCTCGGTTCGTAACCCGGCTTTACCTGCTCTCGCTGCCAGAATGACTATTTCCATCCATCCCAGAACCACGCTCTTCAGCGCGCTGAAACCCCACTTGAAAGGGCTGCTTGCCGGCGCCGTATCGGGTGCAGTGATCGCGGCAGGCATTGCCTACATGATTCCCAAGCAATGGCCGGCGACGATGCTGCTCCAGGTCGGACAAATCGGTTCCAGCGAAAACCTGCTGGCGGATCCCAACAACGTCGCCCAGCGCGTGAAATTTCCAGGTTTTGTCAGCCAGGTATTGCAGGCACAGGGCCTGCCGGTCGATGAAGCCTTGAGCGCGCGCAGCGCGCTGATCAAGAAATCCATGGCAGCGTCCATCGCAAAAGGCGGCAACCTGCTGGAGATGAGCGTCAAGGGCCGTTCGCCTGCGGAAGCAAAGCAAAACCTGCTGGCGGCATTCCAGGTGCTGCAGGCGGAACATGCCGAACTCTTGCTGCCGTCGGTCACCAGGCTGGAGAAAAACCTGGCCGATGCCAGGCTCTCGCTGCAGAAGATCGACAGTGAACGCAGCGCTATCCTTGAACCCATAAAAAGAGTGAACAGCGCCGCTACGATTGAACGGAAATTCTCGGAAAGCATCTTGCTGGCGTCGCTGCTGAAATCCAGCGACGCTGAAATGCGCCTGTTCCGCGACCAGATCAATACGTACGACGAGCAGCTCAGTCCTTACCGTACGTTCAATACCAAGGCAGTTGCGCCGGTGTATGTGCCGAAGAACCCTGTCTATCCTAAAAAGAGCATTGCGGTAGCCGCCGGCTTGCTGCTTGGATTCTTGCTTGCCGGCGTAACAGCCCTTGTCCGCGACAAGAAACTGCGCGCCATGCTGGCGGGCGCGCTGCACGAAAAGCCCTGAATCGCCATGCCAAAAATTTCCCTTATCATGCCGGTCTACAACGGCGCGCAATATCTTGAAGAGAGTATTGGCTCGGTCCTCGGCCAGTCTTTCCGCGATTTCGAACTGATCGTGGTGGACGACGCATCCACCGACGCCAGCCAGGAAAAAATCCTGGCGCTCAAGGATGCGCGCATCCGCTACCTGGCGCATCCCGAGAACCGCGGCACCGCGGCGGCGACCTGCACCGGCCTCGACGCGGCAGGCGGCAAATACATCGCCTTGCTCGACCAGGACGACATCGCGTTGCCCGGCCGGCTGGAAAAGCAGGTGCGTTTCCTGAACGGCCAGCCGCGCATCGCCCTGGTCGGCGGCCAGATGCAATGCTTCGGCGTTTCCGGCGCCAGGGCCGCGGTGCCGCTGGACGACGGCAGGATCAAGGCGAATTTGCTGGCGGGCGCCGGTAACCTGTATAACCCGACGGTGATGCTGCGGCGCGATTTTCTCGAACGGCATTCGCTGCGCTGGCAAACCGGCAACAAGAGCGCCTTTGACTGGGGACTGTACGTCGATGCTGCGCGGGCGGGTGCGAAATTTGCCAACCTTCCCGACACGCTGGTGCACTACAGGACCCATGAAGGCCAGCAATCCAGGGACCAGAGCGGCATCCGTCCTGTCTTGTCGGCGATACGGATCAGGCTGATGGAGTCCTTGTTTCCCCGGCTGACTGCGGACGAGCGCGCCGCGCTGGAGCCGCTCCTGCAATGGATCGGGCCGCCGATCCTGGCCAGCGCCGAAGTTCGGGCCGGATTGGCGCTGATCCCCAAAGCACGGTCGCACCCAAAAAGCGAACTGGGGGAAGACCGCGTTGTGGTCAACAATTTCCTGGGCGCTTGCGCGCAACGATGGACACAGGCGCTGTCAGGCATACAGCCCTAAGACGGCGTACGGTAAATCATCCGATTGCTGACCTGATCCGGCATCTCCAGAACAAGCTGTATCTCTACCGTCATTTCAACTGTCGGCGCGCACCACCTCGGCTGTCGCGTGTTGCGGCGTGGAGCGGGCCGCATGCGCGCGCCAGATGGCGGCATACAGGCTCTCCAGATCGCGCGTGAACCTGGCGGTATCGAACAGCGGCGACGCCAGGCGCGCCTGCTGCAGGCGTTCGCGCAAGGTCTCCAGCCTGGCCGGGTCATTGGCCAGCGCCAGGGCCAGCGTCAGGAATTCTTCATCATTGCCGGCGATCAGTTCCGGAAATCCATGGGCAGTCAGCAGGCTGGCCGCGACCCGGCTGGCGAACAGTTCGCCGCTGCGGGTAATCAAGGGCACGCCCGCCCACAGCGCGTCGCTGGCGGTGGTGTGCGAGTTGCAAGGGAAAGTGTCGAGCGCAAGGTCGGCCAGCTGCAGCCTGCCCAGGTGCTGTTCCAGCGGCAGGCGCGGCGCGAAGACCAGGCGCTGCGCGGCAATGCCGCGATGCACGGCCTGGTTGCACAGGTTTTCCCTGGCAACCGGATGACCGGGATCGAGCAGCCACAATACGCTGTCCGGCACGGCCGCCAGCAGCCGGCACCATAAGCCGAAGGTGGACGGATTGATTTTCTGCACCTGGTTAAACGAACAAAACACCATTCCCTGTTCCGGCAATCCGGCCGCCAGCCGCCCCGGCCGCTCGCCGATGGGGCGGCTGCGGTCGTTCGGCTGGTAGCTGTGCGGCATCAGCGCCAGTGTTTCGCTGAAATGGCCGGCGTGGGCCGGCGGCGTCACCACTGGATCGCCGATGATGTAGTCGGCCAGCCCGGCATGGCCGAGGCTGCCCGGATAACCCAGCCAGCTCACCGTGACCGGAGCCGGCCGCAAGGCGCTGATGCCGAGCCGGGCGCCGGTGGTGTAGCCTTTCAGGTCGACCAGCAGCTGTATGCCATCGGCCGCGATCAGGCTCGCCGCGGCGTGGTCCGGCAAGTGGCGGATATTCTGCAGCGGGATGGCGGCGTGCGCGATGCGGCGCGTGAAATCATCGTCGCGCGGCGGACCGTAGGAGTACAGGCGGATGTCGTTGTGCTGCGGGTCGTGGGCTTCCAGCACACCGGCCAGCAGATGCATGGTTGCGTGATCGTAAAAATCGGAGGAGAGGTAGCCGATTTTCAGGCGGCTATCGGCCGCCGCTGCGGGAGCCGGCGTAATCCGTTCTTGTTGCAGTTCCGTTCCCCACTTCTTGAGCGCAAACACATGGCCGGCCTGGCGGTGCAAGGCTGGCGTCAGCGCCGGGATATTCAGCAGGGACCAGGGTTCGCCGTGGAACCGGTGGTTTGCGCCGGCGGTCTGCAAGGCCGCGGCATCGATTTTTTCCAGGCCGCTCCAGTCCGCGAGATTGCGCCGCACTCGCTGCAAGGCGGTGCAGTCGCCGATGCGGCTGAAGATGGCGGCCGCTTCCTCGAGCCCCTTGGTTTTTTCCAGCAGCGCGCCAAGCGCGGTGTGGGCGTCAATCATTCCGGGTTCCAGCTGCAATGCATGGCGTATGGCCTGCTCTGCTTCCTCGTAGCGAAAGATGTCGAACAGCAGCGATCCCAGGTTCTTGAACGCCAGCGCATAAGCGGGATGGCGGGCCATTACCTGGCGGTAGAGCTGCTCGGCTTCGGCATGCCGGTGCTGCCGCCGCAGCAGGTTGGCCAGGTTGTTGCCGGCCTTGGCGTTGCCAGGATCGAGCCGCAGGCAGTCGCCGTAAGCTGCCGCTACCGCGGCATCGCCGGCGTGGCGGGCCTGTAGCACCAGGGCCAGGTTGAGGTAATAACCGGCGTCTTGCCGCAGCTTTAGCGCCTGGCCGATCAGTTGTTCTGCCTGCTCCAGCTTGCCCAGCTGCAGGCAGGCGACGCCGCACAAATGGTTTGCCTCGGCATGGCGCGGCGCCGATTTCAGCAGCTGCCGGCACAGGTTTTCCGCCTTGGCGTACTGGCCGGCGCCGAGTGCGGCGATGATCGGCTGCAGGCGGTTGTCGCCCGCAGCTGCCGGCTGGCGCCGGGAAGGAATCTTATGCGCGCGCAAGCGCTTCACCTGTAGCCGGTTCTACCTGCAAGCTGCCGGCGGCGATTTCCTGCACCAGGAAAAACGGCAGGTTCAGGCGCCATTGCCCGCCTTGCACCGCGCCAAGGTAATCCAGTGTTTCGGCCTGTCCTTGGCGCCGCAGCCGCAGCGTTTGCTGCGCGCCGTCCGGCAGGCTGCTGGCGCCGGAGACGATCTGGTAGCTGGTGTTGCTGCCGACGTGGAACTGGGCGGTTTGCCAGCGGATGGCGGGATGCGGCGGAAACGGCCGGGCGTCGTGGAAATCGAACAGCTCATCGTGGCTCAGCAGGCTCTGGCGCACGGTCGGCCACAGGGTTTCGCGCAGGAAGTACTGGTCGACGAAACGCGCCGGCCCCTTATAGGCGGCGATGTATTGTTGTATCAGCGGCGCGATCTTGGGAAACACGCCGTTGCAGCCGCCCCACATGCCGGCCAGCAGCAGTTCGGTGTGGGTGAAATAGTCGCGCATGTGATGGAACCAGCGGCCGCTGGCCAGCCACTGCTGCACTGCCGGCGGTTCGCGTTCGGAGAGCAGCGAGTCGGCGTCGCGCACCAGGAAATGCCTGACCGCCGGATCGTCCATCACCAGGAAACGCCACAGCACCGGCGGCATTGCCGGCTCGCCATCCATGTGGACCAGCTGCGCGCCGGCCTGCTGCAGGCGGCGCTGCACATGCCGCGGCACGCTGGCGTCGAGGTAGACGCGGCAGGTCCAGTCCGGGAACAGTTCCGGCGCCACCTGGACATTCATGACGGCGCTTTCGCAGTAACGCGGATGGGCGCCGAACAGGCTGTAGGAAATCACGTTCTGGCCCGGCTGCGACGGATCGAACGGCGCCGGTCCGGCTGGCGGCAGGGGCCAGGCATGGCCGTTGCCATGGCGGGCGTCGGCTTCGCTCAGGGAGCGCTTGCCGTGGCTGCGCAATTCGTCGGTTTTTTCCAGCCAGCCGCAGGCTTCGGCCAGGCCGTC